>NZ_JBVYOL010000004.1:162105-414472 GCF_056120505.1 Paenibacillus sp. sgz302164 | reverse complement strand
GACGACGACCTGGAGAGGGTGCCGTGGGGCGTGGTCGGCGAGCTGTATATCGGCGGCGTGGGCGTAGCCCGCGGATATATGAACGACGAGGCGAAGACGGCGGCGGCGTTCCTGCCCGACCCGTTCCTCCCGCTAGGGGGACGGATGTACAAGACCGGGGACCTTGGGAGATTGCTGCCGGACGGGAACATGGAATTCCTGGGCCGCAAGGACCATCAGGTGAAGATCCGCGGCTACCGGGTGGAGCTGGGCGAGATCGACAGCCGACTGGCCCGGCACCCGGGGATCCGCGAAGCGGTGGTGATGGACCGGCTGGACGGACGGGAGCAGCGGTATTTGTGCGCCTATATCGTCCCGTCGGGCGAGCTGACGGTGGCCGCTGTCCGGGAATATCTCGCGGCGGAGCTGCCGGCCTATATGGTGCCGGGAGCCTATGTGTTCCTGGAGGAGCTGCCGCTGAACGCGAACGGCAAGGTAGACCGGAAGGCGCTGCCGGAGCCGGCCCTAGGGTCAGCCCATCCGTCCGAAGCGGAAGCACCGGCCGACGCAACGGAACAGGGACTGGCCGACTTGTGGGAGGAAATTCTCGGCCAGGGAAGCATCGGGGTGAATGAATCCTTCTTCGAGCGGGGCGGGGATTCGCTGAGCGTAACGAGGCTGGCTGCCCGTATACGTAACCATTTTAAGGTGGAAGTCCCCTTGCAGGAGGTGTTCCAGTCACCGACGGTCCGGGGGTTGGCGAAGCTCATACGAGCCAAGGAGACTGGGGAGGCTGAGCAGACTACGGGCCTTTCCCTGATTTTGAAGGCACCCGAGAGAGAATATTATCCCCTTTCCTCGGCACAGAAGCGGATCTACCTCGTCAGCAGCCTGGAAGGCGGGGAAATGAGCTACAATACGCCGGTGGTGCTTCAGCTCGATGGTCCCTTGGACAGCAGCCGTGTGCAGGAAGCCTTTCGCAGGCTGATTGCCCGCCATGAAACGCTGCGGACCGGCTTCGAGATGAAGAATGGAGAGATGGTTCAGAGGGTAAGGAATGAGGCAGCCTTTGATGTGGAAAACATCCGGCTGAACGAGGATGATGTGACAGAATATATCAAGGGATTCCTGCGTCCGTTCAATCTGAAGCAGGCCCCGCTCATGCGGGCGGGTCTCGTCGAGCTGGGGCGGCAGCGTCATCTGCTGCTGTTCGATATTCATCATATCGTTTCGGATGGGATATCCATGATCAACCTGGCCTATGAATTTACGAGGCTGTACGAAGGCGAAACGTTGCAGCCGCTGACCATCCAGTATAAGGACTATGCGGTATGGCAGCAGAGGGAGGCGGCAAGCGAGCGGTTGATGAAGCAGGAAGCCTACTGGCTGGAGGTATTCAGCGGCGAGCTTCCGGTTCTGGATCTTCCGGCTGACTATGCCAGACCTCCGGTACGCAGCTATGAAGGAGCAGCGGTGAGATTCACGCTTGGAAAAGACCGGAGCGAAGCGCTCCGGCAGCTGGCCTCCCGAACGGGCACAACGCTGTATATGGTGCTGCTTGCCGCTTATACCGCATGGCTCGGCAAATACACCGGCAGCGGTGAGATCATCGTGGGTACGCCGGTGGCCGGCAGGCTGCAGGAGGAGTTGGAGCCTCTGGTCGGGATGTTTGTCGGCACGTTGGCGCTTCGTCAATATCCGGCGGCGGACAAAACCTTTGAAGCCTATTTGGAGGAAGTCAAGCACGGGCTGCTGCAAGCGTACGAGCACCAGGAGTATCCGTTCGAGGAACTTGTGGAGAAGCTTGCTCTTCCGAGGGATCTGAGCCGCAACCCGCTGTTCGACACGATGTTCATTATGAACAATATGGGGCAAAAGGAGCTTGTCATGGAGGGAGTCCGGCTATCCGCCTATCCCCAGGAATTCATGGCGGCGAAATTTGATTTGACGTTGAACGCGGAAGAGTCGGCGGAGGGTCTCCGGTTCACACTGGAATATGCCACGGCGCTGTTCAAGCGGGAGACGGTGGAGCGGATGGCCGGGCACTGGCTCCGGGTGATCGACATGCTGCTGGGGGATCCGCAGCGGAGGCTGTCTTCACTGGAGTTGGCCACAGTAGAGGAGCGCAGGCACATACTGGAGCAGTTCAACTGCACGGCAGCAGACTATGACCGGGAGAAAACCGTCCACGAGCTGTTCGAGGAGCAGGCGGAGCGGACGCCGGACCGCTTGGCTGTCGTGTGCGGCGGAGAGCAGCTGACCTACCGGGAGCTGAACGCAAGGGCGAACCGGCTGGCGCATCAGCTGCGCGGCAGTGGAGTGCAGCCCGATCAGATCGTAGGAATATTGATGGAGCGTTCGGTGGACATGCCGGCGGTTATGCTGGGCGTGCTGAAAGCCGGGGGAGCGTATTGCCCGATCGATCCTGCATTTCCGTTAGATCGGATCGAAACGATTCTGGAGGACAGCGAGGTGCGGCTGGTGGTGGCCTCCTCTCCTTTGCGCGAACTCGTTCCGACGAATGTGGAGGTTTGTGTTGCAGCGGAGGCCGGGCTGCAGCAGGATGAGGCCGGGAATCCGGGGCAGCTCAATCGCAGCAGCCACCTGGCATACGTCATCTACACCTCGGGATCCACCGGCAAGCCGAAGGGAGTTATGCTGGAGCACCGGAGCGTGCATAACTTTATAAAGGGGATGGAGCAGCGGATCGACTTCTATGAAGGCCAGCGCGTCCTGTCGGTCACCACGTATGGCTTTGACATCTTCGTTCTGGAGTGCCTGCTGCCGCTCACCGTCGGGGCTGTGGTCATCCTGGCGACAGAGGAGGAGCAAAATGATCCCCAAAAGCTGCTTGAGCTTATGGAAAGGGAGCATGTGGAGCTCATTCAGACCACCCCGTCCCGGATGGGGCTGCTGCTGGGTGCGGGCCGCGGGAAGGGATGGACCGGTGTGAAGCAGATCCTCCTTGGGGGCGAAGCGATGCCGGCGGGTTTGCCGGAGCAGATCAGAATTCATTCGAAGGCGAAGCTGTTCAACATGTATGGTCCGACGGAAACGACGGTTTGGTCCACGATGGCGGATATCAGCGGGAGCCGCCGGGAAGTCAACATCGGCAAGCCGATCATGAACACGCAGGTGTATATTGTGGAGCCGTCCGGGGTTCAACTGCAGCCGGTCGGCGTGATCGGGGAGATGTGCATCGCAGGGGATGGACTGGCCCGAGGATATTGGCGGCGTCCGGAGCTGACGGAGGAGAAGTTCGTGGAAAATCCTTTCCTGCCGGGAGAGCGGATGTACCGGACAGGCGATTTGGCGAAATGGCTGCCGGATGGCAGTATCGCGTATGTGGGACGAATCGACCACCAGGTGAAAATCCGGGGCTACCGGATCGAGCTGGGTGAGATTGAAGCACAGCTGGCGGGGTTGGAAGGCATCTTGGAATCCGTTGTAACGGCCCAGGTCGATCTGTCGGGACAAAACCAGCTGTGCGCTTACTATATGGGAGACCGTGCGTACAGTGTCGGCGAAATACGGACAGCGCTGTCACGGATGCTGCCGTCCTACATGCTGCCAGCCTATGCGGTCCGGCTGGAGAGCATGCCGCTGAATACGAATGGGAAAGTAGACCGAAAGGCTCTACCGCTTCCTGACCCTTCCGTTACAATGAATGAATATAAAGCACCGGAAAGCTCTGTAGAGAAAAGGATGGCGGCCATTTGGGAAGAGCTGCTCGGGAGGACCCGGATTGGAATGCTGGATCATTTGGTGGATATGGGCGTGAATTCTTTAAGTTATATGCGGGCCATTGTGACGATTGAAGAGGAATTCGATTTCGAATTTCCCGATGAGGATATGATTCCAGGCAAATTTATTACAATCGCAGATGTGGTCGATTATGTAGAAAGCCGGATTTCGGTGACTCCGGGCACGAAGTAAGCAGGATGAACAGTCAAAAGACTATTCTCAAATGCCGGCGATGACGGCCAGGCGAGAATAGTCTTTTGTGTGATTTAAGCCTGAACGGATGCGGAGCAGGAAGTCTTCAATTCTTCCAGCACCCCTCCCAGGATGTTCTTTTCGGTTTCCGCGATCTTGCGGAGAAGCAGGATAATCCGATCGAGTAAACGGATGTTTCCGTTTAAGCCGAATTTCAGGAGCAGGTTTCTCGTAATGGCAGCATCGTTCAAGATTTCCTCGTAGGATTGGGGAAGTTCTGCACGAATCAAGCCAATTTCATGCATATATTGGAGTCTTTGATGCATCAGCAGCTTATGGTCGCCCATGACATGAAAGAAGCGGAAGTCTCTCCTCCCGCTATCCGTCTTGATGTCCTCAATATGCCGGATCAAATGGTCATAGCACGCAATACCGTACGCTAGAACCGGAGTGGACAGCCAGGTCGGTTCCCGGTGAGGCGTATAAGTGGATTCCAGATAATCGGACAAAGCCTGCTTAACCCCTTCGGTATCAAAGGGAACGGAGACGTCGGTCCTGTAGCGGAAAAGCTCAATTCCTTTTAAAATATTCAAATCTTCCGTCAGATGAATGATGGAGTCCGTTAACTGGGCGTAAGAAACTTCAAAGATCCCGTACCGGTTGGCACCATCCGCATTTTTATGGAAATCGGCCATGTAAAATATCTCTTGTTCATCGTCAAATCCGATGATCATCGGGTCATGCCGTTCATGTCTCAGCTGATAGAACGGATAAGCTGAAATATAGTAGGTATCTACAAACTGATAGATGTAATGGCCCTGCTGCAGATTTTCTTTAAAAAACGATACCAGATCTCCCCCTGATTCTTGGATCTGCTGTACGGTCGTACGGGTAGTCTCAATCCAAGGACAATCCTCTTGGGGGGTGGCGAAATGAGAGTAGTTGAGAACGGTATCTCTTCCGCTCAAGCCCAAAATCAGTTCGGTTTGAATATAGCCCGAATAGATCCAGGGTTTATAGGCGGGATGACGCTGGGCAATGGAAAAAACATGCGACTGGTTGGCCCACGAGGTGATGATCGGCTGTTCCACGGGTAAGCTGACATGCGTTTTCATTGGGATTCTCCTTGGAATGGATTTGGATGATAAGTAAGAACCTTGCTGCTAGCAACCAAATGGTTCATTGGTCGAAATAGGTTCCTAATATATAGTAGTATATAATAAATAATGGATTCCTCGCTACTCTGCATGGTAAAATAGACTACGATTCTACATGGAGTGGCGGGCATGATAGGCTAGCCTGCTATACGAAACCCTTGTGGTTTCGCCCTTTCGCTTGAAATCATGCCCGCAGAGGCTCCATGTCAAATCGCTCTATTAATAACGAATACCGTAATTTTTCTCACAAAGTATAGCGAATATATAAAAAACGTAATTAAAGATATTAATTAAGTCTATGTTAACGTATCTGGACAGTCAAAAGTTCTAATGCTTAAGAAACCAGCAGATCAGCGTCAGAATAGGCCAAGTCCTGCTTGGAAGGGGCCGATCTTATTATTACACCAAATGAAAAATGACGGGCATAATTTTATTGGTGACATTAGAAATTAGCGTCGGAGACACCTCGATCCCGGTACTTTCATTTGATTTTTCGGGTAACGACCGGCTCAAACTCACCGAAGCGATCGTGTGGCACCTTGATCTGTATTTCGCCATATTCGGTATGGACCGTTGATGTACTTTTCCAAGAAAAGCGCATGTTTTATCCTTGACGTAATGAAACATAATAGTTATTATAGATATGTATAGTCCTTTTTTGAGGTGATTATGAATGAAGTTCTCTAAGGCTACCGACTATGCCCTCCATACGATGCTCTTTCTTACTGCGGCGACTCCCCAAAAACCAATGGGTGTACAGCAGTTGGCGGAGCGGCAAAGTGTGTCTCCCACCTATTTGTCCAAAATACTGACCAAGTTGGTGAAGGCGGGCATGATTGAATCGATAACGGGGGTTCATGGCGGGTATCGACTCAAACGAAATTGGGAAAATATTTCGTTCCTAGATATTATTCATGCGATTGAAGGCTCGGCCTCCATGTTCGATTGCAGTTTCGATCATGGACCAGGATGCCCGATTCAAAAGGTGGTGTTATCGGCAGAAGAGAAGATGGAAGAACAGTTGAGAAATCAGAAAATGTCGGATCTTGTGCGGGAAATGAATATAGTTATATAACATTTATTTTTTTTAAACCAATTAAAGATAACTGGTACCTTTAAAAGCTGGAATATTGAATTTTAGCTGGGAGAGTAGAGAGTATGCAAGCAGTGACGACAGAAGAACAGCATAATGCGGTGCAAAAATATAAAGTCACTTGACCACCCGTTCAACGGGTGTTGCCAACGGGCCTTCTCCAACAGATTTGACCCCACCAACCGTGGCTGAAATCGGTAGCACTTGGTATACAGATTCGTTCCAGCGAACTGGTGTCAATACAGAGTGCAAGCTTCTGTTGCTAACCCATGCGTATGCGATTGTCATGATGGAATGGGTAACGGCAGCGGCCGCTCGGTGCTTCCCTTTGCGAGCTGCGATTCGACTGTATTGGGCACCGAGGTAGTGGAGAATGGAGAAGGAAATAAAGCTGTAGCTGTGGTCAAAGCGGATATCAAAAGGAGAGCGAGAAGATGGATGTATTCGAAAGCCAGTATGAATTGATCCAACGTACAAGGGAATCATTATTTCGTTTTTGCGAAACTTTGTCCCCCACAGATTATGTTAAAGAAGTTGAAACCTTAGGCGGAGTTTCTATTCGCAGTCTGCATGCTCATGTAGCCGATTGTTATCGGGTATGGTTGGGGAGTCGTGCCCTTGGTAAATCACTTCCCAAAGTAAACCCAGAATCCGTTGACAATGTACAGAAAATGCGTGAAGTTTTTAAGAAAACGGATGCTCTGGTTTATGAATTTCTGAATGAATTTAAAAACAAATGGGATCCTACCATTGAAGCATCCTGGCAGAGTGGCAGCGTAGAGTTAACCGAATTATGGCTATTTACGCACACCATCACCCACGAATTTCATCATAGAGGACAAATTGTAAAAATGGGCAGGCAACTCGGGTATATCCCGCCGAAAATGAACCTCGCTAAACCTTAGTGATTTCATGGAGATACTTTCGGTAAGTTTGAGTCAACCCCAGAGGGGTACGGCAACGATTCCTGTTTTCCAGGCCTATGCCCTCCATACGAGGCTCTTTCTTACTGCGTCGACTCCGCAAAAACCAATGGGTGTACAGCAGTTGGCGGTTCGGCAAAATGTGTCTCCAACCTATTTGTCTAAAATACTGACCAAGTTGGAAAAGGCGGGCATGATTGAATCGAAAAGGGGGGGTGAATGCGGTTATCGACTCAAACGAAATTGGGAAAATATTTCATTCCTAGATATTATTCATGCGATTGAAGGCTCGGCCTCCATGTTCGATTGCAGTTTCGATCCTGGGCCAGAATGCCCGATTCAAAAGGTGGTGTTATCGGCAGAAGAGAAGATGGAAGAACAGTTGAGAAATCAGAAAATGTCGGATCTTGTGCGGGAATTGAATATAGTTACATAACACTTCTTTTTTTAAGTCTATTAAAGATAACTCGTATCTGTAAAGTCTAAAATGTCGAATTATTACTAGGAGTGGAGAATATGCAGGCAGCGACAGAAGCACAGCATAATGCGGTGCAAAAATATAAAGTTATTCCGATCATGGTTTCCTTACTATTAAGCGGATTTATTGGGATGTTTAACGAGACGGCTTTAAACGTAGTGCTCAGCGATTTAATCAACCAGTTTCATATCACCGCCGCAACGGCCCAATGGCTGACGACTGGTTACTTACTGACCCTCGGCATATTAGTCCCGGTATCCGGGTTGTTTCTCCAATGGTTTTCAACCAGACAATTGTTCACGGCATCGCTCCTATTGGCTTTACTCGGCACAGTGGTGGCGACCGTTTCCCCGGGATTTGAGTTGCTCATGATTGCAAGGGTCATTCAAGCTGCGGGCGTAGCGCTCATCCTGCCGCTGATGTTTCACACAGTGCTGGTCATTGTTCCACCTGAGAGGAGGGGGACGACCTACGGGCTGATCGGGCTTGTCCTTGTGGTTGCTCCTGCTGTCGGACCTACCCTTTCCGGTCTGTTGATCGAGCAGCTTAGCTGGAACTGGATTTTCGGATTGACTCTTCCCGTTTTGGCGTTTTCTCTTTTGTTTGGAATGCGATATATGCAAAATATAACGACGATTACCAAGCCGAAAATAGATATTTATTCGCTTATCTTATCTACGCTTGGCTTTGGTGGAATTGTATTTGCTTTTAGCAGCGCCGGGGAAGGAGAAGGAGGACTTGGAGCGCCCAAGGTCGTGATTCCGATGATTGTCGGCATACTGGCGCTTTTAATATTTGCGGTACGGCAATTGCGAATGAAGCAGCCGATGATGGATTTGAGGGCATTCAAACAGCCCATGTTTACGGTTGGCACTGTTATGCTTATGATTGCCGTAATGGTGATGATGTCAGCCATGATTATATTGCCCTTGTATTTGATTAGAGGCCTCGGCCTAAACACTTTTTCTGCCGGACTTGTTTTGTTGACCGGGGGGATTGTGAACGCGATCACGCAACCGATTATGGGCAGAATATTCGATAAATTTGGGCCGAGATGGGTTGTTCCCGCTGGTATGGCCTTGATATCCGTCGTGCTCTGGTTTCTCTCAGGAATTACGACAACGACGACCATAACCCAAATCATTGTGCTTCATACCTTCTTGATGATCGGGATCTCCATGGTCTGGATGCCTTCGCAGGCGAATGGTCTGAACCAATTGCCTCCTTCACTTTACCCGCACGGTAGCGCAATTATGAATACGGTCCAGCAGGTGGCGGGGGCGATCGGCACTGCGGTTGCGGTAAGTATCATGTCTGTTGGCATGAGCAACATTCTGAAGCAAACGGCAGACCAGGCGGACCCAGTTAACGCCGCGCTTGCTTTGACAGCAGGTATACAACATGTTTTTGAAATTGCTATTGTTGTTGCGATTGTAGGTTTCGTCTTCTCTCTTTTCATGAGGCGTGTTCACATATCAGCAAAATAGTTCGGGCTTGGCGACTGGAACGGTCAAGGTGATGCACGAACCTTTCGAAAACATCGATCTTGAGGTGAGGGGATGGGAGAGAACCTTTGATCTCTTATTTGTCTCCATGTGCCCTGTTCTGGTCGATTGGGCCAATGTGGAGAGGGCGCTGAGCTGCGCGAGGGCGTTCTGCTACATGAGTTTGGCGGTAGGTTTCAGGGAACACAGTCTGGTTGACGAGGTATGGCCGCTTGTCACGATCGCCCCCGAAAGACCGAGCATTTGGAGATGATTTACCTGACCCAATTACTGCTGCTAAAGGGATACTCTTATCAATCGTTGGTAACCCGGGAATTGAAAACAACGATAGTCTCCAAATTATTGATCATGCTAACGAGGAGGGTTAAACAATCATGAACAAAGTGGATGTAGCGATTATCGGGGGAGGTCCCGCCGGTTTGAGCGCCGGACTTATGCTGGGACGCGCGAGGAAGCAGACGATTGTCATTGATGAGGGACGTCCCCGCAATGCCGTGACCCGGGAGGCGCACGGGTTTTTGACGCGGGACGGAATCAGCCCGGGTGAATTCCGACGTATTGCGAAGGAGCAGCTGCGCGTCTATCCGTCGGTTTCCCAGGCGGAAGATACCGTTGTGTCGATCACGGGTGAGGACGGATACTTCTTGCTGGAGACGGCCACAGGGATGAAGATCGCCAGCAAAAAGCTGTTGTTTGCCGTAGGCATGAGGGATCGCAAGCTTGGAATACCGGGATTGACCGAGGTCTACGGGAAGAGCGCGTTTGTTTGCCCGTATTGCGATGGCTGGGAATTAAGGGATGAGCCGCTGGTTGTCATTAGCAGAGGAGCGGCACTCATGCATTTCGCTCCATTGTTGTCGGGGTGGACGAAGCGGTTTGTCGTTTGCACGAATGGCCCCGATGAATTGAGCGAGGCTGAACGCGATGAATTGCGGGATCATCATATTCCGCTATTCGATACGCCGATTCGTGCCATTTTATCCAGTGAGGGTATGGTGAACCATGTTGCGCTTGAGGATGGGACAGAAATTCCGTGCACGGGAATCTTCTTCAAGTCGGAACTGGTTCAGGGAACGGATTTGCCGCAGTCCATTGGTTGCCACATATCGGATACGGAGGTGATTGCAGTCGACGAATTTGGAAAATCCAGTGTACCTGGCGTTTACGCAGCGGGTGACGCGTCTTCACTAATGCATCAATCCATTGCCGCAGCCGCATCGGGGGCTGTAGCTGCAGCAGCAATAAATGGAGAATTAAATCAGGAAGCTTGGCAGAAAACCCAATGAATGATCCAACCATCGGCTAGCGGCTGCTGGATTTTGTCCAGAGCTGCTGTTTTTTTGGGGAGGGAAAACACTACTCATTTTCCCAGGTTCATCATTATCCAAATGAAGCACTAGATCTCACCATGGCGCCCCGGACCTGGCCACCCAAAACATAGCGTTGAGCATCAAGCGAAATTCGTCCACCTTGCCGTTTTCGTTCGGGTGGAAGCAAATCTCGAAGCCATTAAAGCGGGATATCGTCATTTTGACACAGCGCGTATCTATGGAAATGAAGAGGTATTGGGGCAGGCGATCGCCAATAGCGGTGGTTAGTTGATTACAGCCGCGGCACAAATTGGCATTGAGTATGAAAAGCGTCAACCTATAGCGGGTTAAAATGCGAAAGCTCAGCCGATCCAGGCTTGGGCTTTTTTCTTCTGGCCGTACCGAGGGTGCCCAACTTACAAGCATTTCGCTTTTCTATCGCATAAGGTGTAATCATGAAGGGAGTGGGTGGTTTGACGAAAATCACAATCGCTGCAGTCGGAGATTTGTTGATGAAAAAGAAGATGATCGCCTCGGCCGCACGGGAAGGCGGATTCGCACCTATTTTTGCCAAAGTGAAACCCTATCTGCGGAAATCCGATCTAACGATAGGCAATCTGGAGACGACCTTTTCCGGCAACAATTTTCGCGAAGAGCCCAGAAAACTGTTGTTTAACTCCCCGGACAAGTTCGCTGCTGCGCTCCGGAACTTGGGCTTCGATGTATTAGGCACAGCCAATAACCATTGTATGGACGGGAAACTATCCGGTTTGAGGCGGACATTGAACGTCCTAGATCGACACGGTCTGCGACATACGGGCACGTATCGTTCCGCCCGGGAAGCCCGCCGGAAACTGATTGTCAACGTAAAGGGAATAAAAATCGGAATATTGGCTTATACGAAAGGAACGAACGGGATCCCAGTGCCGGAGCCGTGGTTAGTCAACAGGCTAAACCGGAAAAAAATATTATCGGACGTGCGCAGCTTGAAAAATAGAACAGATTTTATCATTGCTTGCCTACATTTCGGGAAAGAATTTCAAACTTATCCCGACCGCAGCCAAATCCGGCTCATGCAGCTGTTGTTTAAAAATGGTGTGAATGTAGTGCTGGGAGCGCATCCCCATGTACTGCATCCGATAAGAATGTTTAAGGTGAAGGACATAGACGGACGCATTAGAAATCGGGTAGCGGCGTCTTCTCTAGGGAATTTCGTTTCCACCGAACTTCCCCGGCATACCGCTAGACTGCGAGGAACAATCATGATGTTAACCTTAACGAAAAATGCAAAAGGGATAACGGATGTGGTGAAAATGTCATGTGTGCCAACCCGCATTTTGCAAAATATAGGGAAGAAAAATGTTTATCGGGTTGTGCCGGATTGATTGAACGGATATCGACAAAAGAGTTGCTAAACCGGAAGGTCTCCGACATTTGTGTATGCGGAATGGTAAGTGAAATCAGTTTCGGGCGGGCATGTTAACGAAAATAAACGCTAAGCCTTCAATCATGTCTGGCTTAGCGTTTATTCTTACTCTAAGCCCAATAGTATTCCGATCGGGACGTCTTGCCGGAAACAGGCAGATCAGCGATGTTGTTAGTTCTAGTCTATAGGTTCTATAGAACCGGAATTTCAATCCAGGATGAACGAATATCACCGGTATATATCGTTTGCTTCGCGATTCTCATCTCTTCTTGAAGCGCCCAAGATCCGGTGATGTTAGGGTGCGCATGGTAGGCCGGAAAATTGGATGAGGAGATATCAAACCTCAATTTCGAACCTTTGCGGATCGTCCAGAGGATCGGCCACAATTCGATTTCGATCTCGACGATCTCGTTTGGCGTGTAGGGTGATGTACGGTCATTGCGAAAACGCAAGCTAGTGATGCCATCGCGAATGTTGCACGTGGTACCGTCAGCAAACTGCTCCATGATGCATACCGTGAACGAAGTATCCTCGGCATCCGAGCTTACGGTCAGATGCGTTGTAATTGGCCCCGAGATCTGCAAGGGGGCCTCCAGTTCTTCAGACAAGAAAGAAATGACGTCCGTCCTCGTACCCGGCGCGTCTTGATAGACGCTGGCCGGCCTGCAAGCGTCAGGAGCCCCGGACAAATAATTCATCAAAGCGGCTCCCCCCTTCGTCGGTACGGGATTGGAAGGATCGTATGCATAGGAAACGGAAGTTTCCGCAAACGATTTTTCGAGCGTCAAGCAATGAATGGGCCCCTGCGTGCATGCCAGTTCATATCGCGCAACGCTATTGTTATTGATCCATCCGTCCCAGCTTTTCCAACGTCCTTCCCCGATTACATAAGTTTGAACCTTTCCCTTTAGATCCCCGTTCTCGAACGGCTCGCCTTTCAAATGATGATTAAACCACTGCAATGCGGCTCGATGCTGCTTCGGCTCCCATAATTCATGATTCGGATAATCCAGGTCGCCGGCAACATCTTCTGTATGCACCCAAGGCCCGATGAGAAAACAACTTCCCAATCGGACGGGTTCGGGAAGTTTGTTGTAGCTCAAGACGGACGAATTGAGATTTTGATCGAACCATCCTTCGATGATCATGAGCGGAATCTTCGTCTTGCAGGGAGCTTCTTTCAGTTCGGCCCAAAAACCTGTTTTCCAAAAAGGACTATCGGGATCGACCTCTGTTACCCAATCCCGATACCAAGGCAGCTTATGCCCAAACAGATGCTGGTCCATCTCGATGTGAGGTTTCACGGACAGCGCTTCCCGATAAAGCGTATCTTGCGGCAAAAGCGGCTCATAGCCGGCGTTCCAAATCGCCCAAGCGGTGAAGAGGTCGTGCCGAAACATGCCGTTCATGTAAAGTTGTTTGTACCGCTCGATTCCGGCGACGGCGATAAACATCGTTTTGACTTCCGGGGGCAAGTGTGCGGCCATGCTCCACTGAAGGATCCCCAAGTAAGAGGAACCGTAAGTGCCGATGCGGTCGTTCGACCAAGATTGCTCGATCACCCAAGTGAGCGTATCCAGCCCATCCTCTTTCTCATGGACAAAGGGAATCCATTCTCCTTCAGATTGCCCCCGGCCTCGGCATTCCTGCAGAACGAAGGCATATCCGTGCCCAGCCCAGAACTTCGCCTGCTCCAGAAAATCCGCCTGCATGAACGGGTACGGATTTCGACTGAGAATGACTGGCCAAGGGCCTCCCCCTTCCGGAAGCGTAACAATCGTATGCAGATTGACCCCGTCTCTCATTGTTACGAATTCGACTTTTTGATTCTTGTCACATGTTGACATTCGTCATTCCTCCATCATTTTTGAAGTTTGTATTGCCCTCTGAGACTATAATAAGGAATAATGGTGACAGGGATTGTCATGAACTTTAATTTGGAACAAGATGGGGAATTAAAATGCCAAAATCTGAATTGCCTAAGTCGAAAAGACTGATGGAACTGATGATGACCGTTAATCGAAAGCGGCAGTTCAAGGTTCGAGAGCTTGCCGATGAATTCGGGGTGTCCACGCGCACCATCTTGAGAGATCTGCAGGAATTGAGCGAGCTGGGGGTTCCGCTTTATTCGGAAGTAGGCCCGCACGGGGGATATCAAGTAGTAAGAGAAAGGGTTCTGCCGCCTATCGCGTTTACGGAAATGGAGGCGGTGGCGATGTTTTTTGCGGTGCATGCCTTACGTCATTATTCCTCGCTTCCATTCGAAGCGGAGTCGGTTTCTGCGCTGAAAAAATTTTATTTGCATATGCCTGGAGATGTCAGGAATCGCATCGACAGCATGAAAGACCGGCTCGATTTCATTGCACCGACAAGGTGGGGGGATGCTCCATACCTGGCTATTGTGCTGGAAGCCGCTGTGGAGCAAAAGGTACTCGCTATCGAATACGAATCGGATGAGAAAGGGGAAAGCAGCCGTCAGATTCAACCAGTCTTGCTCTATGCCAACCAAGGGTACTGGTATTGCTTGGCGCATTGCTTCCTGCGCCAAGGTTATCGGTTGTTCCGGTGCGACCGGATTCGAACGGCTGTCTACGATACTTCAGGCATAGAGCCGCTTGAGCTTGGCGATATCCATCTTACATGGCGAGAAGAAGAGGAGCCTGTGAAAGACCCCACCCACCTTCGGGCTTATCTGAGTCGCAAAGGCGTGCAACGCTGCGAGGCAGAGATTTGGCTCTCTCTGCAATTGAATGCAGACGGAAGCGGCTTTATTGACAAGGTTGTGTCCCGATCCCATCTTTCCTTTTATGCGGAGTTTTTCATTGGATTAGGAGATGAGGTTATTCTGGTTGAGCCGGAGGAATTAAAAGAAGCGATAAGGACGAGACTTTCCGAGCTGTTAGGTCGCTACCAAGGCATCCGAATCCCAGACAGGTTGGAGACTTGATCAAAGATGTTCAGCAAGCAGGCGTTAAACGGCCAGAAGAGTGTGATGGAACGGCTATTTATTATCGCTCTCTATTTTGCCAGAGTAACACATCCGCTTCACCTACAATATGATGAGTCTAGAAATCTAAAGAGGTGAGCCACATGGCAGTCGTAAAAGCAAGGAAACAGGATATTGATATGTTGGCAAGGTTGCTTCGAGCTGAAGCTGAGACCGAAGGTGAAATGGGCATGCTCCTTGTTGGAAATGTTGGCATTAACCGAATAAGAGCGAATTGCTCCGATTTTAAAGGAATTCGGACAATTCCCCAAATGATCAATCAGCCGCATGCATTCGAAGCGTTGCAACATGGTTTGTACTATCAAAAGTCAAGAGAGAGGGAACGCCGTCTGGCGCAACGTTCTGTGAAAGGGGAGCGGAATTGGCCAGCCAAATTCTCCTTATGGTACTTCCGTCCAGGATCGTTCGAAAATCCCGGACCATGTCCGCCAACTTGGTATAATCAGCCGCTCGTAGGACGATGGAAGAAGCACTGTTTTTATGAGCCGACTGCGAAAGAATGTATAAATGTATATAATACGTTTTAACTCACAGCCATGTGTCGGGTGACAAGAACCTTATCTCATTTGTGGACGACGTTTCAAATTGTAGATGAGAAATTAAAGTTGGGGTACTGGAACGAATCAGCCCCATAGTCCTCTTTAGTTAGGGGTTTGCGCGGATCGGGAAATCCACTTGAAAGGAGCAAGGAAGGTAAGGCGACAGGAGTAGTGAGAACTGGATAAAACAGGTTGCATTGATTTGGGATACTGTCAATATTAGTGTTCCAAATCAATGCAACCACTTTAGGTTCACCGGACACTTAATTGCCATGCGTGGCGCACTACCAAAAGATCTCTTCACTACTGAAGAGATCTTTTGGTGTACAACAACTTTTTAATGAAATCACATTACATAATGATGACGGATGAGCGCGTGAATCCACTTGCAAGATACGGATGGTGTCTAATGTCCACCTGTATTGGAAGCCCAGACAGGATACCAGCCCAAGGCCGGATTTTCATTGTTGTACAGTACAAGATTGCCGTCATTTTGCATGATCAGCACATTGCCTCTAAGATTGGCCGGCACATTGTCTGCTCCATACCATGCCTTAGCCCACGCCAGGTTATCCGACGTCCAATAAGGTGTGTTTTGCGGATCTGATATTACCAACTTCCCGCTGAAATAATTAATCTGGAGTTTATGTATTCTCGTGTCTTTAGTCTTGGAGTTCCATAACATCGTTCCTGTCTTGACGTCCCAGAGCTGCGCATCGCCCCAGTTATCAAATTGAAACGAAAACCTGTTATTGTCTGACACTAACCCTCTACCGGCGACATTATACATCGTGTCATAAATCAGCCGATCTCCACTGGCGGAAGTCACAGGGGAAAATGGAATCAAAAACATGAGCATGGTAAGACAAGTTAAAAAGATTTTTTTCATATAACATCCTCTTTTCCTGAACATGTTTTAAGTTACTTGTCAAATATATCATATATTTTTCTTTTTTTGGATAAAAATTTAAGAGTCCATACAGGATCAAGAAAATGTCGAAAATAATGATCACCGGCAGCGCTAGCGGCGGTGCAATATGCGTATTTGCTGCAGCATTGGAAAAAAGGCGAGGTTGAGGCACAAAATGAAAAACTGAATGCCGTTTCCCCGACGAGCTGCACACATTTTGCAGGCAAACGAAAAGCAACTTCCGCCAGTTGGAAGGCTACATGCGAATGCTCGATAATGATCTTGACGAAGTGGTAGAACACATGGACCAGTTGGAATCCCGGCAGTAGGGGTCTCTGTTCCCAGCGAAGCTGTCATCAAGTGCCAACTAAAATAAAATATAAATAGGGAGAATCAGTAAGGCACTGAAAAGCACCGAAAAGATGACAACGAAGGGACATAGCTCAGTTCGAAGAGCACCTGCCTAGCAAGTAGGGAGTCAGAGTTTCGATCCGACTTGCCTTCGACGTGTTTTTTGCTTTGGGCGGAACCTGGTTATGTAGGGATCGAATGAATTAGTAGGCACACTAATGGCCGTCTCGAAATTTTCTGCTTCCCTTATAAATGCGGAATATTTTTCCAAATTCATGCAAATCAACTGACGGATCCGTTCTTCGTGAACGGCTACAAGCACGCGATAGTATGGCTTCTTCATTCTCTTTCACCTCGTATTTGAACATCATTGTAACTTGTTTCATAGCCTGACGACGTGGCTCTAAGGAGTTGTTTTCAGAAGGGATACTGGTGTGATGTCTTATTTGGCGTTGAAAAATGACTCGAACGAGTCATACTATTCTGATTGCAGATGACTATGATAGAGTGAAGAGCTTATGGGATGAACTACAATGATGCGGAGGTGTTTGTGGCAATGAGCAAGAACTGGGTAAAGGTAGCATTCTGCATGTTGATTATGGTGATAAGCATGTGGATGGCAGCACCGTTAGCTGTAGCAGCAGAGCACGATCATAATCATGGAACCGCGACTGCCGCCAGCAGCTCAGGATCCGCTTCAGAAACGGTCATTGTCGGAACGATATCCGCTCTGGCAACGACGATTGCGGCTGCAGCTATGATCGTGCGGCTCCGGACCGATGCTTCCAGGCTTAACAAGATGACCGCCATGATGGCGGCCATGACCGTCGGAATGATGACTGGGCTGATTGGAGGAACACTACTCGGAATCTGGTTACAATCCTTGTTCTATGCAACTGTTCTTAGCGTGACGCTCGGAGTTGGCGCGGGAATCCTTGCAGGCCAGGCCTATAGCTGGCTTGCTGCACTCGACGGCATGTTGTCCGGAGTGATGAGCGGAATGATGGGGGCTATGCTTGGTGTCATGATCACGCAGGACCATCCTTTGCTCATGATTCTGTTTATGGACGCTATCATGCTGTTGACTGTTGGAATTCTGTATCAATCTTTGGGACCTCAAGTTCAACCGGAACAACAGACTGAGCACCAAGAACCAGAGGGAGCTGGTTTATAACCTGTGGGTATCCAATGATAGTTGATATTCGACTGACTGATGATGGCTTCCGGCAAGTTGGCAGTCATTTTCTACGAGGTGAGTGCCATTCGATGGCATACACGTTCAAAATTTGTTCATCGATTCCTAGCACTATCGAGTCATTTCAAAGTCAAACACAATAAGTATAATGTAGTCTGAATCCGAAGTAGGTATTCGAAGGGGAGTCTTTATTCAGGAGGTGACATTTTTTATGCGGGGATCATTCCTGCACCCAGGCCATCGATAGGGTGCAGGAGCTTGTGTAATGGTGAATGGGTTACACTCTTATGACATGAAAGGAAAGACAAAATGGAAAAAACGAATTATAACCGTTTTTGGCGGTGGCATTTTTATGCAGCATTATTTATTACACCACTGCTGATTACACTAACATTAAGCGGTATTGGCTATTTGTTCTATACAAATGTAGAAAATAATGTGTATAAGCATGAATTTTTTGGTAAAAGCAGTCAAACCGAACCATTGACGATCGATCAAGGAATTGAAAAGGCTAAAGAAACCTACGCAGGATATTCTGTTGCAAAAGTAATTATGTTAGCAGATCCGTATAATACACGACTGACGTTGACTAAAGACGGCGTCCAAAAATACATATTCTTGGATAAAAATAACCAAATCGTCGGCAGTCAAAATGCGGAATATACGTTTTCAAATTTCATGAGAGCTCTCCATAGTTCACTGTTTGTAGGTGGAACGGTCGTTAACTACTTGGTGGAACTAGCTGCCTGTTGGGCGGTCTTCCTGCTGTTCTCCGGTATTTATATGACGTTCAAAGGAAGAGCCTTGAAGAAAGAGCCAAGCCCAACGAAGAGGCAAAAGAATCTTAAATGGCATGCGCTCATCGGAATCATCATTACAATTCCAATGATTATCATTATTTTTACCGGGTTGCCCTGGTCGGCATTTATGGGGGATTTCATCTATTCGACAGCTCAAAAGCATCCTTCGATCGGCATTCCATTCTTAAAACAACATCCGCCGACATCGGACATGAACGAAATTCCTTGGGCTACCCGTAAAAATGAAGCCCCAACATCCAGCGAAGCTCATGCTGATCATACTGGTATGGCGCCTATGGATTCAATGTCTAGCCCAAGCAACATGATTACTGTCCAACAGTTGATGAATGAGGTGGAGAAGAATAACATTTCCAAACCATATTCAATCATTTACCCATCCGGTGAAAACGGCGTGTATACGGTTTCCAAAGGAAGCAATACCGGTGTAACAGGCTTAGACGTTAGCCCTTATGAGGAAGTGACGACCTACTTTGATCAATATAACGGTAAATTGATTTCAAAAGTAGGCTATGAGGATTACGGAATTTTAGCGAAATGGTATACTTGGGGAATTCCGCTGCATGAAGGCCACTTATTCGGTTGGCTCAATAAATTAATGAATCTGCTAGTTTGTCTTTCGTTTCTGCTCGTTATTTTTTGGGGCTTTAGAACGTGGTTCATCCGGAAGAAGAAAAATTCCTTGTCAGCACCTCCAAATCTTACAGGCAGGCTGTCGATAGGCTTCATCATTTTTATGGTTGTACTAGGTTGTATGATGCCGTTATTTGGGTTATCGCTCATTTTAGTTATCATGATTGAAATTATTATTTCAAATAAGAATAAATACAAACAGCGGGTATCAACAGTTAGACATTCGCAGTAGCTTGGAACGGGAAGCTTCCCGTTCTTTTTTTGTTTTCAATGAGCAACTTTTTAAACATAGCAATTTGAAAGAAACCATGGCTCATTTTTTATGCTAAACTGTATTGTGTATAAACCTACTAAAACGCTTGAATATTAAGGAGGAAAAAATTATGAATAGCAAAATCCAAAAAATCACGCCAAACTTGTGGTTTGATACACAAGCCGAACAGGCGGCAGAGTTGTACACTTCTATTTTTAAAAATTCGAAGATAGGAAGAATCACTCACCATGGCAAAGATAATCACGGGATACCAGAAGGAACAGTAATGACCGTGGAATTTCAATTGGACGGGCAAAAATTCGTAGCCTTGAATGGCGGTCCGTATTTCAAATTCACAGAGGCAATATCATTTATCGTGAACTGTGAAGATCAAGATGAATTGGACTATTTTTGGGAAAAACTCTCCGAAGGCGGAGATGAAAAGGCTCAAAACTGCGGTTGGCTAAAAGATAAGTATGGCGTGTCGTGGCAAATTATTCCTTCCACTCTAACCGAGATGGTAAGCGACCCAGATCCAGAAAAATCAGAAAGAGTTATGAAAGCATTGCTCCAAACGAAGAGTAAAATTGACATAAAAACTTTGATGCAAGCGTATGAGGGATAAAGTGCACTTTGCCGTTACAGACTGGGGGAAGACCGTACCACGAGTCATTGATAACGGAAAACGTTAGTTCAGAATTTACCGCCTTATGATTGATAGAGCGGTTTTTCTTTTGGCCAGAAATCAACAATCAATCACCAACGGGATAAGTCTGTCCCAAATTGGGTACTGTCCAAGGTGTCTATGTTGTCACAAACGACACCCGACCGTCATATCGCCCTTTCTATAATGAAGCAAAGTCTTTCAGCATGGCAGTCGGAAAAACATTTATCGATTCATACAAAGCAGCAATTATGGACTTTTTTGGAGTTCCATCACTTGAAGTATTTTTATAGAAGGCCATGCGGCAACACCAAACAAAGCTGAAGAAATTAAAGCGAATGCCATTGTGCGTGCAGAAAAGCTCACACAAACATTTTAAAATATATGCCGTAAGTGATACAAATTTTCACTGGAGAAGCAGAACGGAAGTAAGGGTTGTATCATAGCGGAATTTGCTATGTCGTGCAGGTGGTCGTGGAGAAGATAGAGGCCAATGAAGAATGATCAGGCAGAGGGGAGAACTGTATGAAACTAGCGGCTAGGACTTGTGATGCAGAGAAGGTTGGCATTGGTCATGAGAGTTGCTTGCGTCGAAGACAAGGTCGGTTTATAAAACGTTCTTAAAGTAAGAGGATAGCGCCAGAAAAACAATCCTGCATTATTCCTTATTATATTTTATAATGAGAATGATACTCATTATAGATATCGAGGAAGTGGCTTATGCAGCACAAATTCAAATTAACCCGCATGCACGAATATATGGATCATTTATCGATGGGGCTGGAGAGGAAACTGTCTCGTTCAAGTTGGGGACAACAACTGATCCTTCCGAATGAACTTGGAAATGGCACGATTCACCGAATGGTTATTCGTCCGGGGATGGAAATTTTACTGGAGCGTTTAAGTCTGCATCAAAATCTGAGATTGAGGATCGACCAGGAGTGCCAAGTTTTGGGTTTGGTTTATCGCCTAAGCGGAGAAAGCTACTGTGAATGGAATAATGCCATTTGTACGAACTTATCCGGTCCTGAGAGTACGGTGTTCTTTACCCATCAAACCAAAGTCTATTTGGAGACAAGCTCAGCTATCCAGAACAATGCCATTAAGATTCGAATGAGTCCGGGTATATTGGAGGCGTATTTTGCCGACGGGGAGGAGAATCGCAAACTGCGGCAGATGCTACACTCATATAAAAACACCATTCGCGGTCAAGCTATCTCACCGGCTGTTCAAGCGATTTTGCAGGCGATGTGGACATGTGAATATGACGGGGCGCTAAAGCGATTGTTTATGGAAAGTAAGGTTTTGGAGCTGGTCACTCTCTTTATTCATGAGTTGTCTACATATGATCTGTCGAGCAAAGAATTAACGACACTTCATCGCAATGACTTGGAGAAGCTGCATAACGTTCGCAGAGCGATACTCGAGCATTTGGATCAGCCTCTTTCCATTCAGCAGTTGGCCAAAATAGCAGGAATGGGCACAACAAAACTAAAAGCAGGCTTCCGGACTGTGTTCGACAAAACGATCTTTGAATATGTCCGCGAACAAAGAATGCAAAAAGCGGTATGGCTGCTGGAGACGAATCGGATGAGGGTATGCGATGCGGCAATGGCGGTTGGATACAGCAACCCGAGCCAATTCGCTGCCGCCTTCAGAAAGCAATATGGCTGCAATCCAAGTCAATATGGGCAGCATCTTGAACGATAAAAACGGAATCCCTTACAAACGAAACGGACATGCATCGTCAACTGATGTATGTCCGTTTTGCCGTCCTTAATGGGTTGCCGAGCGTCTTCCTTGGGTAGAGGTGAGCTATGAATATATGTGATAATCATTATCATTCACAGAAAGGAGCACATAAGGATGGGAGTTAGAAAAGGGTTTATCTTCACATTTATTGTTTTGGCCATAGTGATGCTGACTGGCTGCTCCAAGAATCGGCAGCCATCGCTTAACCAGGAAGAGGCTCGTATATTTAAGCATCCGTTAGGCGAAGTAAGGTTGACCGAAACACCAAAAAGAATCGTGGCATTGGATTTCAGTTATACGGAAGATCTGCTGGCGCTGGGGATTACGCCGGTAGGCGTAGCGGATATTGATTCTCCGACAGGCTTTAACACCATGGTGAATATACAGCCTGGGTTGGGGGCCGAGGTTGTGGATGTCGGAGGCCGGCAGGAACCTAATCTCGAAATCATTGCCGAACTTCAGCCGGATCTCATTTTAACCAATGTGTATTTTGTTCAGAAGAACTATGAGAAGCTAAATGCCATTGCGCCGACCATGGTCTTTGATCCCTATCCGCCGGAAGGGAAGGAGCAGTACGAAGAAATGACGGAAACATTCCGTGTAATTGCAGATATAGTAGGCAAAGGGGATGAAGCCGAGCAGCAACTCAAGGATTTGCAAAAGGTGTATGACGAGGCCAAAGGGAGGCTGAAAGGCGCGAATAAAGCGGGAGCGAATGTTGTGTTCGCCCAAATGACACCTGGTCAATCGGGTCCTGCCGTATGGTTGTTCACTGGAAACTCCCAAGGTGCGCGAATCATGAAAGAAATCGGATTACATCACGTCTATCAGCCTCAGATGTTTGAACAACGAGGCGTGACGGTGACAACCGTAGAAGCGTTAATGGATTATCAGGATACTTCCTTGATTTATTTAAACACGGACAGTACAGGCGGACTGCGGAATCAACTGGAAGCCAATGCGTTATGGAACGAATTGGATTTCGTCAAACAGCAGCGTGTCTATGCGATAGATCGTCGGATTTGGGCGTATGGGGGACCAATCAGCGCCAAAGTGCTGGTCGGTGAGGTTGTCAAGGCGTTGACCGGGCAATGAAAGCGAATGTGAAGGCGGTCAGTGTGATAGGAGGAAGCGCCCTGCTTCTGGCGCTGCTCTTTATGTTTCATGTAACTCAGGGACAAGTAGATATCAGCGTATCTGATGTAATGCGTTCTCTTCTACTTGCGCAAGGATCGGCTGTTGATCAGGCCATATGGGGGCTGCGTTTGCCGCGGGCGGTTGCGGGCATGCTCTGTGGAGCAGCTTTGGCTGCCAGCGGCGTGTTGCTGCAGACGGTGCTGCGCAATCCGCTCGCTTCTGCAGGCACCCTTGGCATTAATGCGGGAGCTTACTTGGCAGTCGTAGCAGGAACGGTATGGAGTCCTTTTCTGCTTCACCGGTTTCCATTTGTTTTTGCTCTTGCTGGCGGCGTTCTGGCGGCCGGCATGGCTTACGTGCTGGCCGGGGGTTATCGGGCACCACCGATTCGTCTGGTGGTGTCCGGCTTAATTGTCACCTTGTTGCTGTCTTCGTTGACGAATATGATGCAAATTTTGTATTTGGAAGATGCCAGTCACTTGTTCGTGTGGGGCTCGGGTTCCTTGATGCAAAACAATTGGCAAGGCGTTCAGGTCACATGGCACTGGATGGTCATCGGGTTGGCGATTGTTTTTCTTTTCTCCAAATCCCTTGATCTGCTGATGCTTGGTGAGGAGTCAGCGACTTCCCTGGGGCAACGTACGGTTTGGACGAAGGTGGCGTTGTCTGGAATAGCCATTACACTTGCCGCGCTCAGTGCGAGCCTCGCTGGTCCTATCGGGTATATCGGTCTGCTCGCGCCGCATATCATTCGACTGACCGGCATTCGGCGGCACCGTTTGTTGATTCCCGCAAGCGCGATGCTGGGGGCAGGGCTTTTGCTCGTTGCCGATTCGCTGACCTCCATGTTACAGGCGACTTACGGCACGCTTCCTGTCGGAGCTGTGACGGCATTGCTTGGCGGTGCTTGGTTGGTCGTATTCGTAATGCGCGCACAAAAGAAGCGTCAAGGAATTGGCGGATTCGCCGGGACACCCCCGATGTCCGCAACTTCCAGATTCAGAGCGAGTAAAGCGCGAATGTTCACGGCCTGTGTCCTGCTTGGCTTGGCTTTGCTCGGCGTCACCCTATATGGATGCTTGCGTTCAGGACATTCCATGCTGACCCTCGAACGGTTTATCCAGGGGTTATTAGGCCATGGCGAACCATCGATTCATCATCTGGTGTGGCAATTGCGCTTGCCGCGTATGGCTGCCGCCTGGCTTGGCGGCGCGGCGCTGGCGGCAGCCGGCTTATTGATTCAGAGTGCCGTGCGCAATCCGATGGCCGATCCGTCAGTCATCGGGGTTACGTCCGGCGCAGGTGCGGGGGTGCTGGCCCTGTTGGTTGTATGGCCCTATGCGCCGGGATGGCTGATGGGGATATGTGCATTTGCTGGAGCGGTTATCATCTCCATTGTTATTTTCGCGGCTGCTTGGCGAAGCGGTCTGGAGCCCGGAATGTTGCTTCTGGCGGGGATCAGCATATCCGCGGTAGGTACGGCCGTCATTCAAATCCTGGTGCTGCGGACGACAAGCTTTACGGCTGCTTTCATCTGGCTTGCGGGCAGTACGTATGCGCGAGGATGGACAGATACGATTCCATTAGTCATCGTTTCTGCTCTTCTTCTTCCGATCGCCTGGTGGTTGGGGGAGCGTGTGGAATTATTGTCCTTTACCGACGAAGTTTCGACAGGGGTTGGACAACGCGTCAAGCGAGATCGATTGCTGACGGCAAGCCTGGGAGTAGCATTAGCTGCGGTCGTTGTAGCCACCGTAGGCACCGTCGGATTTATCGGATTGCTGGCTCCGCATGCGGCAAGACTGTTGACAGGAACGGCTCATCGCAGAATGATGGGGTTCTCCATGCTGATCGGCGCTTTGCTGCTGACAACGGCCGATGTGGCGGGACGATTGGTTGCTTTGCCGAAAGAAGTTCCTTCGGGATTGATGGTGTCGCTGATTGGAGCGCCATATTTGCTTTATTTGCTGTATCGAAACGGCCGTAGAGTCGGTTAATTGTGATGAAATGTTAATGCGAAATTCAGTTGCTTCTAGATCAATCAACCCTGCATGCCTGACATCGCAACCTTCTTTTCCCTGCTATTGATAAACGAGGGAGAACCAAGTACAATCGATGAGAATGGTTATCAATTTGATTGTGAAGGAAAGCAGGGTTGACGATGACATCGAACTTTACCGTTACAAATACAACGATACATGATTACTTTGATCAACTGACAGCATGGGTAAATGGCGGTACTCGCCATAGCCATTGGGAGCAAGAACTCTTGTTGCCCGCTCGTATGGGGAGTGGCGCCATCACGCGTATGCGGATTCGGTCCGGAATGGAAATTATCATTTCCGATCTGATCTACGAACAGGATACAAAGATAAGCATTCGGGAAGCCTGCCCGATCTTCGAGTTGAACTATTGCGTCAGCGGCGACATCTACTGCGAATGGAACAAGCGGGAAATACAGACGAACGGAAAAACGGGACATATTTGTTTTTTCCGAATTTGGCGAAGTGACGGCCGCATATTCTAATAATTGGCGGATATCGTTTCGACAACTAATAGAATTCTTCTTTAGGTTGATTGCTTATAATGGTATACTGTCACAAAGATCAGCCAGAAAGGGATCGATAACTTGGATTTACTTTTCAAAACGTCCAGCCCTAATCATGAGATATCCGTTTATGACACTACAGAGTTGTACGGTGAAAAAGGCAAGTTTCGAGTGTTGGAGTTTTCCAATAAAGCCATACAAGGTGCTATGGATTTGAATGATCCGGAACGTATCCTATTTGAATATCCGCGAGCTATTATACATCTAATTGAATGTAACACCCCTTCCTTCGAAAACGTATTTATCATCGGTCACGGGATTGGGACGATTGCTGGCCATTTTCCAGAGAAACGATTTAAGGTGGCGGAGCTAGATCACAAGGTGGTGGAGTTAAGTAAGAGGTTTTTTGGATACCGAAAGGATAATGTGAGCATTGGTGATGGCCGACAAATTCTTGAAAGTGAAGATCAACAGGCTTATGATTTTATTGTTTTAGATGCCTTTACTGAAAAGGGAACGCCTCTTCATTTGATCTCTAAAGAATTCTTTGTGATTTGCAGAGAAAAGCTCGATTCTTCGGGATTGATCGTTATGAACTTGTTCGGTAAAGGTGAAAATGACCAGCTCATGAATGCTATTCATACAACGCTAAGCGAGGAATTTGCGTATATCAAAGCATTTTCTCTACCGTCAGAAGGCATCGCCGACATTCAAAATATCATTCTCGTAGGCAGAAATAAGCCGATCGGGTTCCAAGCACGCCAAATGGCAGGCTTCACAGAGATCGAACTCGGGCAAGGGTATATCATTAGGGATAGAGGTCCGCAATGAACATTTTAGTCTTACATCATCTCATTACGCTCTGAGAACTAAACTATCGGGGGACGATAGTTCAAAATAAGGGAGCAGAATGCCACGGGCCGGCAGCTGTTCCTTTTTTATTGAAGTAACGGGGAGTTTAGTTGAATTAGGAATAGATAACAATATTAAAGAAAACTCGCCAAGTTTGCGGCGATACATAGGGCTTTTCTTCATGCAAGCGGGAAATCTGCTTCAAGATTTCGTTCAAGCAACGTCCCCAATCGTTGAGCCATGAAAGAAGGAGGGTGGGGCATTTCATTCTTGAACCACCATTCCACTACCCCTACGATAGCCGCTCCTAAAAATTGAAAATCAACCTCCTCGCCGTTAGTTAAGCCTCGATTACTCCCTTGTGATAAACCATTCTCTTTATTCTTTAACTCTTGGAGGAAAAACGTAAGGAATCGATTACGAAAAAAAGGGCCCCCTTTACTCGCTAGCATCGCGGAGAAAAATAAAGAATGACGCTCAAAATACTCGAACCATAACAACCCCGCATCCACATAATCGGCGTCGTCGCCTGTCGAATCGCAGATTTCCCGCATCTGTTCAATATGTTCTTCGATGAGTTTATCCAGAAGATCAAATTTGTCCATGTAGTGAAGATAGATGGTTCTTCGGCTGACATCTGCCCTGTCGGAAATATCTTGTATCGTAATTTGATCAAATTTTTTTTCAATCATCAGTTCAACAACAGCCATTTTTATGGCTTCTTGAGATTTGCGTATCCTTCGATCCATCGTTGACACCTGAGAAACACCAGCTTTCCTGAAATTAATACATAATTTCAAAAGAATTGTGAACTAATGCACGGAACCTGACTTTTTAATCATTGTAGACTTTTTATTTCTATTTATAATTATACATAGTTGTTACCTAATATTCTAGAGTGCATTATATGCGCATATAAGAGGATGGGTTTAATCATGATCACCAGCGAAAGGAGAACATTTTAATGAAAATTGCAATTATTGGAGCAACAGGGGGAACTGGAAGGAAAGTGATGGAACGAGCACTTGAATTGGGACATGAAGTTGTAGCCGTGGCTCGTCGGCCAGAAGTCATTACCCCCGCAGAGCGGATCAGCACCCGGAAGGGGGATGTATTCGATGCGTCGAGCATGGAAAAAGCCATAGCCGGTACTGAAGCCGTAATCAGTTGCATAGGCCCGCCAAGTAACTTCTCGCCGGATAGCGCCAAGAAGTGGCTTCTGAATATCAGGGCGGCAAAGAATGTTATGGCGGCAAACTTCTCACCGGGCACCGTCATGTCGGAGGGAATCCCGAATATACTTGCGGCCTGTCAGCGAGCTGGCGTTAAGCACCTAGTCATGCAGAGTGGCATTAATTTGAGCGACGGAAAAGAACTTTCTGCTGTCAATCGGTGGGCAGTAGACTTGATGCGCCGAATCTATTGGAAGGCGATCGAGGATAAGGCGATTGCCGAGCATGCAGTAATACGGAGTGATTTGGATTGGGTAATTGTACGAGCGTCAGTGCTTAAATACGCGGATGGCAATCTGAACTATACAGCAGGTCCATGGGCTCGCATCTCTCCACTGCGGCCGCTGCCCTTTGCAGACTGTGCCGACTGCCTTGTGCGGGCGGCGACGAGTGAGCCAGCATGGATCAAGAAGATCGTTAATGTTGGACGATAACATACAGGTGAGAGATAAGAGTCGGGTGAATCTCCGTCCGTTCCATGGCCGTGTCTAAATCGCTCAAAATGTTGACACTACCCCTTTTGAGGCGTTTTTGACGATGTATCGTCGACGACTGAACAAACAAAGAAACCTCCGATCCGGAGGTTATAATAATGAGTTTGACATAATTTGTCTGCTTTAACGATTTTTAGCGTTTCGTTGGCTCTACCCTTATTTTTCTAAGAAATTAATTTAACGAGTACGAAGGCAATATCGCAATATGATGCACATGATGTGCGCTTTAGCTGGCTCCCGGCTGCTTCTAGCCCTTAGAAAACGCAAAACTCAAAAGGACTTCTTTGATCGACCATAAATTTAGAGAGTCGCCTCGGAAAGCATCCGGCGGTTTTTATTATTTAGTCAATAAAATTCTGCTCATTCAGTTCTTAGCAAACTCTAATAAACCCGGTTGAATCGTTGCCGCGCGTACTTTAACGGACATAGCGGTAAATTTTCGGATATCCTCTCTGTGTTATAGTGATCCCAGGTCAACAAAACACAGGCCATTGAGCCAACAAAGGGAGGATACACACATGAAAAAAGCCAATAAAATGATCGCGACTTTTGCTCTGGGTTTATCCGTCTTCACAGGCGGCGCTATGGCGATCACACCAACAACACATGCCGCTACGGTAACGGCACCGGCGGCCACAACTGCGAATAAGATCATCACTACAGGCGAACGCTATATGGGCACACCATATCGATTTGGTTCAGCGTCGGGAAATACTCGAACTTTTGACTGTTCCTCGTTTACGCAATTTGTGTTTAGACAATATGGTATTAATTTGCCTAGATCGTCCAGCGAGCAATCGCATGTCGGTACGTATGTACCACGTAATCAACTGCAGCCCGGTGACTTGGTATTCTTTTATTCACCGATCCATCACGTAGGTATCTACATCGGTAACGGTAAAGTTCTACAGACTTACGGCAGTCCGGGAGTTACGATCTCGGATATGAGCAAAGGTTGGTGGAGCAATCATTACGCTACGGCACGCCGTGTATTGTAAGAAATAATGAAATCAACGTCACCTTAACGGGTGGCGTTTTTTCTTTGCAGATCATCACGCATAAGAAAGAAGATCCAGAGGTATGATACTTTTAGAACGAGCAGATCCACTGCGCAGAACCGACTCCAAAGGCTAGGAACGTAAGGGACGAGGCTCGTTCTTTTTGAGTTTCCCATGATATTCCATCCCGAAGTTTTAAATATACCTACGTATTCGTCGGAGCCTTGAAGCTGGATATATAGGGGCGTGACCTAGCAGATCAGTAAGGGGTCCCGCCAACAAAACGCGGAAAACGTACGCTAAGCATTCATATTATTTAAAAAGCCTAGATTCCTGTACGTCAATCGAATCCGCATCCACGGCAGCATCTATGACTTGTCGCCATATGAATATATGGAGGCGGTGAAGCAAGGTGCCGTAAAGCCGAAGCAGATAAAGCTGTGATTGGCCGCATGGGTGAAAAATGAAGCAATTTAAAGCAATTCCTTGATTGACATCGAATAAGAGGTTTGCAGAGCTCATCTCAGGTCAATATTTTAAAAATCGAGGGAGCCGCATTCCTGTTAAAATGGTTGGGGCCTCCAAACGTCCGATAACGACAAAGGGTGGTATGACAATCAAGGGAATTTTGTGTCATTTATGTAGAGACAACATATGAGGGGGTTAATCGACTTATAGACATATGTATAAAATACGGGTTTTGTGCATATGTCTTTGCGACCTCAAAAAACGCTTTTTCTTTTCTTGTGTACTGTCCACAAATTTAGTCCGTTTCGCGACACAAATTATGGTCTGTTTTATACATAAATATCACGACACAAATTTAGTCCGTTTTGGAACAATGATGTGTCCTTCTAAAAAAAACTAAGTATTGAAAACCGTTCCTCTTTTATAAGGAACGGTTCGTTATAACCTGATAAATTTATTATCTTTTGTTTAGGTGTCATTTCTTCCAATTTTCTACAAAATGATCTACCGCTGCCTGCTCAATAGCCAGCCCTTCCGTGTAACGCTCCATAAACAAGGCAAAGCCATTCACATCTGCGCTGTCAGGATAAACCTCTTGTCCTTCTGCATCATTGAACACTTTAGTGGTAAGGTAATCAGCCAAGCCCTCGTGCTGCTCCTTATTAACCATATAGGATGCCAAAATTGCCATCCCCCATGCGCCGCCCTCACCAGCCGTAGACATGATCGAAACAGGAACATTCAGTGCTGCGGCACACATTTTTTGACCAACTAGCGGCGTTTTGAACAATCCGCCATGCGCCAAAATACGGTCAATTGTCACATGCTCCTTCTGTGTCAAAATATCCATCCCGAGCCTTAGTGCAGCAAACGCGGTAAACAGATGTACTCTCATAAAGTTAGCCAGATTGAAGCGGCTTTCTGGAGAACGAACGAACAGCGGACGACCTTTTGCAAGCCCGGTAATGTTCTCACCTGAATAGTAGCCGTAGCTTAGCAAGCCGCCGCCATCAGCGTCTGCTTCCAGCGCTTTGTTGAACAGGACGCTGAATAACTGATTCATATCGGGTTTCAGTCCCATTGCTTCATAAAATTCACGGAACAAGCCGAGCCATGCATTAATATCGCTGGAGCAGTTGTTAGCAAGAACCATGCCGACAGGGCTGCCATCAGGTGTAGTCACGATGTCAATCTCAGGGTACACGGATATATCTTTATCCAGTACAATCATGGCAAAAATCGATGTACCTACGGAAATGCTGCCGGTACGCTTTTTGACACTATTCGTAGCGACCATGCCTGTTCCGGCATCTCCTTCTGGAGGACATAGCGGAATACCTGCTTGCAGGCTGCCTGATGGATCTAATAGTCGGGCACCAGCTTCATTGAGATATCCAGCATGTTCACCAGCAGTATAAACTTTAGGTAAAATATCTTTAAGATTCCACGGGTAATCTTTATCGGCAATTAATTTGGCAAACTGCTTCACCATCTCTTCATTATATTGCAATGCAGATTCATCGATTGGGAACATGCCAGAGGCATCCCCCAAACCAAGAGCCTTGCTGCCGGTCAACAGCCAATGAATGTAACCCGACAAAGTTGTAATATAATCTATTTTAGTGACATGCTCTTCATCGTTTAAAATCGCTTGATACAAATGTGCAATGCTCCAGCGTTGAGGAATTTTAAATTGGAATTTCTCGGTTAGCTCCGATGCAGCTGTACCCGTTGTGGCATTGCGCCATGTACGGAACGGAACCAATAGCTCCCCTGCTTGATCAAGTGCAATATAGCCCTGCATCATAGCAGAACATCCAATTGAACCGATCTTTTGCAGTGTTACGCCATAATTATTTTCAACCTCTTGCTTTAATTGGCGATAGGTTTCTTGCAACCCGTTAATCATTTCATTGAGATGGTAGGTCCAATAACCGTCGATCAATTGATTTTCCCACTCATAACTGCTGGAACCGATTGTTTCAAAATTGTAATCAATCAGTATAGCCTTGATTCGTGTGGATCCAAATTCGATGCCAAGCGAGGTTTCTCCCCTGACTATCGCTTGTTTAATATTTTGATCCATGATGGCTTTGCTCCTCCATTAAAATGTGAGTATAAGTTTTGGTTATCATGGTGTGATGATAGCACTTGTATCTTAGTTTGTCAATTAAACAAACTAAGTTTTTCAAACAAAGTAGAGCAAGTGCGAGCATAGGTTCAATGGCACATCGGCAACCTTACTTTCTAATTGGATGAGCCATGTTTTACCCTCGATTGGCATCTTGTTGTTCACATACATTCGTATTTAATATTAGAATTTGCGTCTTCTAATAATTCAACAATTGTTTTAATAGGATTCTTTTGTACAATTGCATGTTTCTGGTGAAAATAAACTACCGATCTTCTCAGAATTATATTTCTTAGTTAGCCATCTTCTGGTTAATGTGTATTTTATTTTTAATTCCTTTCGCCAATTAAACAATCGATTTCTTAAATCTTCAAACTGAAATCCATATTTACAAGTAAATGCTGCACTCATTGATTTATCTGACACTTGAAATTGTTTTAATATTTTCTCTAGTTCAAAATCACCTCTCGATCGCAAAATAATACGTCGTACTTGCGCTGAGTCCAGTCACCGTAAAGCTCTGAGACGTTCCTGCTATTGCAGGGGTTGGCTCTCGGGTTGCTTGGGTCGCACTCCACCCTGCATTTCAATCGATCTTCAATACTTCCCGCGCCTCTATGCTACTTACGAGGGATAAGATATGGTGCCATTCCCATTGCAATAACTTGATGCCCCTTATCATTTGGATGGATGGGCAGTGATCCGCTCAAGGCATCCTCAATTTTTCCATTTCGATATCCATAGATAAGATTCGCTTGTTTTCCTTCGAACCATGCATGAGCGGGAGCAATACTTACATCGTAACTTTGGGCGAGCTCTTTCGTTATACGATTAAGTTTGTCTACTGACTCAACAGCAAGAGGACTGTTAGGGAATGGGTTGTACTGCGTGCAGCAGATGATGCGGGCATGGCATCCTTTTTTTATTTGGGATACAATGGCACCTATGTTGCGTATATAGTTTGCTGCAATTTGTTTTGCGGCTAATGGCTGCTGATTTCGAAGTGAACTCAATGCTGCGTTTGCTAAATCCACGCCTCCGATCCATATCGAAACAACAGCAGCCTGCCGAATAACTGAAGCCCCCCGCCATATCACTGAATCTAACAGATCATCGCTGGTCCAACCAGGCCGAGCCATAACACAACAAGTAGCTTTATGGGAGCTTGAATTTAATGTAGATACGGTCAATTGGGGATACGCATTTGCAAAAGAGGAGGCGTTTTCCCCAAATGTGATAGAATCTCCAAGAGCTGCATAGATCATAGCAATATTACCAACTCCTTAATTTATCAGACATACAACACAAATAACCAAATGAAAGAACAATGCTGCTTATTCCTGCATTTCATCAAGTGCATCTTAAAGGTATAATATTGCAATTATGCTAAGGTTGTGTGGGTATTAATAAGTATTGATTCAATTAAGAGTGATATGTACTGTAACAAAGTTCTTGTCATTAGTCGGTTCGATGACCATCGAATTCCACGTGCTGAAAAGGAATATTGGACAACTTCGAATGGCTGCTCCCGGTAAAGATCGCAACGGCAATGAGCCGCTTATCCTTATTTCGATAAGCGGCTCTCTATAAGTTCAAATAAAATGGATGCTACAAGCTATCCCATTATTTGCGCGGATAACCTAACGGGTTTGTCTGTTGAAGTTATCTGATTCAAATAAACGATTTCATTCATGCAGCTGTTAGCCCGTTCCCGTTAGACCTTTTGGGCCATTAGATGATTAAGCATGTCTTCAAGCGGGACGGTAGCCAAAGCGATGGCCGTATCCGTTACACCGTAATAGATGTGCAAAATCCCTTCATCCAATACGCAGCCTGTTGGGAAAATCACATTCGGAATCTGGTAGCCGAACTTCTCATAATAGGTTTCCGGCTCCATAATGAAGTTGGACGTTCTGGCCAGCACTTTATTCGGATTGTCCAGGTCAAGCAGCATCGCGCCTACGCGGTAGATAGTGTTCTGGTCTACGCCGTGATACAGCAGCAGCCACCCATGTTCGGTACGGATTGGCGGCGTGGAACTGCCGATTTTTTTGCCTTCCCAATCGTTCTCCGCTTTGGCCAGCAGAACAGGCTCTTCCCATTTCACCAGATCGTCGGAGTACGTGATCCAGATAGCCGCTTGGTCAGTGCCGAACGCTTCGCCAATATATTCTTCAGGTCTGCGGAGCAGGACGTATTTGCCGTTTACCTTCTCAGGGAAAAGCACGTTGTTACGGTCGTTGATTTCAAGCGGCGTTGTAGTCGTCACATATTCCCAGTCGGTCAGGTTCCGGGAGGACATCAGGATCGAGCGTGTCAGCCAGTGCCCTTCTTCTTCTCCCCAGCCGTCTGGATAGGTCGGAATCGAACGCTCCGGAATTCCGGTGCCCGTCGGATAGTAGTTCATCGCACAAGGCCGCACCGCAATCGTCATGTAGAAGGTATCATCAATTTTGACCATCCGCGGGTCTTGAACACTGCCGTATGGAAATCCTAACATATCCGGGGTTACGACTGGCTCGTCTGTGACATGCGTAAAATGTACGCCGTCTTCGCTTTCCAGCAGGCCCAGGAAGTTTTTGCACGGGGTAAGCGAACCGGCGGTCCGTTCGATCATGTAATATTTGCCGTTATCTTTGACAACGGCTGGATTAAATACGGTAGCCAATCTCCATTCATATCCACCGGGTACTACGATGGGGTTTTCAGGATGTCTTGTAATTTTCATTGATTGTGCCTCCTTGATCCAATGCATCTTGGTCATGTTGAAATGTTATTATAATATCCCGAATATGGCGTTTCAGCGGCCCGAGCCATGAATGAAAGCTATTGATGCTGTTCCTTTAATGACGTTAACGCTCCACATCTCTAACGGCGTGATCCATAGCGCGAACAACATCCTGTTCGGAAGCCATCGGCGTATCCCCAGCTACAGTGTGCGCCAGCATCCCAGCGGCCGCCGCAAAAGCAACGGTTCGCTGGGGTTCGAACCCTTCTAGCTCTCCGTGAATGATCCCACTCGCAAAAGCGTCTCCGGCCCCGATCCGGTCATACACCGGGAACGTCAGAAGATCGGAATGGACAACAGCCCCTTCTTTAAAAAGATAGCCCTTCAAGCTATGACGGTTATCGCTTTGGATGGACCGGTGCGTTCCGGCGGCCGCCTGCAGACCGTAACGTTCGGCGACAGCCGGAATCAGCTCCGCCAGTTGCTCTTCCCTCGACGTGCGGCTTGTATGCAGCCCAAGCACATGGATCGCGTCTTTTTCGTTCATGAAGACGATATCCGCGAGACGCAGCATGTCTTCATAATGCGGCCTGGCTTTGGCGTAACCCCCGTCTCCCCACAAGCCCGGCCGGTAATTGCAGTCGAAAACCACCTTGCCGCCGCGCTCTTTTACCGCCCGGGCAAAAGCCTTCATCGCCTCCCTGACGTTATCGTTCATCGCCAGTGTAATACCGCAGAAATGTGCGGCATCCAGTTCGCCTGCGATTCCCTTAAAGTCGTAGGTTCCTGCCGGAGCCGTATTGAAGCTGCTTTCCTGGCGATTGGAGTAAGTGACACGGCCAGGTCTGAGTCCGAAGCCGTTCTCCAAGAAATACATGCCGATATACGCCCCGCCTCTAAGCACACGGTTAGTGTTTAATCCGAGCTTCCGCAAATAAGCTTCGGCCGCATCCCCCAGCGGGTTGTCCGGCAGCCTGGACACCAGGCGCCCATCGTGACCGTATCGGGACAAGGCCGCCGCGACATTGACCCCGGTTCCCGAAAAGGAGTAACTGAGCGTACTGCTCTGCGTTAAAAGATCATAGCCCGGCACCGTAAGGCGCATCATAACCTCTCCAAATGCCGCTATACGTTTAGGCATAATGGTCGGCCAGATTCATCATCATTCCATGCAGCTTCTGCACATCCCGGATGATCGTCAGACCAGTAGAAGCGTCGATGATAGAAGAATAAACGTGCGGAATCACCCGAGGCACTCCGGCCTCCAGCGTAATGCGCAAAATCGCTTCAAAGTTGTCCAAATCGATGCCGCCCGTCGGTTCCAACGCAAAACCGGCCTCTGCACAAGCTTTTGCAACGGCACGCAGCTCTTCTTCCCGTTGTAATCCTTGCGTCGGGAAATATTTCAGAGCGTTGCCGCCCATATCTCTAACCAATGCAATGGCCGCCTCGACAGGCACCACTGCAAGTTCCTTCTGTGCCGCGCTGACCGGACCCGTAGAGATGTTGACATAACCAGGCCTGCCTGTCGGCGAAACAAGGCTGTTAATCCAGCTGTCTCTACCGCCCAGGTTGGCGCGGGTAGCTCCTACCGCCGGAAACACTTGATTGATATGACTGCCCGGATAATGCTTGGCGATTTCCGCAACGACAGCGGCCTGCCGGTTATCGCCGGCGCCCAGACCGATGGAAACCGCATCGTCAATTTCCAAGCCGTAAGCTTTCATCGCTTCCACGGCTTCCGGCACCGTGCCGTAATCTTTGGATAAAACACCGACCAGCACATGCCCTTCCGCAGCTTCAAACACCTCCTTGGCGTTGGAGATGTTTTTGGCCAGAACATTTAAAGCCACCCGATGTTTGTAAAATCTTTTTGCTATCTCAGGCATGGTTAGAACCTCCCGTTAACTCCCGGATTCTGGATTCGATGATCATGATGTCGTCGCCCGCCAATGGACGGGGATCGATGTCAAAGTAGCCCTGTCTTATGCCGTAATCCCGGGTATAAATGGCGATGTCGCCGTTTTGAAGCTCCTCGTTCAACCGTTTGGCGCTGATCCCCGCCACCGCTTCGTCCACCTTGACGCGGCCTCTATAAATCGCCCGGCCCGCTTCATCCTGAACGATAGTCACTTCCAGACCGGGAATCCGGCTGAGCGGCATCAAAGCCTGCAAGGAAGCTTTCTCCTGCTCGCTGTTATCTTTTTTCACGGCATATTCATCCAACGCCTGGAGCAGGCCGAAAGTGGTTTCTTTGCCCACCTTCATGCTGCGGCCGATGCCGTGCAGCTGAACTTTCAACCATTCGATATAAGACCGCTTCCCGGCTACGATGCCGGAGGTCGGGCCCTCGATCGCTTTGGAGCCGCTGTAAATCGCCAAATCCGATACTTTTACATATTGTTGCAGGTCTTCTTCTGCCGCCGCATCCACGATGAGCGGAATCCCTTTACGTTGAGCGATTTCCCATGCCTCTTCCACGGAAATCATATTTTTTTGCACGGCATGGTGGGATTTCACATAAAGGATCGCCGCCGTCTTATCCGAAACGGCATCGGCTATGTGCTCGGCCCGTCCTTCATTCGCGTACCCGACCTCAACAACCTTGCCGCCGCCGAGGTAAACCATCGTTTCAACCGGAGCGCCGTATTGCACGTTATGACCCTTCAGCATGATGATTTCATTCTGTTCAATGGGTTCCTGATGCAGACGCACGCTTGTCCGACGGTCGCCCTTCGTGACGATCGCCGCAACGGACAACACAATGCCACTGGAAGCGGAATTAACGACAACCGCGGCTTCGGAACCGACATATCGGGCTACGTAATCGCCCGCTTTATCTACCAAATCCGCTATCTCCACATAGCTTTGTCCGCCTTGTCTCATCGCTTCCATAACGGTGTCCGTCGGTGCCGAAACGCCGAGAATGCTCATCCGCCCGCTTGCGTTGATAACCCGTTTCAGCCCGTATCTAGCATTTAATGAGTTTGTCACCTATGATTGCCCCTTTCGCTTCAATTCGCCGCACCGCCGTTCTCGTTTCTCCTTCCGAATCGATCAACGCGATCGGCCGTTCCTCCAGCCCGAACAAGGTCAGGTTGGCCCGGTCGCCGACTTGGATTCGCCCGAGCTCCGGCCGTTTCAGCCACTCGGCAGCCCGTACCGTCACCCAACCGATGGTTTGCTCGAGCGTGTAACCGAGGTAGAGGAATTTGCTGAGCAGGTTGGACATGCTGTATACGGGGCCATTCAGCCGATTGCCGCGATAAATGTCCGTGCTGATCGTGTTCGGGTCTATGCCATGCCGCTTGGCGGCTTCCGCTACCCGGAACGAAAAACTCGCCGTCCCGTGCCCGACGTCCAGATGAACGCCGCGGCGGACGGCTTCCCGAAGCACTTCCAGCGGTTTGCCGACTTCGTCAAACAGATTGTTGCTTTTTCCGTTCAAGTAGTGCGTCACCACATCCCCGCCGCGCAGCAGCGGCATTACTTCGCGGATATTCGGCGGCGCCGATCCGATATGGACCATCAGCGGCAGCCCTGTCCGCTCAGACAGCTCGCGGGCAATCAGCAGCGGTTGAATGCCGCTTTCCCCAACGACGCTTCGGCTGATTCTTGCCTTCAGACCGACGATGAGATCGGGATGCTCCGATACAGCCTGAAGCAGCTTGTCCCGATCGATCCACTCCAACCGGCTTAACTCGTCGACCCGCAGCAGTCCGATACGCGAAATGTTCAGAAAAGCCAGCAGCCGGGTATCCGCTTTCCGCCCGCCGGCGGCCAGATCACCGATCCGATCGGCGCCGCAGCTTCCGGCATCGACAATCGTTGTGACCCCCTGCTTAACCCCGATTTCATCGATTTCGTCGCCATAGGGATCAAACTCCGGAAAGGCGTGTACATGCAGATCAATCCAGCCGCTGGAGACATATGTACCGGGTTGCTCCCAAATCTCGCTTTCCGAATCCGCGCCGCAAGAAGCCGCGCCTCCGGGAACAATATCCGTAATGATTCCGGCGTTAATCGCCACATCCACTTCTTCTCCGCTCACCAGGCGGACACGCCGCAGTAATAAGCTTCGATCCATCGGCTTACCTCCTGCCTCAATGAGATAAACCTCTTTCGAGGTCTTTCAAAGATGAACGACCGCGTTTAGAGGTAGGTTTGCTTGTTATCATCTTATTTGTTGCTTACTTCTATAGTAATTCAGGAAACTGCGAGAAAATATCCAATAGAATTGCGATTCTATCCGCTAAATTGTAAATGATCGTACGACGCTCAATTCGGCGGAAAGCGTATCGGTCGCGCTGCCGCCGACCTTAACCTCGATCCGGCAAGGCTCGACGGCGAACTCCATGTTCCGGTTCCAGACAGCCAGCTCTTCATGCCCCAATTCCAAAGTAACGATTCGTTCTTCGCCCGGATGCAGGTTTACTTTGCGGAAGCCTTTTAATTCGGCAATCCGACGGGTAATTCCCGATTCAAGGGCGCGGATATATAGCTGCACGGTTTCCGCCCCGCGGACGGCACCGGTGTTTTTTACCTTGACGCTGATTTGGACCGTGTATCCTGCGGCAAGCTCCGCCGAAGAAACGGCCCTTTGCGAAAGCGTCAATTCGCTGTACGCAAAACGGGTATAGCTCAAACCGTATCCGAACGGATACAGCGGAGCCGAAGGCATATCGATATAGTTGCGGAGACGGTGCGCCGCCTTCTGGTTGTAATATACCGGCAGCTGCGCCGCGGAGCGAGGCAGCGAAACCGGCAGCCTGCCGCTCGGATTCACCTGGCCGAACAGAATCTCCCCAATGGCAAGACCGCCTTCCATGCCGGGGTACCAGGCGCATAGAAGAGCGTCCGCCAGCGGCTCCAAATCCGTCAGCTCCAGCGGGCGGCCCTGAATCATCACCGCAATGACCGGCGTACCGGTAGCGGCCACCGCTTCCGCAAGCCGCTGTTGCATGCCGCCCGGCCGCAGGTCGGCCAGATCCACGCCTTCGCCGCAGTCCATTTCGGACGGACTGCCTTCGGAAATGACGGCTTCCCCGTTGCCGTCAAAATCGCCGCCGAACTGGCGGGCGCTGCTTCCGCCCAGCACCAGCACGGCAGCGTCCGCTCCGGCGGCGAGCTCTACGGCCGCAGCCAGGCCGGTGCCCGACGTATCGCGGATGCCGCAGCCGAGCGCGTGCACGACCTCAACCCCGGATGGCGCCGCTTGGCGGATGCCTTCTAGAACAGTGGTTCCCCGCCCCTTGCGCTGCACGCTGGTATAATCGCCAAGCTGATTGTACAGCCGGTCCGCATTGGGGCCAATCACGGCGATTCTCCGCTGTTTGTCCGCCTTCAGCGGCAGAATCTCGTCCTCGTTCTTCAGCAGGACGACCGATTCCCGCGCGACCTGCAAATTCAGCCGACTCATGCGGTCGCTGCCGACAACAGCCAGCGGGCGCTGCTCATCGGCATACGGCCGGTCGAACAAGCCAAGCCTGAACTTGAGCGTCAGTACCCGGACCACGGCGCGGTCAATGTCCGGCTCGGACACAAGCCCTTGGGCAGCCGCCTCCTCTAGCGTCGTAAAGGCCTTGTCCCACAGGCTTAAGTCCACGCCGGAGGTCAAGGCAATCGCCCCTGCGCCTTCATGGCTTCCGGTCAAAGCCAACAGGCGGTCAACCGCCTGACCGTCCGCCATGACGATGCCGTCAAATCCCCACTCCTCCCGCAAAATGCCGGTCAACAGCTTGTCATTGGCATGGCACGGCACGCCGTCGATTTCGTTGTAGGCGGCCATAAAACCGGCCGCGCCGGCCGCGGCACCCGCTCGGGCTGCCGGGAGATGGATTTCGCGCAGCTCGCGTTCGCCGATATCCGCGGGTCCAGCGTTTCTCCCCCCCTGACCTGCGCCCTGCGCGCAGAGATGCTTCAGTNGCGGCCATAAAACCGGCCGCGCCGGCCGCGGCACCCGCTCGGGCTGCCGGGAGATGGATTTCGCGCAGCTCGCGTTCGCCGATATCCGCGGGTCCAGCGTTTCTCCCCCCCTGACCTGCGCCCTGCGCGCAGAGATGCTTCAGTACCACAGCAATGCGATCCGGGCCGGCCAATTTCTCTGCGCCTGTCCCCTGCATGCCGCGCACCGCGGCCGCCGTGAAGGCGGCGGCCAAATAAGGGTCCTCGCTGTAGCATTCCTCGGAGCGGCCCCAGCGGGGGTCGTGAAGAATATCCAGGGCGGACACCAGCCCGATATGTGCTCCACGGCTGCGGATTTCGGCCGCCACGTGGCCGTAAGCCTCCTCGAGCAGCTCCGGATTCCAGGTCGAGCCCGCACCCAGATTGACCGGCAGCATCGTACCGTCCAGCGCCTGATGCCCGTGCGGGCACTCTTCCGTCAGCAGTACGGGAATGCCGAGCCGCGAATGCTCGATCACATAACGTTGAATTTGGTTTGCCGCAACCGCGCTTTGTTCCGCGGTAATGCCGTTGGAATAGTCGACCCCGGACCAGGGGTCGCTGCGAAACAAACCGTATAAAGCGCCCATTCCGCCATACGCTTCCACTTCTTCTTTAAATGCATCCGTAATTCGGAACTCCCCGTTTTCCATCTTGTAAGCGTCCCAGCCGTACATGCGCTGATTCAACTGTCCGACTTTTTCCTTCAATGTCATGCGGGACAATAGATCCTGAACCCGTTCCTCCAACGGCAGTCCGGCCTGTTTGTATGTCTCCACCGTCCGCTTCACCCCTTCTCGGTTTTACTTGCGCGAAGTCCTCTATATTCCTTGGGCGTCAAGCCTGTAAACGATTTAAATACCGAAACGAAATATTTGTATTCCTTGTAGCCGACCTGATCGGCAATTTCAAACACTTTGTCGTGAGTCGTCGCCAGCAGCGCTTTCGCCTGCTCAATGCGCAGCTCGTTCATATATTCCGTGAACCCTTTACCGGTACTCTGTTTGAAAATATAACTGAAATAGCTCGGCGTGATCTTGAGCCAAGCTGCAACCTCCGAAGCCTTGAGATCGCTTCGATACTGATCGTTCATATAGCTTTTGGCTTTTTCGATAATCCAGTAGGAACGGTCGATGCCGTTTTTCTCGATCAGCGCGAGCAGTTCCGACATATCCCGGTTCGCCGCTTCCTCAAGCGCATGATACGAATTGTAGAGATTCAAATCCAGTGAAGGACGGCTGCCGTCGAGTCCGGTCATGCCGCTTTTTCTGAGACGCTGGCGAAGCAGCGCGAACAACTCCTCGCAGACGGCGACAACCTCCTGCAGCAGGTAAGCTTCCTTTTTAAAGAAATGAAACATATCGGACACTTCCGCTTTCAGTTCCTGTTCGCCCTGCTTGAACAACGCGGCGACCAGATGCTGCACCCGCGCCGATACATCCAGCACTTCCGGCCTGCGGCCTCCCTGCCATTTCGCTTCATAGGCGGCATTCAGTACGGGTTCATGCTCCAGCACGTAGTATTTCAGCCTGGACGCCGCTTCCGAACAGCGCTGAGCGGTCTCGTCCAAATGTCCGTACGGTTCCGACACACCGCAGTAGAACTGCAGTTGTCCCGGCGACGGCAAGGTATCTTGCCGCAGCAGCAAATCCCACTCCCCCTCGTCCATGAACCGGTCCGACACGGCCAGCGTGATCAGCAAATTTTCATGGTCAAAGATGGAAAAGGGGCGCAGCCCGGGATTCTCCAGCCGGCGGTGGAGCGTGTGAATCCATTGCTCCTGGATACGCTCGTACTGGTCGGGCCGCACAGCCTCATAAAGCTCATAGAAGCATGCCAACTGGCTGGCCAGAATCCGGAACTGGACGCCGTGCAGAGGCGGAGGCGCCATTTTTCCGTAGGCGATGCCGCTTCGGGCCATATTCGCCAGCCACAGCTTCACGTCCTGGTCTCCGCTTGTATTCCTTCTGCTTCTGATGCTTTCCACCAATTTCTGCACGACTTTGGTCAATTCTTCTACTTCCACGGGCTTCAGCAAATAATCGTTGACCCCGAGCCGGATGGCTTGGCGGGCGTAACCAAAGTCCTCGTATCCGCTAATAATGACCATCTGCGTATCCGGGTAACGCTGCCTGAGCTGTGCGGCAAGCTCCAAGCCGTCCATACCGTCCATCCGGATGTCCGACAGCAAAAAATCGGCCTGCTCCTGCTCCATCAAACGGAGCGCCTCTTCACCGTCATAAGCCTCGCCGATGACCTCGACGCCGAGCTCCTCCCAATCGATCGTGCAGCGCAGACCCATGCAAATGATCGGCTCGTCGTCCACGATCAGCATTTTGATCCGCCGCAGCTCCGCAGCTTCCTGTTTGCCCATGAGATGCCCTCCTAGCTTTCGGGCTCCGGCCCGGGAAGTCTTAAGCGGATTCCCGTACCTTCATCCGAGTTATGAATGATCTCCAAACCGTACTGTTGTCCAAAAAAGATGGTGACCCGCTCATGAATGTTAAGAAGTGCGCCGATGCGGCCCGCCGAACGCTCCATTTGCCTGCTCGCCAAAGCATGGCTGATTTCAAAAGCCCGATCCGGCGGCATGCCTTTGCCGTTATCGGTTACATCGATCCAAATTTCGTCTTCCGACCTGTAGCCGATCACTTCAATGATGCTGAAGGGTTTCTTCTTATCGATGCCATGTTTGATGAAGTTCTCGACCAGCGGCTGAATCGAAGCTTTGAGTGCGGGAGTCTCTTCAATCCCGGGTTCCAGATAAAGCTTGTACATCAGCTTGTCGCCCAGGCGAAACTGCTGCAAAGATAAATAGGTCTGAGCAAATTCGATTTCTTTGGCAAGCGTGGTCTGATAATTTCGGTTGCCTGCGCTGGAACGAAAAAATTTGGACAGCATCTCGATCATACGGCTCGATTTGTCCGCTTTTTCCAGCCGCGCCGTCCATCGGATCATATCCAATGTATTATACAAAAAGTGAGGGTCCATCTGGTTTTGCATCAGCTTGAGCTCGGACTCCCGTTCTCTAAGCTCCAGCTTGTATTTGTGCTCGATCAGCTCTTCAATGGTCGTGACCATCTCGTTAAATTTACGATTAAGCTCGGCAATTTCATCCTGGGAATCTATGGGAACCCTGGCGCTGAAATCGCCGCCGGCTACCCGTCCCGTCTCTTTCTTCAGCCTCAGAATCGGCCGGATGATCGTCAGGTTAAAGCCGAATAAAGCGACTAAAGCCAATAGAAGGATCGCGGTCAGTATAATCATCATGATGGCCTGGACGCCGCGCAGTTGTTCGGAAATATTCGCTTCTGAGACCATGGCGATGATTTTCCAATCCGTATTTTCCATCTGGTTGTACAAGACCAAATACCGTTTCCCCTGTACCTTATAGCTGAGGAAATCTTTTTTGCCGGAAGACAGCTTCTTCAGCAGCGTTTCATCCGGAACATAACCGCCCGGCATCGCGGCCTTGGAAGATAAGATCAGATTACCTTTCGGTCCTACGATAAACACGCCCCCCGCTTCCGCCTCCAGCACGCCTTTCTCCAGCTGGGAAGCGATGCTGGCTTCATCCAGCCTGATCGTCAGTTCGCCGAGCGGCTGAGTAATCTTAATGTATGAATTTAAGATGCGGATCATGGACAGCACCCGCACCTGACCATTCCAGGAGCTCTCCAGGGTGTGGCCTTCACTCCAGAAGATGCCGCCTTTTCGCCCGATGGCTTCTTCCTTCCAGCGGCTTTCATCGCCGGTGAACGGCTCGCCCATTTTGATCTGGTTCCCGTTATACCCCGTAATTTCGATAGAGCGGATATAACCTTTGGACATCAACTGGAAGGTCAGAAAGTTTTCAATATTGTTCTTGAGATCCGCTTTGAGCTCATTATCGAGCGGCGGTCCGGTCCTTAAGTAGCTCCGCATATCGGGACTTAAAATGAGGTAGTCGGCGATATCCTCAACCATCTTTGTCTGTTCTGACAGCTGGCTCGTCACATTATCCAGGTTGCGTCGGGTAGAGCTGATAAACTGCTCGCGTAGCACCTGATTGTATTTGTACTGCACAACGACGCCGACCCCTATCGTCGGCAAAATGACGAACAGCAGGAAGATGACAAGTGCCCTGCGTTTTAAGCTTAAGCTGCTCAGACGTCGGATGTAGCTTGTCTTCATGTCATCTCTCCTTTGCTGTCAGGACGCAGATTGATCAGCCTTTAACTGCTCCTGCCGTCATGCCTGTTACCAATTGCTTTTGCAGCAGCAGATAGAAGATAATGATCGGAATCAATGCGATGGTAAGCGCAGACATTTGCAGCGTATAGCTAGCGGTTTCGATACCGACGAAATTGGACAAGCCCAACGGCAGCGTCTTCAGGGCGTTGGATGTAATCAAAACGAGTGCAAACAAATATTCGTTCCAATTGTATATAAAATTCAGAATGATCACGGTAGCCATGGCCGGACGGGTAATCGGTAAAATGATGGACCAGAAGATCCGGAAGATGCCGGCCCCATCCATAACGCCCGACTCCTCCAGGTCTTTCGGGAACCCCCGCATGAAACCTTCCAGAATAAATACCGTCAGAGACAGGTGAAATGCTGTATATGGCAAAATGAGCGACAGATATGTATCGATTAGGCTCAGCTTTTGCATGATTAGAAAGATCGGAATCAATGTGGCATGAATGGGAATCAGCATACCAAGCAGAAACAGGCTGTAGGTTAATCCGCGCAGCTTAAAGGAAAAGCGGGCCAGGAAATAAGCGGCCATCGATCCGAGCAGCACAGTCACGATCAGTGAAGCAAAGGTGATAAGCAAGCTGTTAAAGAAATAAACGTTCATGTTGGCGATTCTCCACGCTTCCGCATAATTGGAGAACTCGAAGCCGGACGGCAGCGAGAACGGATTTGCCGCATACTCTTGCTCCAACTTAAACGAGTTTATAACCATCCAAAAAATCGGTACTATATTCATAATAGCGAACAGAATCAAAAATGTGTATGCGAATATTAGGAATAACGGAGACTTTTTCTTCATTCAACGTATTCCTCCTTTCCCTCTTAATCTTTCTCACGGGTGATCCGGTTGACGAAGGAAATGACGATAAGACTGAACAGCAAAATCATAATGGAAGCCGCACTGCCGTATCCGTAGCGTAAATTCACAAAGGCGCTGTTGTACATATAAATCGTCATGACTTCCGTCTGGTGAGCCGGTCCGCCGCCCGTCAGAACCTGTATGAGATCGAATACGCGGAACGAGTTGCTTATACTGTATACGATCGTGACCATTAAGGTGCTGCGGAGCATCGGAATGGTAATGAACCGGGTCTTCTTAAAGCCTGTAGCTCCATCCAGCTCGGCGGCTTCGTTGATCTCGTCGGGAATGTTTTGCAGAGCTGCCAGGAACATAACCATGTACAAACCGCAGTTCTGCCAAATATAAGCCGCGCTGATTGATAGCATCGACCATTTGGAATCGCCAAGCCAATTCTGCTGCCAGCTATCAAGTCCGAAAAAGGCGAGCAGATTGTTAAGCAGTCCGTATTCGGTGTTGTAAACCATTCCAAAAATCAGGGATACCATGACCGAGGAAATGACGACCGGCATAAATCCGATGGTCCGGAAAAAGCCGGAGCCCTTCAACCCGCGGTTCATCAGCAGCGCCAACAGCAGTCCGAGCGGAATTTGCCCGATCAGTCCGGTGATCATAATAATAACGTTGTTCTTGACCGACAGCCAAAAGGTATCGTCCTGCAGCATTTGGATGTAATTGTCCAGTCCGATAAATTTCATGGAACCAATACCGTTCCAGTTCATGAGCGAGTAGTAAAGCGAGATGCCTATCGGAACGATCGCGATGCTGAGATAAATCACCAGCGCCGGGAACAAGCCGATAAAGATGGCGTATCTGCTTCGTTTCAAGGTTTGCATCAGCAGTTCTCCTTTCGGTCAGCTTTGACTTTGAACAAAGAAAACCCGGTATGCGGGTTTTCTTTGCATCGGATTAAGCCTGTTTAACTGAGCATTAATTCGTAATGTTGTCCATTGCTTTTTGCGCATCCGCTGCTACTTGTTCAGGGGTACCGTGTCCTACAGTCAACGCCTGCAGGCCGTTTTGAATAACGTCCACCACCTGGGTCGGAATCATGCTGTCGAATACAGGAGCTGTTCCGTTGCTGGTCAGTTTAAGCAATTGTTTCAGATAAGGGTTCGCATCCTGGGGAATCTCCACTTTCGCCGGAACAACGACGCCGTTGCTGATCAATGCTTTATACAAATCTTCACTTACGAAATACTTAAGGAATTCTTCGGCTGCCGCCTTCTTCTTCTCATCCAAGCCGCTCTTGATTGCGATGCCGTACTGTACGACACCCGCGCTTTTTTTCGGATCCCCTTTACCGCCGTCCACGCTTGGGAACAGGGCAATGCCGAATTTGCTGCCGTCTTGGTTGTTCACGCGAATTCGGGCATCAACAGTGGAAGAGGAAATGTGCATAGCGGCTTTGCCTTGAATAAGATAATCCTGTCCTTGTACGGTGTCCATATTATTGGCATCCACATTAAAAGCTTTAAGTTTGGTCAGTTCGTCGATGACGCTGATGGCTTTCACGAATTCCGGATCGGTAAACTTGGCTTCCTTGTTCACAACCTTCTGCAGAAAGTCGCTGCCTGTAAAGCGGTCGCCGATTATCGACAGATAGGAGGACTGGAGCGGCCATTTCTCTTTGTTGCCAAGCGAGATCGGCGTAATGCCGGCGTCTTTCAGCTTTTTGACCAGATCGATAAATTCGCTGTAGGTTTTAGGAAACTCATTGTAGCCAACTTTGGCCAAAAGCTCTTTGTTGTAATAGACGATGTCTACAAACGTTTGTTTGGTCGGTACGGCATACTGATTGCCTTTCACATTGAAGCCTTTCAGTGCCGCTTCCGGCAGAATGGACTTCCAGTTGTCCAACAGACCGTTAATCGGCTCAAGCAGTTTGCCCTCTACCAATGGATCCATATCCGCCCCTGGCCAAACAACGTTGATGTCCGCCAAATTGTTTGCCGCAGCCATTGTACGGATTTTTGTTTTGTATTGCGCGGAAGGAACCTCGTCCGTCTTGATCACGATGTTCGGATGTTTTTTTTCAAACTCGGCAATTCTTGCCTTGTACACGTCATTGTCGATATTGGGCGTCGTCCATGGGTGCATCATGGTCAGCGTCACTTTATCGCCTACCGCCGATGCTCCGTTTGTACTCTCCGAACTTTTATTTCCGCAAGCCGCGCTGAATAAGGCAAGCAGGGAAACTAGACTTAAAAGAGTTACTTTCTTTCTTATCTTTCTGTTCTTCATCGTCAACCCTCTTCTCTAAAGTTTTTTTGTTTGTTTTCTCCGGCTCCAGATCATTGCTACTTTGTTTAGCGATCTGTTAGATTTAATTATAGAAGGTATGTCCAGCGGGCTATATCCCATAAATGTTTGATTATATCCGTAAATATTCAGTTAATTTATAAAAGGGGCTCCTTTTTTAGAAAAAAAACAATTTTAAAAAAACAAAATTAAAAGATCCTTTTCAAAAATATTGTAAATTTGTGCAACTTTTCATCATGTCTCTCCATTTCATAAAGTTACCCGCTTTGTTACACATAAAACAAATATCATCAAATAAATTCCATCTTGCTACTCCAACTCCCTATCGGCTTTCCGGCTGCTTTTTCACCACGCTTTTAAATCGCCTCAGTAAAAGAAGGCCTCGCCCCTTTTTAGGGGCGGGCCTTCTACTTCGCAATGCCGGCGTAGGGATATCCAGTGGGACACTGAATATCGAGATTTTGGTTACCTGCCCTTTTTTCTTTTGGTGCGATAAAAAGGAAGCCGTTAAGCGGGTAACAATTCCATCGGTCGAAGGAAGAAACGTTCCTGTCACGATGGCAATTCTCATCCAGCGCCTCCTTAGATCTTGTTGAAGCGATAGCCGGCACCCCGGATTGCTGCTATCCTTCTCGATTTTCGATCTGATTCGGTTGATGTACACCGTGACGGTCGTATTGTCGCTAATATAATCGAATCCCCAGATTCGTTCGAAGAGCCTTTCCTTGGAGAAAACGATATTGGGATTTCTGGAAAGAAACAGCAGCAGCTCGAATTCCCGGAGCATGATAGGCCATTTCCTTGTTCGCGCGATTCACTCTGCCTTTGCGCATAGACCACGCCATCTCTGCGACGCCAAGTCCTCGGCTCTCTCCGGTGAAGGCATGGGATTGCTGTATGACCATGGGCTCCGTGTTGCCTTTAGAATAACCTTGACCTTACCGCCAAAACGGTTAGGATCGGACATGTACATGAGGCCATTGGTGCCAAACAGCACAAGCGTCGGCTTCTCCGGAACGATGAGTATGGAATTGGCGTCGAATAGAATTGTTTCACGACACCGTAATGTGCAGTCGGAGCGATCAGATTTACTACGATTTCAATCGAATCGTCCTCCAGTATCTCTTCCATGGAGAGCGCTCTGATGTATGCTTTTTCGAGGTCTGTTCCACCTTGTCGGGATTGCGATCGCAACAACCGGCCACATCCAATATACGAAAGCGGTTAATCATTGAACTCAAATACGCCTCGCTAATCCTCCCACAGCCCACTACTGCAACTTTAACCGGTTTCACTGTGTCCATGCCCATCTTCCCTTCTAGATATATGTAGTCGCTGCCCGGGATTGAAAGGTCATCACTACGCCCCCTTCTTTCCAGGACTTGAACGCTACTGCTTCAGCCGATATGAAACAAAAGCCAGTTTACGGCTGTCCGGCGCCCACGAATTGACATTTATCGTTCCCTGACCGCCGAACAGTCGGGCAATCGTACGCGACGGTCCGCCGCCCGCAGGCATTAGACGCAGTTCCACCTGTTTATTAGCCGGGTGTTCTCCGGGAGCCACATCACCTTTGCGGTAAACCAGATAGGATACCCATTCGCCATCCGGGGACATATGCGGAAACCAACAATTGGCTTCTTCAAATGTCATTCGCTCCGGGTTTTTCCCGTCAGAACCCATGCGCCAAATCTGCATCAATCCGCTTCGTGTCGAATTAAACCATATCCAGCGACCGCAGATCGAAAATTCAGGTCCGTCATCCAACCCGGGAAGGTCAGTAAGCTGGATCTCTTCACCACCGCTCGCCGGAATAGTAAAAATATCATATTGTCCGTTTCTTTCCGCACAGTAAGCAAGAGTCGAGCCGTCCGGAGACCAACCGTGCAAATAGCTTGGACCGTTCGGCGTCACCAGTACCGGTACCCCTCCCTCAAATGGAAGAACGTATATTCTGGACAACGCATCCTCTTCCGTAAAATGGCTAATTGCGATTTGAGCGCAGTCGGGAGAAAGTACATGATCATTATTGCAGTCGATGGCAAATCCGGTCTCGATCTGCCTTATCGTTCCGGTATCCAGCTCGTAGGTGTACATAAGGCCGTTGCTGTTATACGCCAAAAATCGGCCGTCTTTCGTCCAGTTGGGAGCCTCGATGACCTCATCGAACTCCCGCAAAACAGTCCGTTCGCCTGTTATGATATCTATCGTTTCCAGAATGCTATAGGAATCCCTTTCTTTTATTAAAGCCCGAAGGGTTTGAATATCCATTTTTCGTTCTCCTTTGTTGTTTGAATGGGCATGTACTTTACTTTTCGATATCTAAAGATCCTTTACTTCATCTAAAGCTTTTGCCCTCCCTTGGGCAAGGCGCTGCACCAAATCGAGATTGTCGGCTCGGTTGTTGATGCTAAGCTCCAGTCCAAGCTGAGATCTCGTGTCCACGTAGCTGTAAGAACCTTTGGCAAAATAGCCAATATGGTACGGGAGCTCTGCTCCGATGTCGGCCAGAGTCCGATACATGGACTTGCGGTCATCCACGTACAAGCAGAAATGGAAAACTCCTGGTCCGTGTTGATCGAGAAAGGTTCTCCAGGGACTCGGAGATTCGGCGGGCTGCATAAGTTCCAGGATCAGATTCTCCAATTCGTACTTGGCCACCTTGCATCCAATGTATTCTACTGGTTTTCCATACGTATAGTGAAGCACTCCCTCCATCTTCAGTGTCTCGACAGTTGCCTGTTGAACGCCCAGCACTTTAGCCCAATTGGCGCTTGCCTGTTCCGCATCATGGACAACAAGGCAAATCTGTGTAAGCATTGGCATCGGTTGTGTCATCGTACTTCCACTCCTCTGGTTATAAATTGGATTAGAGCATAGCAAAGAATCCGGAAAACGAACCGGGATACCTTCATAAAGACTCTGTTATTTATGTTATCGTTAACACATCACATAAGAGATATGTGTTAACGTTAACACATTGGTGAAACAAGACCCGAAATCGAATGCCGAAGGCGAATCAATTCCAAAGTTCCTGCATCGTACGCCCGACTAGTCGCCATGCCATTCCCGCACCGTATGCCGATCCATCAGAAATGGGTCTATTCCGATCGTGCGGGATGAGGCTTTCGTGTCTTCCATTCTTCGTAGAAGCAGTTGCATAGTATGATCACCGATTTCTTTGAACGGTAGTCCGACCGATGTAATCGGCGGAGAGAGCAGGGCCGACAGCGTGTTGTCGTATCCGATAAGCGACAGGTCGTCCGGCACGCGAAGACCGCGTTCATACAAAACTTGCATCACGCCGCAGGCATAGATGTCTGAGGTCATAAAAATCGCCGTCGGAGGACGCTTCGCATCCAGTAGATCGCTAGCTGCCTTCCGGCCGGCGTCCACAGAATAGTCGGGCTTAACCCTTATCCACTCCTCTTGCGGCGTTATTCCTGCCTCGTTCAGAGCATCAAGGTATCCCTGGTAACGGTCCACTTCAACCTGATGTCCCAGCTTGGCGCCGATAAAAGCGATACGTCGGTGTCCTTTATTCACCATATGACGAACGGCGCTTTGCGAACTGGCGCGATCATTAACCACAATACGATCTACCAAGGGTATTTCATAGGTCCGTTCAATCATCACAACGGGTATATTTTTTTCGATCAATCGGTTGATTAAATCCTTTGAAAAGGCACGATTCGAGGTAATGATAGCTCCGTCCACACGGTGACCGATCAAGTCGTTGACCTGTTGCTCTTCCTCACCCAAGCCATTGTGGCTCGTAAGAGTCAGCACATGATAACCGCTGTTCGAGGCAGCAACATTGATTGCAGAACTGATCTCCATAAACTGCATGTTAGCGCTAAATAGCGTCAAATGCCCAATGATTTTGCTTTGACTGCTTTTCAGCCCCTGTGCAATCTTGTTCGGAATATACCCCATCTCTTTGATGATCCGCTCGATCTCCTTGCGTTTCTCTTCAGACACGTAACCGTTATTGTGCAGAACCCTGCCGACGGTTGCAAGAGAAACGCCCGCTGCTTTTGCTACATCCGCCATCTTGACATTCATATTAGTCTCCATGATTCCATGTGTTATCGTTAACATGTTATCAAACATTCCAACTTATGGCAACATGTTTAATTTTCGTATTCCTCACGTCAAACGGATTTCTTCGCTGCTGCGAAGGAAGCCCTATTTCTTTTGCACGATCTGGATATGGATCCCGCGTTGTTATAAAAAGCCGCAATTTATGCGACTTTAAAAGGACAATGTTTGTGTCGTTCGACAATCCATTTTTGCCCGGATCATGATAAGTCTTTCTGCCGCGGCTGGAAGAGATATTTGTATTAATGGAGCGTTTGCTGTTTGTGCTAATGTCCGTTTCGTATGGACGGATCGGAACGTACATTAGTCACTAACTGGGAGGTGACTACTGCAATGCAAATATCGAAACTTCTTTTAGCAAAAGGGACTAAGTTCGAAACACCTTATTACATTATCAAGGGGAACACTGTGAGAAAAACAGTAATGATAACGGCGGGGATTCATGGGGATGAAACAGCAAACGTACTCGCGGCTAATAAACTGGTGGATTTACTACGGAAGAACATCCTCCATATCGACAAAGGAATGTTGATTATCGTTCCAATCGTCAATCAGATCGCCTATAAGAAACGTATCAGAGGTACTCCCGATTTGAATCGGACTTTCCCACGTAAACCTAACGTTGCAGCAAATCACCCGCTAACGGCCGCACTATTTCGGTTAGCGAAGCAATTTCAACCTGAATGGTACGTTGATCTGCACGAAGCCAGAGGTTTCTCAAAATTAGACCCAAGCGTATTAGGGCAGACATTGCTTACGAATCCAAATAGTGAAGCAATACCATTAATTAGACGCCTTACAAATCATATGAACCGTTCTATTTCTAATAAATCAAGGCAATTTTCAATTCGTATACGTTCTTTACCTGGGTCTGGCCGTACCGCTGCGTATCGCTTACTAAAATCAAACTCCATCACTGTGGAGACAAGCTGCAGTTTACCTAAAGCAGTTCGAGTAATGTACCAGATGAAGGTATTACGTTATCTTTTGAATAAGACTGGTTTAATCAATAAAAAACAAAGACGACATACCTCGGCAATAGTTTAAGCATCGGTCTTGGGTGAGAAATATGATCAGTTTAGGAGGAAGATCGTGTGAAAAAGGTAAAATATAAAATGGGTAAATTAGGAAAGTACAATTTCATGAAGAAATATAAAATGATACGCAAATTCTTGCCAAACACTCGAAAAGCAACTTTGTCTAACATTAAAATAATGCTGAGATTGTATGGATCAGTTTACCTAAAACCTGATGAGGGAACAGGCGGTCATGGGATATATAAATTAACTAAGGAAAAAAATAACTTTATTTTACGCACCGGATCGAATGTTCGTAATTTTAACTCATTGAATGTCTTATTTGATTCGATTCAAAGGAATCTAATTAGAGATAAATATATTGTTCAAGAAGGAATTGTATTGTTAAAACACAATAATCGTCCGTTCGATATCAGAGTTATGGTGCAAAAGAATGAAAAAGGAATATTAGATGTGACTGGGATTATTGGAAGACAATCGAAGCGTAATAAAATAGTAACAAATTATCATTCTGGTGGAACTCCCTTACCTATAGATACCTTGCTCAAGTCACATCTGAATGACGAATCAAGGAAACAGTACATTCAAATAATTGAGAGATTAGGGAAAGATGCAAGCACTGTCCTTCGTAAAAGTTATAGAAGTAAACGAGCATTCGGAGTTGATATAGCAATTGATTATAAATTGTATCCCTGGGTCTTGGAGATTAATACAGAGCCTGATATGAGCATCTTTAACACTTTGAAGAACAAAACGATGTACAAACGGATTCTAAGATACTCAAAAATAAAAGGATGAGCAGTAAGTTGGAACACCGTTCTCAATCCGGCGGCCCTCGTAAAATAAGCTTTGGACTGATCCTAAAAAAGAAGCAGCGGCCTATATAACAATACTTTCCTGTCTTTAGTTCACTTTCAATTACCGAGCAGTGTTGTGTCGATCAAATAAAAGTGGCCCTAGGAAGATTACTCCCGGGGCCCATTTCGTATTTAACTCTTGTTTGGATGAGTACATAGTGCACTTGTGGCAATTTTAGGATTAACATAAGATATCGAATACATATGCAACTTGTTATCTCTCCATTCAATATATAAATAAGCCCCAATTTTCTTGTTAAGCGCTTGTACGCTTAGAAGAGGATTTCTCGGGGTATGATCTTCACTCGCTCTCCTTGCTTGAATATGCCGTAACAAACATTGCCGAAGAAGTGTTTCAAGACGTATTTGAATTATGGCACTGCAAGTCCCGTTTATTCGTTCCCCGATAGTATCGCTGAACTGTATCAGCGCTCCGTGGCATGGAAAAAGCGGCCTATTTGCTCAAAAGCACCGATCTCAAAATTTCCGACATTAGCTCCAAGCTGGGCTTTCTGGCTCCGCCTCATTTCATCAAGATCTTTAAAAGCACTATGGATGCACACCGCAAGAATATCGATTCGATTCGTGAACCTAAAGCATCCGCCTCACGGCGGATGCTTTTCTAAGGCTGATCTAAAAAACTCGGGCCACTTCGTTCAATGCGTTCGATTTCCAGCTATCGATTTTTCTCCTCCCAATCCATATCGCCGTTTATTGATCGGCGGTAATCATGCCGTAATAACGCGCCATCCAATACGGAGCATTAAAGGCGTTCCCGTAATCCCAGGTGTTTTCATTGCCGCCGTCGTCAATCGCGAACATGCTGTCGCCGGGTCTCGTGAGCGGGCGTTCGTCAGGGGAAACCGCGATTTTCCTTGTCGGGTCGCCTTTCATCGCCGTTTGCACATGCCGGCCTTCCTGTCTTCTCGTTCTTACGACGAACAGATCGCCTTCTTTGACCGCCTGCTTGACGTATTGCCCCGTCGCCGGGTCGTATACGATCCCGTTGGCCGCTGGAACGCCGGCATCAGTGAGCAATCCGCCCCCGGAAGTCTTGTTGTTGTACCCGTCGTCGGCATTGACGATCGCTTTTGTCACGAACCACGAAATATCTTTGCGGCCGGTAAGATTGACGTAATAATCCGTCCGGTCGATCGGCGTCCGTTTCAGCACCCATGCCGCCTTGTTCAGGTCGACGACTCGCCGGTCGGGATAAGCAAGCTGGTAAATGTAATCCCACAGCGGCTCATCTTCATATTGCATGTTGGACTTATACCAGTTGTCGAGTCCGGCGCGGATCATGACGGCGATGTCGTCGTCGCCCGCCTTCTCCGGAATCGCGATCAGATTGTAGAAGGTGAACATCGCCTGCCGTTCGTCCGAATAATTGTACCAGGTGAACGGAGACGGGTCGCGATCCCTTCGGCTGGCATAATAGTAGCTCGCCCAACGTTGATTGAGCCGCTGCATGTAGCCTTGGGCAACCCCGTTTTGCGGAGGCATATTGACGCCTTTAAGCGCTTCGGCCCCGGCAAGCGGTCCAGTTCCTTTAATGCCGGCGACTACGTCGTTATAAGCATCCACGTTTTCAAATACGGACGGATAAATGTAATCCCTTGCCACCTTGCGGTATTCGTTCAGGAACATGTCGTTGCCCGAGACGTATGCCGCCGTCTTGAAGATGGTCATCAGCTCCGCCGCCCGCAGCGCCGTATCTTCACCGGCGTCTTCGGTCCGGCCGAACACATCGCCGGTGTATTTGCCATGTACGGTCGGCTGCCCGGTAATATCGGTAATCGTGTAGCCGTTGTTGATGATATGCCGAGCGAACTCTCCCGCCGCATTCGCGATCAGCCGGCCCAGCTCGTTATCCGCATTCGGTCCGGTACAGAGCGTATCGTAAGCGATTTTGTACAAATACATATGCCCGAGAATTTCGTCGGCGCTTGTATCGCCTTTGTAATACAAGTCCTTCTCGGTTGCGCCGAGATCGGTAAACAGCTTGGAAAGCCTGGCGGGAATGTCGCTTGCGGAATTGACGACCGATCCCGCGAATTCGCCCCAGCCTTTTTTCCGGACGTCATCGTTCCCTGTATTAGTTGGGTCTGCGAACGAATCGGTCGTATTGTAGGAATAGCTTTTGCCATCCACCGTCAAACCTTTTTTATAAAAGATGCCGTTCCAGCTGTCATGCTTGTCGAAGCCCGATTTGTCGATACCCATCGTCCGGCTGATAAAGCCCTGGATCGTCCGTTTTTCAGTCGCCGCCGGCCCCGAGTACACATAATCGTCCGGATTATTTTTGCGGCCCCCGGCTTTTAGATAGGAGTAGCTCATCGAACCGACATCCATCGTGCTGTACGGCAGCATTCTGACCTTGGCTTCGATCTGCCCCGCGCGTCCAGTGACGTACATAAGCATTAGATCGGCTTCCACGGATCTTGTCGCCCTTGCGCGCGCCTGTTGGGCCTGAACGCTGTTCGGATTTTTCGCTTCCTCTACTGCGGTGCGGAACAATTCGCCGGCGATGGCGTCGGCCGTCCACAACCCGTCATTATCGGTTTCATACCCTCGGCGGTTCCCCGGCGCGCCGCTGCCTTCGGAGAGGAACGGCAAGGCGATTTGGCCGTCCGGACCGCGACGCAAGTTATTGGCTTCCAGATTGTCGCTCATGATCTGGGCTTTTTTCTCATAGCCCATCCCGATCATCTCGATATGGGAAACGCCACTGACTGTTACCGCCCAAATCCCGTTATTGCTATCGGGAGCGATAAATTGAACGTCGTCGTCGGGCAAATAACGGTGCGTCGCGAACAATTGCACGACGTCGCGCGAATATGTTTCGCCGAGGTTGATGCGCACGACGCCTTTATTTGTAGCGAGCCATGTCGTATAGGTCACGTCCGTGACGCTGAATTTGACGTCTGCGGCATCAACCGGAAGGATTTCCCCGGGAAGATTCCCGTTTAATGCCGGGATCGATCGATCCGTCGGCGCCTGGATGGTGCCGTTAATATAATCCTTCACTTCCTGCGGCAGTGCGGAATCTGTTTTTGCATACTTGCTCACGATCTTTTGCAGCACTGTGTTTACGACCGCAGGCGCAATATTTTCCGGACTGACCTTTTGCGCCGTTGTCGGCCTTTTTGTAATATCGATAGGGTCCAAAGGTTCGAACTTAGCCGGATCCGGATCTACGATCACCCTTGTCCTTACCGTCACGCCGTCGACGGTTGCGGAAACGACCGTATTGCCGACCATCTTTGCAGTTACTGTACCATTCGCGTCAACCGTCGCCACTTCCGGCGACAACGAGCTCCAATTCGTGGCCGTTTTGCCCGGTGCCATGATGGAGGCAAGGTCAGCCGTATTATGGATGCCGGCGTTCAGCGTCAGCTTAACGTTATAGTTGGCCACGATCACGTTCGCTGTGTCGCTTTCGTTGCCGGCGGTCACGCGTACGGTCTCGACGCCGGGAGCCAGCGCTTTGATGGCGCGCCTGCTGCCGTGGTCGTCATCTTCCTTGATGACGCCGTTCTGCGGTATGCTCCAATTCGCCTCGGCGCCGAGCGGCGCTTTGACGTCCATCCAGGCGATTTCGTCCTTGAACAGAACGATGTCGTGTCCGCCTACGATTTTAACCGTTCCGTGGTATTGATCGTAGTTCTCGGCGACTTCTTCGGCACTCAGTGCACGCGAATACATTTTGACGCGGTTGATCGCGCCTTCGAACAGATGGATCACATCGCCGTAGCCTTCAACGTCGCCGCCGAGGATCAAATCGTTCGTTTCGTTGATTGGGAGCTTACCACTCGTTGTGTTGCTGCCGTCCAAAACGCCGTTCACGTACAGCTTGATGGAACCGCCGGCATACCCGTCTGCTGCGTCTCCGTCATACACGGCGGTGAGATAAAACACTTTTCCCTTCACGTCCGCGATGACGTCCGATTCGGCCGGATCGTTCGAATTTTGTGTGTCGAACACGAACTTCTGGTCTTTGGCGGAGTAATAGAGATAATAGCCGCCGTTCTCGTAGGTGCCGAGAATATGGTACTCATCCTTCGACAAATCGCTGTCCGGCGAAATATAGAAAGCCGCTTCGATCGTCATCGCGTCCTGCTTGAACAGGCTGCTGTTATATTTCACCCGTGCGACCGAGCTCGGCAGCCCGCGGCTTCCCGCTCCGTCAAGGACCAGCGCTTGCTTGCCAAATTTGGCATCCTGCAACACCTTGGCGTTGTGCTCAAGAACGGCATCGTTCCCGTTGATGGAGCCGTCCTTCACGATATTGCCCGCTGCGTTCGTGAAATCCATGTCCAAAATATCCGCCTGCCGCGGATCGTATCCGGCCGGAGCCGCTGCAGTCCGGAAAGCTGCGGAGATCGGCTGCGACGGTTTGCCGAAGGCGTCGACGGCTCGGATCGACACGCTGTACTCCGTATTCGGCGTTAAACCTTTAGCCGCAAAAGTATGAGCGGAAGCCTCGACGAACGGCGAGATCACTAACGGCGCGCCGATCAGCTTGTCGTTCGCGTATATTTCGTAATGATCCACGCGCGTATCGTCCAGAGCTTTAGGCCATTCGAGCAAGGCGGATACTGCGGTGACGGAAGATACCGTCAGCTTGGACCCTGCCGCGAATTCGGGATTCCGGCTATCTGCCGAATAGGCTTTGGCCGAAGCTACCGGATTTTCCAAATCGATCTTGTAAGGCTCTCCGATGATCGCGCCTTGCCGGTCGAGCTCTCTTCGTTCGATAACAATCTTGTCGCCGTACACTTTGACAAGCAATCCTTGCGATAGCTTCTTGTCCAAATAAATATCGCTGTCATTGCTGTATCCGTACGCTTGTACGAAAGAGGTCGCTCCGTCGCCCACGCGGATGAATCCGTCGTCTGCGTTAATCGTATTGGGATGCTCCAGCGTATAGTGCGTATGTCCCGTAAACATCATCGCATTCGGATGCTTCGCCATGATCGTTTTGAATTTGGCGTACTCGGCCGGGTTTTTCCAGCCGGCGCCTTCGCTGCCGTAAGTCGTGTTTCGATACGGATAATGGGTGAAAACAAACACCGGTTTGGTCGGGTCCGCCGCTTTCCCTTGCTCATCCGTGCCGATTTTCTCCTCCAGCCACTTGTACTTGGCGTCGGACATGGTGCTGCGGTCATGATCCATCACGATGAAATGGTAGCCTTTAACCCAAGTATCGAAAAATACGCCCGCGTTTTCGGTATTGCGATCTACGGCTTCCACGTTGTATCCGGCTGTATTCATGCCGGTTTTGTCATAAAACCGTTCCGCCGCTTTATACTTGTCGCCGCCGAATTCTTTGCTGGCGTAATATTCATGGTTACCGGGAACGAGGATCGACTTGGCCGCTTTTTCTTTATTGGCTTCCAGAATGGCCATGGCCTCGTCGTACTGCTCCACTTTCCCGCTGTCCACGAAATCGCCGTTAACGACGACGGCATCATATTGGGCGAGCGTGTTGTACACTTCCAGCGCTTGCTTGAATTTGGCCGCCGCGTCCTGGGAAACATCCTCGATGCCGACATGCGTATCGCTCATGACCGGAAACACAAGCGCGGGAGCAGGATCTGTCGGCGGATTGCCGCCGTTGTTCCCGCCATTGCCATTACCGCCGTTGCCGTTACCTCCGTTGTCGCCTCCATTGCCACCATTACCACCATTACCACCGTTGCCGGTGCTGCTCCCGCCGCCATTGCCGCTGCCGGAGCCTCCGGTCACTTTGCGCGGCTGCTTCTCGAACGTCGTGTTCTTCGCAAGCTCGCTTAACGTCGCTTCGTCGATGGAGCCTTGGCCAAGCACCTTCGCCAGCGAGTCGAGGATCAGCTTGGCGATGCTGGCGTCAGCCGCCACCGTCAGCGTAACCCCCTCCGCTTGCTTCTCGACCGTGAGCCGGGCTGCCGATCCGTTCGCCAATTGAACGGAAATATGCGCCGCAGCAACGGATACGCTATCGAATCGCCCGATCAGCTTCACAGCCGCGTCTTCGGCCACTTGCCCGCCGATGCCGATGCTTACGCCCGCGAACCCGCTGCCGGTCAAGTTCGCAGCTTCCTCCAGCGTGGCCGGGGATTCGACGCTGGCGTTCGCCACGCCTGTCGATCCTTCAACGACAACTCGCACGCTGCCCTTGCCTTTGCGAACGATCAGCTTCGCGAGCGTGCAGTCCGCGAAATGAACGCTGTTCGCGCCGCCGCCCAACACGATCGTATCGCCCTGAACGGTCAGCCGGCTCATATGGACGTCGCCTTCGCCGATCTCCCCGGCAAGAATCAATTTCCCGGTGATCCGCATATTGCGCAGCGTAACGCCTGCCGATCGAACTGTCACGTCGCCACTGACGACCGTGACCCGATCGGCATCCCCGTATACGCCCGGTTGGTCGTACACAGTTTGGGCCGGCTTGTCCGTCGGTTTGGCGGCTGCCATCGCTGCATCCAGCAGCATGACCGCCTCTGCGCGGGTCAGCTTCGCCTGCGGCTTGAAGCTGCCGTCGGCATAACCGGCAATCAGCTTGCTTGCAGCGAGCGCCGCAACCGACGGCTGGCTCCAGCCCGCGATCTTCTTCGCATCTATGAACTTGTCCGCGCCGCCTGCGGCCGCGTTCACGTTCAGATTCAACATCCGCGCGAGCATAACCGCCGCTTCCTCGCGGCTGACGCTGCCGTCAACGCGAATCGTGCCGTCCTCATAGCCGGTCACGTAACCTGCCTTCACCGCTTTTTGCACCTCCGGGTAAGCCCAGTCGGGCGCCGCGATGTCCGGGAAGCCGATCTCGCCCGCTGCGCTGAAGCCGAACGCACGGTTGGCAAGCGCCATCCATTCTGCGCGGGTGACTGTCCGGTCCGGCTCCGCCTTGCCGTCCGGATAACCTTGAAGCAGGTCGCTTCGCAGCCAGCGCTCCATCGTTTCCTTAGCCCAATGCCCTTCAAGATCGGGCGGGGATGCAGAAACAGGCCCGGCGGCATATGTGTTCATACCGGGGACAATCGTGACAAAAACGATGATTGCAGCAAGCCATACCCGCATAACGCGCATGGCAATGATGCCGACACTCATTTGAACTCCTCCTCATTATGTGGTTGATCAATTGCTAGTTCAAATTATAGGCGGGAGGCCGCCGGCGGGAAATGACAGGAAGTGACCGATCGCTTATCTCTTTATGCGGCATTTGCCGGATGGCGGCAGGCTTGCTTCATGAACGAATTGTAAAAAAACGGCCCCGATTTGATCGTTCGCCGCTTTTCATTTATCATGCTTCGCCGTTCGGCCGAGGAACAGCGACGGCGAAGCGCCGCGCACCTTCTTGAACATGCGGGTGAACGAGCTTAAATTCAAATAGCCGAGCTTCTCGGAAATTTCCGTCAAGCTTTTGCCGTTACGCATCATAACAATGGCAAGCTCCGTTTTTTCGAACAAAACGAATTCGGTAAAGCTCATTTGGCTTACTTCGCGGAACAGCCGGCTTAAATACGAACTGTTGAGATGGAAGGTTTCGGCGACCTCCTGAAGCGATATTTCCTGCTGCAAATGGTTTTTAATATATTGCTTGATCAGCACGATAATTTTCGTTTTGTCGTCGACCGAATTCGTCAACTCCAGTTGGCGTTCGGCTCTTTCCATATCGGCGAGCAGCAGTGAGGCGGTTTGATCGAGCTTCTGCGTCGCATACATTTGATCGACCAGGCGATGATCGGCTATCGATTTTCCAGCTGCCAGCTCCTCAGACGCAGACCACATACGAAACAAAAATTCCGTAAACATGTTTTTGACGATGTGGGGATGCAGCCGGTGGGCAAGGAGCAGCGCCTCCTTCAGCTCGTACACCTTGAGCTTGGCTTCGGCAAACTGCAGCGAACCGATCCTTTCGTACAGCTCCCTTCTCGCATGAGACACCGGCTCGGGCAGCGCTTCGCCAAGGGAAATCGCCCCTTCATACAGGCGCCCCTCCCCTTCCGGGTCATAATATTGGTGCTGCAGCAGTTCGGCCGCCCGGCGATCGTGCGTTTGCCATTCGTGCGGGTGAACGAACGGCGCACTCCGGCCAACCGAAAACACGATGCCGGTGTTGGCCTTCACTGCATCCATCCACGCGATCATGTCCGCAGCTGTGAGCCGTTCAGACACGATAAAATGCCACCTGTGCAAGTGCGTCTCTTCCACAATGCCCAGCATGTGCTCCCCATGCTCTTGAACGAGCAGCCGCCCGAGCCTTTGTCCCATGCCGCGAATATCCGCTTCCGACAACCGGATATGGACGTGCGAACGGACGTCGAGCTGCAGGACGCAAGCGATAAAACATTCGTCGTCCGGGACGGTTCGCGCCAATTGCTGCCGGATGCGCGCTGAATCGCGCAGCGATCCGCCAAGCCAGTTCCGGTAGAAGGCTTCGTCGGGCAAAATGGCGGCCTCCGGCGTTTTCGCCTGTTCCTTTGGCACGTCGCGCGCCTGCTTCAAAGCAATATTTTGCAATATATCGCACAGCTCTTTCATATCCAGCGTCGATTTTAAAATAAAATCGCTTACCTGCAGTTGGATCGCTTCGCGCATATATTTCATGTCCTGATGGCAGGTCAGCACGATAAAATGGGTGCCGCTCCGATGCGCTTTCGCAAGACGGATAAACTTCAGCCCATCCATCTTGGGGAGCTCGATGTCGACCAGCACGATGTCGGGCAGATGCAGCTTGAACAATTCGTAAGCTTCCGCGCCGTCCTTCGCCTCGCACACAAGTTCCATGCCAAGCGTCGACCACGGAATCGATTTTTTTAAACCTAGGCGCACCAAAACTTCGTCTTCCGCAATCATCACTTTCATTGCCGTCTTCCTTCTTTCTCGTCATTTATCGTTGTATAGGGAAGGGTGTCCAGCGTCGACCGTCTTGACTCTATTCTAACAAGCGGCGATGGCGACGGCTCGGCGATTGGATTAAAGTTTTTGTAAAGGAGAGCGGCAAAAAGGCTCGCTTTCGCGGCATATACCGGAAAGCAAGCCTTTTTGATGGAAGCATGAAGCTCTTGGCTTATGGCAGAATTGACCATAGTGCAATGCCGACCCTTTTGCTACTTTAGAATCATAACATAGGAAATGGGAGGAATTTCGATGTACGAGCATCATAAACGTGCTTTAAATAATCTGGTTGATACGCTGCGGCAGGATCCTACGATACTGGCCGTAATTACTGCGGGTTCCGTCGCGCAAGGAAAAGCGAAAGAAACATCGGACGTTGACGTTTACTTGGTTGTGACCGATGAATCATACGACGAACGAAAAAAGACTTATAACCTTTCGTATATCAATCATGAGAAAGAAATATGCGATTATCCCGGCGGATACATAGACGGCAAAATAATCAATCTTCGCTTCCTGGAGCTGGCAGCCGAACGCGGCAGCGAACCGACCCGGGCTTCTTTTATCGGATCCAGGGCATGGTTTTCACGTATTCCGGACCTGGATTCGCTTCTCGCCAAAATACCGGTTTTTCCAGAGGCTAATCGGGATAAAAATATCCAGGACTTTTTTGCCCAAATCTTTTTGTATGGCTTTTACTTTGCCGATGAAGCGGTAAAAAAGAGCAACCCCTACTTGCTCGCCCATTCTGCAAGCAATCTTGTGCTGTTTGGCGGCCGAATCATTCTTGCTCACAATCGCATGTTATTCCCATGCCACAAGTCTTTAATGACGGCTGTCGAAAACGCGCCCGAAAAACCGGACAACTTCATCCGACTCGCAGGCGATCTTCTGAGCAATCCGACAGCGGATAAGTGCAAAGGCTTTGCCGCGATGCTGTTTGGTTTCCGGAATCCCGGCTTCCCTCCGGAGCTTTCCACTGCAATCTTCATTGAAAACAATGAATGGAACTGGCTTGACCAGGATCCTCCTTTAAGCGACCGATAATCAAAAAAGGAGGATTCCTGGTATGCTTGTGATTCTGCCGGTCAAGAGCGTCCCGAAAACGGATAAATTCCCAAGCTGTATCGATGATGCAATCGCATCTGTTGCCAAGTGGCTGGGACGCGGAAACCATTGTATGTACGCTAATGTTTGGAGCTTTTCGCTGCGGCGGGAAGCTCCGACAACATCGCTCCTTGAACGAGTCGAATTTCCTAAGCCGAGTCTTGATTACTTAGCCGCCTATCACGGCATTCGGGTTCGATTTTTCAACAGACCCGCTGATGAAAAAGACGAACGCCAATTACTGAATCTTATTAAGCGGCAACTGGCCGCCGGCATGCCACTGCTGGTTGAAATCGATGCCTATCATTGTCCGTGGACGGAGATCTATCGGCAAATGCACGTGCTTCATTCTTGCCTTGTGCTTGGCTATGATAACGTGAAGAATGAACTCACCCTGATGGATGCGTTTTATAAGGGGCATTGCGAACCTTTCTCCTGGAATCTATTTCAGGAAATCTGCCGTGGCTATGCTGTATTCGAATTAACCCCGCGTTCTTCTTCAGCCCAAGATGTGTTTGCGATTCTCAAGGAATCGTTATGCAACGAGGAAGATCTGATGCGATTGCGGCAATCGTTTTATGATTTATGTGAGTTTACTAATCTCTATAAGGAACAGGGCCTGCCCGCTAGCTGCTCAACATTTCCGGATCAATTTATTTTGATGAAATTTCCGCTGTACCGTAGACGATATGCAGCTTTTCTCTTACATCTGCATGATGTTTGCGGCCAATCCCAACTGCTCCATCTGGCTCATCAGATGCTGCTGACAGCCGATCGCTGGGATAAAACTCGACTGCTATGGATCAAGATCGCCCTATCCGGCAATAAGCTGCAGTCCCGTATCCGGCTTACGACCCACATGCTTCAGACAATTGATTTGGAACAAACAACGTTCCGTCAACTGGAGGAATGGGTCGGACAAGCTAGGGATCGCTAAGAACTCGTTTTATGCACCTCCCCTCCTCCCGTTATCAGCAAGTCACGGCGCCGCGATTCCGTTTATCCTCCTCTTTCAATTCATGGCGAATGAAGCCTAATGTTAATATCGAGATATTCCACCTTTGTTTTGCACTATTTCTGACACTCTTCTCGCTCTGTATAATTTTATTGAAAACGAAGATGCGTTTTGTTTTGTACCACGCGCATTTTCGTTGCCTTCACCGATTCGTTATGGAAAGGAGTAACGCTGTTTTGAACATGTAACGGGGGGACACAAAGTACAATAGTCATTACAGGAGAGTGAACAATGAAACGATCTAAACAGCAATTTTCCGGATTGGCCGCTTCTATCTTACTGCTTGCTTCCTATTCGCCTGTTCTAGCAGAAGATGTTCAAACAAATAAGACCTCAGCGGCTGATAGCTTTAGCGACCTCCAAGGATTAGACCCGACAACCAAAGCAAAGTTTTCGGAAATGATTGCTGAGGGTATTTTTGAAGGATTAGAAAATGGAAAATTTGGCGTCGCCGAGAACATGAATCGTGCTCAATTCGCTAAAGTAGCTTCTTTCATTTTCAAATTGAAAGCGGATACAAAATTATCCATCTCCAACTTCACGGACGTACAGAAGGACGACCCTGCAAATGGGTATGCACTACCGTATATTGAAGCGATTGTAAAAGCAGGCATTACACAGGGATATGCACCGGGTCAGTTTAACCCTGGAGGTGTTGTTACCAAAGAACAATTGGCGGCTTTTCTGATTCGCGGCCTCGGGCAGGAGAAGGCGGCGGAGTCGGCAAGCGGTCTTGCAGACGACCCAACCGTCTCTGATTGGGCTAGAGGTTATGTGGCTTTAGCTTTACAAGAAAAGTTAATGACGAATCAGGACAACGGCCGTTTCGAAGGCGGAACGGCAGCTACCCGCAAAGATCTGGTGCTCGCTGCATATGAAACGAAACATTTCAAGAAAGCTTTCGTCGGCTCATATGGAATTACATCCTTACAAGCAACGGATGCAAACGCTTTAACGCTATCCTTAAATGGTGCTGTTACCGACACCGACGCGGTTACCTTATCCGTTTATAAAAATGGAACTGAGCAAAAAAGCGGCTTCAAGGTTACCTGGAACGACGATAAAACCGGCGCGACACTGTTATTTGATCAAAACTTCGACAGCGCTTCGTGGGCGATTCGTTTGGGAGGGCTTCCGAACATCGATGAAACGACCCGTATTGCCAAAGTAGACACGACAGAGGAACGCATCTCGAAAATCGAGTTCTTGTCGGCTGACGACCACCTGCCTCTACTCGCCTCAGGTCAAAAAGCGCGAGTCGATTTCAAAGCTACAAACCAGTATGGTAAAAAAGCTTCGATCCCTGCAAGCAGTTTTAGTATTTTCGTAAACAATGCTGACTTTACCACAGTATCAGGCGAACAAGCTATCTCTATCACCGAAAACACCGGCGTTAAAACAAATGACGGTATTTCAATCATCATATCGGATCGAAATAGCGGAATTACACTATCAAAAACATTTACGGTAGGTTTACAGCCTCTGGCCAGCAAGGTGGAGGTTGGCGAGATCAAGAATGCGTCCGGGGTAAAGCTGGATAACATCGCAGCAAAATCGTCGGCCTATTTGGAAGTCAAAGCGTATGATCAATACGGTCTTCGAATAACGGATAAAGACATTTTATATCAAGGGGTATCTGTGGTCATTGCAGATCCGGATCTGCAGAAGGGTGATGATAACTCGAATGCATTCGTTGACAACGTTGTAGGCGATGATGCCCCGGATGTCAAGCTTACTTCAGTCGCCGATAAAGAGAAAGATATTTCTCTCACTGTCTATGCGAACTATTCCGGTCAATCCGTTTCAAAACAGATCCATGTTAAGACCGCCAGTGTTCCTGCCAAGATTGAGTTTGGAGAATATAAGTATAGCCTGGCAGTCGGCGATAAAGAAAGAAATGATGATACCGCGGATGCCAATTTATTTGTGCCGATTGTCGTTAAGGACTGGCAGGGAAATCCTCTGTCTGCAGATGATATCATCAATAACGCCGATAAATTTATGATCCTTGGAACCGGCGGCATCTTGCTTGATGACAATCCGTTGAAAGCTGCCAATTCAATTGCTACAAGCGGAATCAATCGGGGCCAAATCGCTATTAAATCCGTCGTTTCGAAAGGCCCGGCTATCATTACAGTATTTTTGAAAGACAAGCCTGACGTAAAAGCGCAGTTCACAACCACGATAGGCGATGAGCGCCGTGCGGATTCCATCAAGTTTTCTTCGCAACCGCAGCCGTACAAATATTTAATGCCTTACTGGGCGACGGATCTCAAACTAAAAGTATACGATCAATATGGCAGTGAAATGAAGTATGATGACGCCAGTAATTATTATGTTCGGATGTCTTTCAAATTTAACAGCGGAAATGCATTCGGCACTTTTTTAGCCAGTAACGAAAAAGACGCAAGCGCAAATGCTTCCTATCAGAATCGGAAATATGTGTTTCAAGCGTTTCCCCAAAGTATGGGGGCTGCATTCGGACCCATTGGAACCGTATCAAACGAAGTGTATCATGATTTTGACATTCATACTGTTTTCGATAAAGGGTTCCGCCTCTATACCGGAGATTCGGGTGAATCCAGCTTTACTTTTAAAGCCGTATTGTATAAATCGGGAACCAACCAAGAGATTAATTCTCTTAGTTCTGTCGAAGAAACCTTTGATCCGAAGCTATCATCGGATTTCATGGGCGGGAATCTCGGTTATATTCCTGTTCCGTTACCTTATAATTATTTATCAACGGTTCTTGCCGCCAAAGATTATTTAGGAGATTCGGTAACCGATGCGACTTATGTTTTAAATCATTACTTACAATTCGCTAAAGAATTGAATATTATCGCTTATAAAGGGGATTATTCGCAACAAGTTTCAACGAATACGTGGACGATTAATAGCGGAGCATCGAGCAACCCCTCTGTGGCTCAAGTCGCCAAAGCAAGTAACGGGCGTTGGTATTTGGTCGGTCTAAAAGAAGGAAAAGCCACGATTCGCGTATCTTTCACAGATGCTAAAGGTGAAGGACGCACAGCGGCTTTCGATATTCAAGTTAAAAACGAAGCGCCGGCAGTGTCTTCAATTGTTCTCGATAAATCAAGAATATTCAATATTTCCAGATCGGATTTGAGCACCGGCTTATATGTATGGGATGCTAAACTTGTGAACAAAATCACCGTTACGGATCAATATTTTGATACTGTTAAAGCATTTCACGCTCCTGGGTCGCTGGACGAAGAATGGAATCCGACCGACAATTGGTTGGTCCAAGATCCCGGCGCAACCGGCACAAGCCAGAACGGCAATGATCTGTTGAATCTTATGTTCGCAATAGACAGGATCACCTACGGTTCTCCTGCTGCCGGAACACCTGATTCTGTAAGCGTTGATCCACTGAGAGGATTTATTAAGTATAGCTCCAATGGTGGGACCCCTATTTCAAGCTTCCGAGTAAAAGTTATAGCGCCTAATGGTATATCGTCGTCGTTTGATGTCATCCTGCAGCCTTAATTATGATTCACATATAATAGATATGTCAAATAGTCCCCATAAAAGGGGACTATTTGTATGTTATACTACAAATAGACGATTAATCAATTTTTTTTCTCTCAATCCATATGCCATTTATTGATCGGCGGTAATCAAACCGTAATAACTACGCGCATCCTTACGAGAATTTTACCGCTTGTTTCTCTTCTATACAGTTTCCGCGACCCGCTAACATATATCGCGCATCGATTAGACGTTCTTTTTGAAATAAGTCATCGATGGCGCGAAACTCTTCCCATGCTGTTGCAACGACAAGAATATCGCTTGATATTGCGATCTCCTCCAATGAATCCATTATCCTAATAGGAAATGAATACTGTTCGGAAAAAGATTTCATGGCAAGGGGGTCATAAGCGGCAATGTTGACACAACCATGAGACAGAAGCAATTGAATCATGCGAGCCGAAGGTGAATGTCGAACATCATCGCTTCCGGGCTTGAAGGCAAGACCTAGAATACCGATTTGCTTGTCGCGATCGCCTATACCGGCCAGAATCCGTTCGACGAACCTCTCCATGATATCATGATTAATATCTATCACAGCGTTCAGCAGCTTGGGATTGTATCCATACTCTTCCGCTACTCGCTTGAAGGCCATGGTATCTTTAGGCAAACAATATCCGCCGAATCCGCAGCCGGGGTATACGTATTTGCTCATGTCTGCCGGGAATCCGGACCACCTGCGATCCATATGAAGCAGGTTAAATGCGGCAGGCACCTCAATATCGCCAATTTGCTCCGCGATCATCGCCGCTTCATTTGCGTAGCTGATCATGGTGGCAAGCAGCGTGTTTGAAGCGAACTTCACAAATTCTGCAGTTGTTGGCGAAATGCGACAATAGGACGCTTTAAATGGCCTGTATGCCTCTTCAAGCAACGATCCGATTGTATCGTCGGCTTCACCCGCCACTATACGATCAGGAAACATGAAATCGTTCCATGCACTGCCCTCCCTTAGAAACTCGGGATTGTACGCCAAACCGACCTGCTTCCCGAGCTCAAATCCTTCAGCATGTATGGTTGGAATCAATAAGTCTCGCATTGTGCCCGGAGGAACGGTTGATTTCACGACAATTCCATAAAACTTGTCCCTGTGCAGGCAATGAAGAATATTAAGTAGTGCTCGATTGAGACTTGATAGATTCAGTTGTCCGCTCTCATCGGCGGGAGTTCCGACACAAAGAAATATCAACTCGGCATGGTTGACTGCTTGCTTAAGCGTTTCTTGCACAAAAAATTTCTGATCAAGCTGACGTTGCAGCGCTTTTTCCAAACCTGGTTCGTAAAAAGGTACCTGACCTGAACGATAGCACGCACGTTTGGCGGCGTCCTGATCAAATCCCCAAACGCGCATGCCTTTTTCCGCAAATCCGAGCGCAGCGGTTAATCCGACAAATCCGAGACCGATTACCGCCACACCTGCAGGCTTTTTCATGCCTTCACCCCGTTAAAAGTTAAATATCGTCGAATCCCTTCTTTCAACCCGATTTCCGGCTGAAATCCGAGCAGTTGTTTCGCTTTCTGAATATTCGGGCAACGCCTCTCGGGATTATGGGTCAAATAGTTATAATCCTCCGGACTGCAATAAAGGATCGACGTCCTTTTTCCGGTTAGCTCGCGGGCGCATTCTGCAAACAAAGCTGCCGTATCCGACACGCTGATTTCCGGTGCGTCCGAACCGATATTAAAAATATCAAAACGGTCATGAGTCAATACAAGCAAATATCCGACTATCGCATCCGCAATATATAAATAAGTACGTGTCGGCAAACCGCTTGAGTAAATTTCAATATCCGTACCTTTAACTATAGCTTTTGCAAAATCGGAAGTGATTCGTCGGTCATTCAAATCCAGACCGGGACCGAAATTATTAAAAGGCCGTACGATCCGAATCGGCAGCCGGTACAGCTCATGGTAGATATAGCACAATGTCTCGCCAAGCCGCTTGGATTCATCGTAGCAAGCCCTGGGTCCGGTAGTGGGTACATTGCCGTTATAAGTCTCCGGCGTTGGGATGGCATTGGAATCGGGGTTCCCGTACACCTCACTGCTGGAGAAAAATAAAATGCCTTCAGGATTTCCCGAACGGCACTCATCGAACAGCCGTTTGAGTCCGATTACATTCGCCTCCAGCGTCTCCAGGGGGAAGCGCCGGTAATGAGTTGGAGAAGCAATGGAAGCCAAATGAAAGAGAAAATCCGCTTCCTTTACGTATGGCTCGAATGAATCTTTCGTCACATCAAAATCACAGACTTTTAACGGTGGCCATCCCCCATTCTCTAAATCGAGCAGCCATTTCGGCTTCCCTCTTGTAAAGCTGTCAAGTATATAGATTTGATGAATCGGATCGGCATTATTTGATAGATACAGCAAGAACAAAGTCAGATAATATCCGATAAATCCGCCGCCACCGGTAATGACAATCGTTTTTTTCGCAAACCTTTCCGGCTTGCCGAACTTTTTCAGCATATAGATCATATCTTCTCGGATCACTTCATTTTCCCAAGGTAGGCTTTGTACATGCTTCTGTTGCTCGGATAGCAGTCCTTTCATACCTTCCATGGAGCCTCACCTCTCTCCCAAAGCCTTTCAAGCTCGCGCTTGTCATGTATCGTATCCATACAGGCCCAGAAACCCTCATGCCGGTAAGCCATCAATTGTCCCATCGCGCTTAAGTTCTCAAGAACTTCTCGCTCCAGTTCTGTCTCGTCACCATCGATGAAATTCAGGACCTCCGGTTCGAACACGAAAAAACCGCCATTGACCCATTCATCCTGCGCGTGAACTTTCTCACGAAAAGAAGTGACAACACCGTTTACGCACCGCATCATCCCAAATCTTGCTTTCGGTCGAACCGCCGTCACCGTTGCAAGTTTTCCATGACTTTGATGAAACCTCAACAAAGCGTTTATATCAATGTTTCCCAACCCGTCGCCATATGTGACCATGAATGCCTGATTATCAATACTGCGACTTACTCTTCCCAAACGGCCACCCGTCATGGTATCGCTTCCCGTGTCGACCAGTTCTATCTTCGCTTCATTTAGACTATGCCTTGCCTTCTTCTCGCCGTCGGCGAAGAAAGCTTGAAAATAGTCGGCTCTATAACCAAGAGTCAACATAAAATCATTGAATCCGAAAGAGCGATAAATCTGAAAAATGTGGCACAGAATCGGTATACCGCCAATTTCAATCATCGGTTTGGGCCGGCTATTCGTCTCCTCGGCAAATCGAGTTCCCAAGCCTCCGCATAGAATAACCGTCTTCATTGCGTTTGTTCTCCTTTCACGGATGCCGATCATATGTGTGCAAGCGATGCTGCAGAGCCATGCAAGTAAAGCACATTGCATTTGGAACAAGCCGGGGATAGCTGTTCTCCCAGTGTTCGCCTGATTTTATCATAGGCCTCTGAGTTCCAGATATCATTAAGCGATTGTTCATGCAGATTGCCGACGGAGAACTCCGAGAAAAATTTACAGGCGCTCACGTTACCGTTAGGCATAATGTCGGCTCTTGTACTGAGAGCCAAGCAAGTCGTGGCGCATCGTGAAGTCATGGCATCGCCGCCGATAAACGCTTCGATCTCGTCAAAGTCGAGTCCAGGCTGATAGCGGATGCGGGTATGCCATATTCTATCGTTGATCCGTTTTAAATCATCCATTAATCTTCCTATGTTCTCCGGCTTCATATGATATTTGAAAGCATGCCAGCTGCTTCGCCGGTTCTCCTCAAGCTGCTTCAACCAGTTAAAGTGATCCCGGAAAAAGATATCCATCTCGCTTGTCGTTTCCTGCGAAATGTACCAGGGGAAACAGAGAAGTACAAGGTCGATTCCCTTCTGCTCAAAGAACGCCATCAAATCGTACATTCTTCCGATCATACTGTCGTTGATCACCGAGTGAACCGAGATTTTTCCATGAAACAGACCTTGTTCACGAAGAGCGATTAGACGATCGATCTGATTCATTACTTTTTTGAACGATCCTTTTCCGCGAAGCAGATCGTGCTCTTTCTCAAAGCCCTCAATCGCGATAAGTAATTCGAGATTGGGCGAAATTCGGCATAAGCTTTCTTCGTATTGATCGATCAGGTAGGCGTTGGTACATATGGTTGTTTCCCGGGGGTCCTCCTCCAGAAGCTTAAGAATGTCCGAAATCTTGCGATGAAACAAAGGTTCGCCACCCCATAGATACAGCCTCGACTTGGTCTCGCGGGTTTCCTCCAGCAAGCTGCGAAATATATCGACGTCCATATCCAGATTCTGCTCATCGCGTTCCATATCGTGATGATATCCCGAGTCGTTCCATTGATAGCAGTGCTTGCATCTGAGATTGCAGCGATTGGTCAGTTTAACGGCAATAACCTCCGGCATCACTGTTTTATAACCGGAATCCATCTTTCTCTTGCGATGCGGAACAACCACATTTCGAATCGTTCGTTTCAGAATTTCGAATGATTTGCGATCCATCGCAACTTTGCTGGACGGCTGCATCGCGATCCCTCCTCGTAACATGTTGGGCTAAGCCATCATGGGTTTTTCGTTATAGAATAAGCAACAGCCTTGGCAGATTGGCAGCAGATGCTTTCGCAAATAATTGCGGTACTGGGCATACTTCTCTCCTCTCCAGATTTCATCGATACCCGTTTCATGAACGTTACCCAGCGTCAAATCATAGTAGGCGTGGCACGACGTCACGTCGCCTCTGGCATTGATCTCCGTGCTGATCCATGGGAACGGACATCTTTTCTTCACTTTCGTCATGGAAAACCAGTCGGCGCTGAAATATTTGCGTATGTTATCTTCAGTCATCACTTTAGGATAGGTGTTCAAGTATTTGCCTTCCGCCTGACAATATTCCGCGATTCGGTTGACCTGCCTGGCAATCAAGCCTGCATCAACATCCGCAAAGATCGCCGGGTCGCAGACAAAACCCTTGGCTAACGGAGCTTCCTGCACGCCAAACTCTCTGCGCAATACCCCTGCATAATCATGGTGGTCTTTCTCGGTGATGTACGCTTGAAGTTCGAGACTCATACAATCAAGCATGCTGATATCCAGCGATTCGAAGAAGAACGATTCAAGATATTTGTAATTTGTAGGCGTTATGACCGTGCTGATGCCGATCTGAGGATATTTCGAACCCGCTCGTTCCCTCAAACGCTGCAGCTTCTCGATGCCTCTTAACGCCTTCTGGAAGACTCCTTTGCCTCTTTGCGCATCATTAATATCAGGAGGGCCGTCCAGAGAAATCCATACCCTCTCGGGCGGGCAGGCGACCAACAGTTCGGCATACTTCTCCAGCAAGGTGCCGTTCGTCGGCATGTGCACCTTGCTTCCCGCTTCATGGATGGCCTCCAGTACTTCGTCAATATGCGGATAAAGCAACGGCTCGCCGCCGTATAGCTCATAGTAAGGTTGAACCGGCTTACAGGTGTTGATGATATTCTTCACCACTTCGATATCGAGCTGCCTTAATATTTTTTTCTCCCTGTAAGGTCCGTTTTCTCCCCATTCGTAACACATTTTGCAGCGCAGATTACAGCTTTCCAATAACTGCAGAAACACCCACTTCGGTAAAGATAAATCCATTGAAACAGAAGGTGTGATGACAGAACTTTGCATGCTATCCTCTCCCATCGACCAAAGTCATCCCGCTTGCCATACAGGTTGCGTAATCAGGAATTTGTGCTCTCTTGATTACGAGATTGTGTTGCAGCTTCTGCAGGACGTTCATCTCATATCCACCTTCTCTCCAGCGCTCATACCGAATACCGAACCCCTCTGATTCCCACATGTCCGCGTTTACTTTCTCATGCTGACCGAATGGCTCCAGCAATACCAGCGGGGTCGCCGAGGCTAGCGAGTCAATAAGAGCACCCGCTCCAGGTTTACTGATGACTGCTGTCGACTTGCGAATGACCCCGTACAAACCGTGATAATCCAGGCCGGGAGAATAAACGATGTTACCGGGTTGATCCACGCGTGCAAATGGCGGAAACGTATGCGACCCTCCCTCTTCCCTTATCCAAGCTCGCCAATCCGGATCGTTCATGAAATACCGTCTGCCCGCCGTATCAACGGTGATATCATCAAGGCCATACGCGACTACATCAAGCGAATATCCGGCTTGCTCCAGCTCTTGAATAGATTGGCGGAACGTGCCGATTCCCCAACCTCCTCCGTGAACGACGAGTCGTCCATTACGTTCAGGGAAAGGAACCGGATCAGTAACGTCAACATCGATTCTGAATTTGGTTTTCTTTCCGATTGGATCATAGAGACCAACCTCACGATAACATGCTGCATAATTTGGCATCTGCTTGCGCAGCTGCTTCCAGGAAGGCGATAAATCGGAATCGACGTAAAGCAAATCCGCCACAACGTCGCCGCCTGCCAGTTTACGAAATTCATCAAGGATATGGACCCAGTGGCCAGATAGACAGATGAATCGCTTCCTTCCCTCACGCAACCACCGAACAATCAGGGCTTCCACTTTATTGGAATCGAGACTCTTTCGAATATTCCCCGGAATTTTCTGCGAAGCGATAGCAAAGGCAAAGTTCGCGGCGTAAGCCTTTCGGCTCTCATCCGACATCAGCTTTTTGTCTTCCGTAAGCAGGTTTTCGAACACTTCTACATCTGTAACTTGTCCCAAACGCTTCAGCTTCTGTGCGATCAGCAGACCGGGAATGTAAAAGCCCAACCCGAATCCGGAGCAGAGAATCGTCACTACTTCCGTCATTTGTGCCCTCCTGTCTCATTAACAATAGCTTTCCGCCTTAAAGGTACCGTAATGAACCGAGATTATCATACGCGTTCCAACTGACCCAAATAATGAGTGAAAGCTTAGATCGATTCCAGATGATCGAGGTTAAACGTATCAAAATCAACTTCAACATCAAATTCTTCTTCAATGCGAAGAATAAAGCTAATAATTTGCAGGGAGTCCATTGCTGCGTCGATCATCAAGTCGGAGGAGTTGCTGAGGGTTTGGAGCAGTGTCGGATCTTCCTTGATTTCGGCGATGATTTCAATAATTTTACTGTTCATCATAAATTCCTCCTTTTTTTCTTAGCACTACAATGAGATCCGTTTGAGGAACAAACAAATTATAGTTCGTAATGTGCAGCTGCCTGCAATCAGTCACCGATTCGATCTCCAGATCGGAGGTCATGTTTTCTTCTAAGTGACGAATAAGCGACTCTCTACTGAACCGCCAAATCACCCCGTCGATTGAGGAATTGGCCATATACCCCCTTTCCGCTTGCGACCTGAATTTTGTTACAAGGACAACCGGATCGGCAATGATAATCCGTCCATCATCACGCAGCAATCGGCTGCACTCCCGAAACGCTTTCTTATGGTTTCGAATGTGATGAAAGCTGCGAGCAAAGATAATCACATCGCAGCACTTGTCCTCCAGTGGTACGGTTTTGTCAATATAAGCGTGAACATAGGAATCAAACCGCCCCAATTTAACGCCTAGCTTCAGCGCCCGCAGGTTGGGGTCCATGTTGATCCAGCGAACATAACGATTCGATCGGGCGAACTTGTTCAACAATCCAGTCCCGCAGCCGACTTGAAGGACGTCCCCCCTTAATTCCGGCAAAGCCTTGTAAACATTGCGAGGAATCGGAAAATTTTGCACTAGCATAGCGAGCTCGTAGATCATGGGATAGCGGACTTGAAGCTGGACCAACTTGCTCGTATAAAGCGGGTTGCGTCTAGTTTGCCTTTTGAAATGCCACTTATTCAGATAGTAGACAGGACTTGCCATCGCGAAAAGCACGATGAATATAGCAGTGATCAGACTGATTGACAACCCGCTCGGCGTCTTTCCTGACCCGGCTGCATGAATGAGATTTTCCGCTGTTTTTGCTATGAATCTCCCTCCATTTCCTAGGACTTGCGAGTAACTTATCATATACATAAATTTTTAAATATGGGCATTAATGACATCGTTGTGCTATAGTAAAAACATGAATAGAAGCAGATAGATTATACTAGTTTTAATGGTAAAGGGGGTTGCGTATGGGGGAATATCCTATTCTGGAGAGCCGCTACATCTTTAAATCGAATATCCCGATTCAAACATCCTGCGGCAGAGAAACACCATTTCTATTGCGGCATCAGCACGATTTTGTTGAAATTGCTTATGTAGCTGAAGGTGATGGAATTCACTATATTGAGAATGAAAAACTGTTGGTTACAAAAGGAGACCTTTTCTTTATCCCTCCCGGTATACAGCATGTCTTCCAACCGTGTGATTTAACAGGACGGCGTTCCTTGCGTATCTGGAATTGTATGTACAGGCCGGAAATCTTTATAGTCCCTTCCGAACTGGTTCAACATGAATGGAAGGAAGATTACACCTTACTCAACAACCTTCACAAAGGAGCAACCTGGCTGGCTTTCCGGGAAGTATCGGAGGAAATCGCATACTTTCTTCAAACCATGCATCGAGAGAAATACTCGCAAAATCCTTACGTTAGAATAAAGCTTTTTGCGTTGCTTCTCAATCTGTTATCCTCTTTGTCTTCCTCAACCAGCACTGTGGATTTCAATAAATCCAGTGAAGCGGATTACCCTATACACATTGCTGTGGAGTATATGGCTTCTCATTACAAAAGGCCCATGTCAGTTAGCGAGATCAGTCATGCAGTTGCTATGAGTCCGCGACATTTCCAGCGCTTGTTCAAGATCGCCACAGGTCGTTCCTTTATCAAAATGCTTCAAGATATACGAATCGTCAATAGCATCTGGCTTCTTTTATTAACGGATCGTAGCGTTCAATCTATTGCAGAGGATGTGGGGATTTACGACATGAAGCACTTCTACCGTCTGTTCCAGGATCGCAATGGGATGACACCGGCGGCATTGCGGTTTCAGAACTATAACCAGTACTCTGTTACGGAATGGGGATCCGGTAACGACAAAGCATCTTTTCAATCCGTTTTGTCTATTTGGCGGCAATAGCCATAGACCGCTTGCGGTGAGCATGTTCCGCCCCACATCATCCCTTATTGCTTTCAGTTCCATGATGACCTTCGCATTGACGTCCCCCCTAACAATACACCCTCCAATTCCGCATTTGAATAGAGTCTCACATTCTATCAAGATGAAAGAAACGGATGTAATGGTAATCTGCGCCATTATTTCCTTTAAATCGTCGTTAATGGGCAAATCCAAATTACAGTGCGAAACAATCAATTGAAATATTAACATAGACAGGTAATAATTATCATCATATAGAGACCTTTCATTTGAAACTGAAAGGAGAGCAGTATTTGGAATGACCCACCTTCCTGTATACATCACCGGCAGCGGGAGAACAGGCGTGGTCGAACAGCTTTCGTCCATTAACGATAGATCGGATTATACTTTACTCCAATGCGAAAGCGGAGCCGGGCAGATTATCCTTTCCGATCGAACGATCCAGCTTGAGGAAGGCATGCTGCTGCTCTACCCGCCGCGGACTGCGCTGCGAATCGAAACATTGCGAAACTCCTGGCAGAGCAAATGGTTCTCATTCAATGGATTTGAATTATCCGGCATCATGAAAACGCTTCAGCTCGAAGAGGCATTCGTCTTGCCTTTACAAGACGGGATCATCAAGATTCTGTTTGATGAAATTATACTGAACCTGAATTCGCAATGGCAGGATCTGAAATTCGAGAACTCCGCGCTGCTGTACACGTTGCTGGTTAAAGTATGGAAGAGCCGCTCTCTTCCTAAGCCCGAACGGCGGGGGAACAAGGAGAACAAGCTCGAAACCGCAGTTCTGCTGATGTATGACAGATATTCCGAGAATTTGCCGCTGTCTGAGCTGGCTGAGTATATTGAAACGAGCGAGCAGCATTTGAACAGACTGTTTCGCAAGAGGTATGGCATGACCGCCACTCATTTTCTGACCAGACTTCGCCTCCTGAAGGCCAAGGAAATTCTCGCCTCGAAAGCGAAAATGACCTGCAACGAAGTAGCCGCGGCGGTCGGTTTTAACAGCCCCAGTTATTTCGGCGCCATATTCAAAAAATATGAAGCATGCACCCCGCAGCAATACCGGGAGCGCATGCTTCAAATGAACTTATGCTGAATCCGGCCGCTTGCCGGACAGCGCGGTAAAATCAAACGACAACAGCGAATCGAGCCGCTGCTCGCAAGTGTCGAAGAGCAGTTCGCGCGTCACATCGTTCGGCACGATCATGCAACGAATTCCCGCCGCATTGGCGGCTTTCAGGCCATTCGGCGAATCCTCGAAGGCAATGGCTTCGGCCGCTGCCGCACCAAGCTTCGCCAGTGCCGTCACATACAGCTCGGGGTCGGGCTTTACGCGTGTGACGTCGTCTGAAGTGACGACCGCATCGAAAAATTGCAGCAGGCCGAACTCCTGCAAGTAGCCCTGCACCCATTTTCGCGTCGAGCTCGATGCGACGGCTGTTTTGAGCCCGCGCGCCTTCGCCTCGCGCAATATTTCAGTGACGCCCGGACGAAGCTGCGCATTTTGCATATGCACCGCGTATTTTTGTTCGGACCTTTGCTCGATCAGCCCGCGGTCGATCTGCCGCCCTGCATGAGTTTCAAGATAGTCGAACGGGTTGAACTCATCAAAGGAGGTTCCGACATTTTTGCTCCACAGTGTTAAAGGGAGATCGAGCCCGTGCTCTTCGTAAATTTCTTTAAAGGCGTAGTACCAAGGCGTTTCGGTATCCAGCAGCAATCCGTCGAAGTCAAATATGGCCGCTTTCATGTCCAGTCCCTCCACTCAGCTTCATATCGGCACATCTAAAAGCGGCTGTCCGCGTTAGGCGTCGTTACGTGCAAATAGTCAAAATGGACCCGGCAGCCTGTTCCCTTCGGGGATTGCGCCACGACGCCCGCCACGATGTCGGAAGGCAAATTCATCCCGAAATACCGGATCAGCCTCCACTCCTCCCCGTCCGGCGAATAATGGAAAGAGATGCACGACCCCGCTTTCGTAATGCGCAAATAAGGGTTATCGACCGTAACACGCTCCGAATTGCAATCATCCGAGGAGCCGTCCCGCGTGACGACAGAAACAATCGTGGGATACTCGCCGTTGAATTCGAAGCAAAGCTTGGCCCAATTGGCATGATCCGCCATCAGCATTAAGCAGCCCGAATCATACATATGCCGCATGTCTACCTGAAGCCGCGTTGTCAGTTCGAATGACGATCCGACCGGGAAATGCAGATACGGCGCTGAGCTTACTACATGTTTGCCGGCCGGGTCCTGAAAGAAATCCGCCGAAGGCGGGGCTTCGACCATCAATCTCCCTTCTTCGGTGTACGCCCAATGCTCGGGCGGATTCATCCAGGTCAATGACTTCCTGGCCTCGGCATGAAACAGATTGTTGTTCATATTCATCTCCATTTAAGTTTGTATTTTATTGCCTGTGTATGGATTCGTTTTCCATCTTGAATTTTCCTGCCGCCGTCTTAAAATGAGCCGATGACAAAAAGAAAGCGGTCACGAGCAGCAGTAGATACAAAACGAAAATACAAACAAATAACAGCGTCGGTTTGTAGTTATAGAGAAGCCCGGAAAAATAACCCCATGGTATGGCAATCAGCGACATGACCGTCTGTACAGCGGAGAACATGTCCGCCTTGTCGTGCGAACCGAGCCGATTCATCAGCAATGCGTCCCTGTAAGTTTGCAGCATGAAGGTTCCCGCAGCCAGAATCATGATGACGATGAACAGCATCGGCATACTGCCTGCAGGAATGAACAGAAACAGCAGAGAACCCGCCGTGCAGAGCACAATAGAAAACGAAAGATGGGATTCTTGAGAGCGTTCCTTCATTTTGGGGATCAGCACCGCATACAGGACAATAATCGTCAATGCCGTAATAAACGGTATGAGCGATATCGGCCGGTTGCCGAAACCAAGCTGTTCCTGCAGATAAATCACCTGAAAAAAGTTTAGCTGCAAAATAATGTTGGAAACGATCGTAATCACAACAATCGGGAACAGCCTCCGGCTGCGGAACGATTTGCCGAACAGATGCAAGCTGTCTTTCAGTCCGCCCCAGATGGACATTCGGCTGTGCGCCTCCATTAACGCCCTGCCCGCTTCCGTCTCGTGGGTCAGGCGGTTTCGCACGAAGAACAGGACGGTCATGCTGATGCCGCCGGCGATATATACGATTCTGAGCGTCGGCATAATGCCGTAGCTGGCTATGATGGCGCCCGCAATCGGAGTCAGCACCCCGGCTGCGGTTATAATCATATTCATAATGCCAAACACGAGCGGACGCTGCTTCTCCTCCAAATCTTCAATGATGAGACAATTGAAGGAAACCGTAACGAACTTGGATGTGGCATTAAGCAAATAAGCGATCATAAACATCCAGAAATCGTTGGAAAAAGCCCAAATAAACATGGGAACGCTCCACGACAGCAAATCGAATACGAGTGTCGTGCGCTTCCTGCCCATCTTGTTGGTCACCGTTCCGGCCAGCAGTTGGAAGATGAAAGCGAAATACAAGTTGATGGAGTTAATGATGCCGATCTCGATCTCGTTTAAGCCCGCCCCCTTCATATAAAGGGGGGCGTAGAACAGCACAATCGTACCGGGAATCGCCCATAAAGGCTCCAGCCAGATCGAAACTCGCGGGTTATCGGGAAGCTGACGGAATTGGGAAAATTTCATAGATCCCTGCCTAGCACAGGAGAACGGTTTTGACCGAGCTCATGGGGCGAGGCTCTCCCGTATGCAGATCGTAACCGATCGTTTCATTAAATGCCTGCTCGTAATTGTCAAGTTTCTCTTTGGCCGTTACCATCCGTTCAAGCTCCGGCATACTACGGGCAAACTGCAGGGCCATACTGATAATTTGATGATTGGCCACATTGCCGATCACATTGATGCCGTTATTAATGAAATCCGTCGGCTTGATCGCGACTTCATACCCGTCATCGTAACCCATAGGTATAATACGTCCCCCCTTGCCTATATATTCCAGCGCCATGTGCAGCTGATTGCCAACTGCATCCACGACAATATCGAATTTGCGGTTATTGTTCATGGCCAGCACCTTCTCGACGGTCAGTTCATCGGGAGCGAACACATGGTCCGCAATGGTGCGCGCGAACCGGCGGCGGTATTCGTTCGGTTCCGTCCCTACTGTCAGACGCGCCAACCGCTTGCTGACAAGCTGGCAGAGCGAGCCGATCGCGCCCGATCCGAGCACCAGCACGGCGTCATCCGGCTTGATGCCGGCTTTGAGGAACGTATTGAGCACGCATCCGAGCGGTTCGATCAACATGGCCGTTTCCCAGCTCATGGAATCGGGAATTTTGTATGCATATTTTTCATCACCGACATAGTACTCCGCGAACGTGCCGTGAGTCGTCATCCCTACCTGATGATCCTCAAAATTTTCGCAATAGCAGTGCTGGCCTTGGCGGCAGTAGGAGCAAATGCCGCAGGATTGGGTCGGATCGACGAGGACCCGATCGCCGACACGCAGACTGCGGACCCGGTCGCCGACTTCCACGACTGTGCCTACGCCTTCATGGCCGATAATCGTACCGGTATTGGCGAAAATTTTACCTTTTACGACGTTTAAGTCCGTGCCGCATATGCCGGAACCGAAAATTTTAATTTTTACTTGCGTAGGAGATTGAATGACGGGCTCGTCCATTTCCATCAATTTGACCTTCTTATGATCCGCATAAACGATCGCTTTCATTAGGATTAAACCTCCATTATAAGATAAGCTGACTTTCATTCTTGCTCCATGCATGAAGCGCTTCCACTGCCGACCGCTCAATATAGGAAAGCTCCTCTTCCGTGTGGCTGTCGGAAAAGATAAAATAGCCTTTCGTAAAGATGCCTGCTCCGGCAAGCGATTTGACCAGAAATTCGCGGAACGGATCGCGGTAAAAATCGTCCGAGCGTTTATGACGTATGCAAAAACTCGCGTAAGTTCCTTTCAATTCCAGCTGGTCTTCAAGCCCGGCTTCGATCAGACTCGTCCGCATGCGCCCCATCATCTGCACGGCACGTTCCCGCCAGCTCGGCCATACCGGAACCTGCTCCATTAATTGCTCGCACGCTATAGCCGCAGCCAATGCAATCGTCTCGCCGGCATGCGCTGTACTGAACTTGACTTGCGTGCTGAGATCGAGCAGCTCTCTACTGCCCAAAAGAGCGGAGAGCGGCAGTCCGTTCGCCATCCCTTTGGATATGCAGAGCAGATCGGGCCACACATCAAATTCCCCTGCGGTCGCCTGCTTGCCCATGCGAATGCCGGACGTCACCTCGTCGAAAATAACGATGATTCCGCGCGCCTTGCTAACCTGCACAATTTCCCGCAGCGGCTCCGGCTCCCATTCGTTAGGACAAAGGACGATGCAGGCCATGTCCTCCTCATACCCCTTCAATTGCTCGACGATTTGCGCCGAGCTGCAGCCGCCGGCCCACACGGTGGTGTCCTCGACGGAAGCCGGAATGCCGAGCTTCCCGGCCTGCCGATCGTAGTAGCCGTAGGCCGACCAATCATGCCAACCGTGATACGCAGTCGTCATCACTTTCGCCCGGCCTGTATGGGCTCTGGCGATGCGGGCGGCGCCGCTAACCGCGTCTGCGCCGTTTTTGCCGAACCGGAGCGCGTCGTATCGGCCGCCGAATCGCCGAAGAATGAGCTTCGCAGCCGTCAGCTCCAGGTCCGCCGCTGTAGAAAAGCTTGTCCCTTTGCTCAATTGGCGCATCACGGCAACGTTAATTTCCTGCCGGGCATGCCCCCACGAGGCTGTTCCCATCGCCATTTCGCAATCAAGCCATTCGTTGCCGTCTATATCGACGAACCGGGAGCCCTTTGCTTCGGCGCAGCATATCGCGGTATGGCCGGGAAACAGCCGCTGCGGCGTCTTGGCCAGCGTGCTGGTACCGCCTGGAATGATCGCCGATACCTCTTCAAGCCACTGCAGGCTCTTGTGAAACTTTGCATGCTTAACATGAGTTTCCATATGTTTCACCACCCGCTTCTAGCGAACTTTCGTTCCGGGCCAGCAGCTTTGATAGATCCGATCAACCGAGACTACGTTGCCGTACAAATCCACGATCAGATCGTCTCCGCGATTGGCATGGCGCATTTCAATCCAGTACCTGTTTTCCAGCAGTCTCGTAAAATTGTCGACAAGATACATGAATTTTGCCGGGGAATGAACCAAATCCCTGCCCAGCACCTGCGGCAGCCAGATCGCTCCGTTAGAGTTGAACCGATTGGAATAGTCGTGAACTTCGGAAAGGGCGAACAGATTCGCTTCTCTCAGCTGTTCCCAGAACGTCTCGGCATCGCTTCGCACTTCAGCCAAATCGATGCCAACATAAGCAATATTTGATCTGGGGCCGACCGCTCCGAGAACATGTTCTTTCAATTTGGCAAAGGTGTAGTCCCACAGATCGGTTTCAATGTGATTACCCCATTTTTTCCAGAAACGGGCCAGGTTGTTTTTGCGGTTGAAATTGCGGTGAATGCCGCTGCTACGCTCCCAATGATAGGCATGAACGGCCGGATTAATGACGGTGCTGTAGCCCGCTGCCCGCGCTCTCATTTGGTAGTCGAAATCCTCGTAGCCGTTGAAAAACTTCTCGTCCAGAAACCCGACTTTCTCATAGACTTCCCTTTTCATCGAAAACATCGCAAATACGACAAGCTGAACCGGGAAAGTTTCCCGCGGAATGTCCTCTATAGTGGCGTTCAAGAACAGGTGACGTCCGATCGTGTCGGCAAACGTGATCCCGCAATGTTGAATGCCGCCGGTTTGAGGATAAAGCAGCACACCGCCGGCCATTCCGATCGAAGGGCTGCTGTTCAACGTCTCCTCAAGCATGTCCTGCCAGCTGCGGTTCAAAATAATGTCCGAATCCAGAAAATGAATGAAGGAACCTTCAACGATCCTCAAAGCTTCATTGATCGAATAGGCGCATCCCTTCGGATGGTCATGGCGAATAATTTCAATCTTTACGGAAGCCGGCGCTTCGTTTTGCAGTTTTTCCAGATGCTGCTGGACATTTTGCCCGGAGCCGTCATTAATAAAAATAATTTGGGTTTCCGGAACAACGGTTCTCATCAAAGAATCGGTAAACAAGTTCAAAATGTTATAGTCCTGGTTAACGGGCACAACGACAGAATGCTTCATCATGAATTTCCTCCTTTATTTTGGGCGTACCGGAACTGATACCGACTGACAGCTGTCCGATGTGATGTCACTGCTTCGCGATCTTTCCACCTTCCTCTCAGCAATCCATCCAACTCTATCGACCTGAAGATGGTTACGAATAGGTCAGTTGGAATCTATTACCATTCTATTTTTTCGTCCCCCCCTTGTAAATCTCAACATCTGAACCTTATCAAAATATGAACCTTTCGCTGGTTCCGGAAACAAAAAAGAAAGCCGCAGCTGATGCGCGGCTTTCGATGTGCGTTTGGATGCTAGAAATGGAAATCGATGGTCTGGCTCATATTCACGGCGTTGTCTGACAGATCAAACTCTTCCAGTTTGGAATGCGGATTTTCAACGAGCATGTGCAGCAGCGCTGTAAAGTCCTTCATCATGCGGTCAATCGTCGTTGGCTTATACAATTTCGCGTTGTACTCGAGGTGGCAGCACAGATATTCTTCTTTTTCAACCGCATATAGGCAAAGATCGCACACGGCGAGGTTATGCGCTGCAGAATGGATTTCATAGGAAAATGGCGGCTTCATTTGTTCATATTTCCGCCGCACAAACATGGCTTGTATAAGCGGAATGAGGCTTTCTTCGGAAATGACCCCAAGCTTTTCCGCAAGCACTTCAAAAGGGATGTCCTGATGCAAAGAAGCATTCAAATTCGACTCTTTTACCTCCTGCAAGTAGGCAAAAAACGGTTTGTGATCCTCCGGAAAATGGCGCAGCGCTCGTGTGTTTTCCCGATGAACCGCCGGTTTGCGGTCCGGGAACGGCGCGGCTTCGACAGGCATGCCGATTATAATGTCCGATTGTCCGCTATATTGAGACAGCAGGATCGTATAGGCAGCAAGAAGAACCGTGTGCACGGTGTTGCCGCTTTGCCCGGCCAAAATCCTGAGTCCCTCTGTCAATGAAGGCTCGATCATAAATTCGGCGGCATCCCTCCCCTTTTCTGCCAGAGGCGCGACGGACCGGGGATAACCCAGCGGCAGATCCAATACGGGCCACTCGCCGGCCAATCTATCCAACCAGAATTTCTCCTGCTTTCTCCAGGAGCTTCGATGCGGATGATGCAGATCATCGATGCGGATATGAGGATTTTCCGAAATTCGCTGCAAAATTTGAATGAAGGCATCGTTCAACGTTTCTACAGCTTCTTTACCATAAACCGCAGCATTGTAGTTATACTCCAGGGTCAATGAATGCGCAGGCGAAATGATCAGGACAAAGTCATATTTGACCTCTTCGCTAAAACGGGCGTTGTCGAAATTCCATTCGCGCTGCTCGCCCTTCATCCCTTCCCATTGCGAAGCAGGGAAATTGATGAAATTGATGATATGAGTGATTAGCGGTTGATTGGGAACACTTCTCGCCTGAATTTCGTAAAGCGGGTACGTTTCGAATTCGCCGGATGCCAGCGCGAGCTGCTGGGTACGCTTCATCGCATCGCTAAAGCGCTCGTCCCCATCGCAGGCGAAGCGTACGGGAATCGTATTGATAAACATGCCGAGCATGGAATCGATTCCTTTGACTTCCGCCGATCTTCCGGATACGACGGAGCCGAATACGACATCCCGGCAAAAGTTATGATTTTGCAGCAGAACGCCCCAAGCGGTTTGGATCAATGAATGAACGGTGACTTGATGCTGCTTGGCTGTATCGTGAAGCGAATCGCTCAGTTCTGTTTGCAGCGCGCAGACCAGGTTTTCGGCCTGATACTCTTTCACAGTTCCCGGCGGGTTCGCTTTCATCGGCATCGTCCGGGAATGGAACCCTTTCAAATAGTCGGTCCAATAATTCGCGGCCGCCTCAACGTCCTGTCGTTCCAGCCAGGCCATATATTCGCTGTAGGGCGCCGCAGGAGGCAAGGCCGGCTGCCGGCCGCTCGCCAGCTCGCGATAGCTGTCGAACACTTCGTTCGTCATCATGGGAAAACACCAGCCGTCCAAGACGATATGGTGGAAGCTCCAGATAAAGCGGTAAGCCTGGTCCTCCGTTTGCAAAATCGCAACCCGCATGAACGAATCCCGGTAAAAGTTAAAATCCCGCGCTTTATCTTTTTGTCTGAATGCCTCCATATAAGCAATTTGCTCCGCCCGGCTCCGATCCCGCAAATCCTCGTAGTGGAACTCGCAGGATTTCTTCTTGAATACGACTTGCAGATGCTCGTCCTTCCAACCATTATACAGATTTGTCCGCAGAGCCTGATGCCGCTGCATAAGCAAATTCAAGCTCTTTTGAAAAAGTGGAACATCAAGGTCCTGAAGCAGATCAAAGGTAGCTTGTTGAAAATACGCCCGGGACTCGGGGACCAGCAGACATTGAAATAATATCCCTTTTTGCATGGAGGTCAGCCCGAAAACATGTTCAATCTCCCCGATGTCTGACGTGCTCGCTGCAAGCTGTTCCAGGTCTTCCAGCTCCATGCCCTTAACAAGTACATCGCTTGGCGTAAGCACTGTCCGCTTCTGAGCGATGCAATGGGCAATAATTTGCTGCAAACTCGATTTGATTCGTTCGGCGAACAGCTCCATCGTGCTTTGGCGGTAAGCCTTGCCGTTAAAATCGACGGCAATCTTCAGTACATCGCCGGAGACAAAACAATGGATGCCGATCAGATGGTTCAGCTTCGCACTGCCGCTTATGTTTTCGCCGCCGGATAGAGGCGATAGCTGCAACAGTTCGTTTTTTTCCAGCTCCATTTGGCCCGAATAGGAAAAGACGATTTCCGGATCGGTCTGAAAACGGCCTGCATCCGTCTGCTTTGCCTTTGCCAAATATCTGGAAAGCCCGTAACCGATTCCTTCATGCGGAATATGCCGCCTGCTTTCTTTCACGTTAATGATTTGCCGGGATATCGGCATATCCGACCCGGTTTGCAGCAAATACGGATGCATACTTGTCAACCAGCCTACCGTAAGCGTAACATCCAGATCCGGTTGAACCGGTTTCCTGCCGTGGCTTTCCAGGCCGACGAGCACCTGCTTCATGCCTGTCCACTCGCCCATAGCCATACCGAGCGCGGCGAGCAGCAAATCCTGCATTTCCGTATTGTAAGCGTGATGCGCCTGTTTCAGCAGCTGCTCGGTTTCCCGCTCCGGCAATATCGCCGTCACCGTGCGGATTTCTGCAACCTTCATCCCGGTTTCTTCAGGATGATCTTTTGGCAGCGCCTGCACTTCCGCTTGTTCGATTTGCTGCCAATAAGGCCATTCTTTTTCGATTGCGGGACTGTTGGCATATTGGGCCAATGCTTCGGTCCATCGGAGAAACGAATTTGTTTTGGCGGGCAGGCGGATGGGCAGATTTTTTGCCGCTTGTTCGTAAGCCATCGCAAAATGAGCCAAAAGAATGCGCCAAGACGTTCCATCTACCGCCAGATGATGAATGCATATGAACAAATGATCGCCATCCGGACAGCGGAATAAAGCTGATTTTATGAAAGGGCCGTCGGACAGATCGAAGCTTCTTTGGATTTCGCGGGTCTTCGCCTCAACCTCTGCCTGAAAGTCCTGGACCGAAGTGAAATCATACATACTCAGACTCAGCAGTTCTTCCGTTTCTTTCATACTGCGATTATATAAAGACAATCCATTCCCGGTGGGGCGCAGCACCAATCGCAAAGCGTCATGATGCTCGACAAGCTTGCTAAACGTCTGCCGAAGCGCCGTTTGATCAAAGCCGTGCGGTTGGTAAAGCATGACGGTTTGATTGAAATGATGCGGCTCCGCCAGGCCAAGCTCCAAAAACCAGTGCTGGATGGGCGTCAGCCCGCATTCCCCTGTCACTTCCCCCTGCTCCGCCATGTGACTGGCCGTTTGAACGTACGGGCTTAATGAAGCGATAGTCGGGTTTTGAAACAGATCCTTCATCTCCACCTTGTATCCTGCATGGAAAAGCTTGGAGAACAGCTGAATGGCTTTGATGGAGTCTCCACCCAAATCAAAAAAGCTGTCGTAAATCCCGACCGTTCGGGCGGCGAGAACCTCTTGCCAGATGGAGACAAGCGCCTGCTCCAAAACCGTACGAGGACCGGCATACCGCGTCTCGGGACGGTGGCTGGCTTCCGGCGCCGGCAAAGCTTTGCGGTCGATTTTGCCGCTTGGACCCAGCGGCATCCGCTCCAACTGCATGAAGTGGGCCGGCACCATGTAGTTGGGCAGCGCCTGCGACAACGCGGTTCTCAGCTCGCTTGCGCTGATCTCCTTATCCGCCACGAAGTAGGCGCACAGCCGCTTTTGTCCCGCGGCGTCCTCGCAAGCCGTCACAGCCGCTTCCCGCACAGCGTCGACCTTCAAAAGCTGCGCCTCCACTTCGCCCAGCTCGATCCGGTACCCGCGAATTTTAACCTGGTGATCGAGCCGTCCCAGAAACTCGATACTGCCGTCCGGCAGCCATCGCGCCAGATCGCCCGTTCGGTACATTCGCTTGCCTGGCGCAAAGGGACAAAGAACGAACTTCTCGGCGGTTAGCTCAGGCCGGTTGAAATAGCCCCTGGCCACCCCTTCTCCCGAGATGCACAGTTCGCCGGGCACGCCGATCGGCTGCAATCGCAATGAACGGTCTACGATCCATGCCTGCAAGCCGTCAAACGGTTTGCCGATCGGAACGGAAGCCGATGTGCCTTGTCCCGCTCCGGTAGCGTACCGTGTTGCATATACCGTCGTTTCGGTAGGCCCGTATATATTTTCCAATTTAACATTCCATGGCAGCTTGTGATGTTCGTCCGCCAATGCAGGAGGCAAAGCTTCACCGCAAGAGAAAATGTACTTTAACGCCCGGAATCTGGAACAATCGGTCATTTGCAGCACTTTCAAAACCGGACTATACATGGAAGGGACGAAATTTACATGCGTGATGTTCTCCTCCTCAAGCACCTTGAGCAAAGAAACCGGGTCCTTCTCCTGACCTTGCGGCAAAATAACAAGCTTGCCATTGCCAAAAAACCATCCGAACAGCTCCGACACCGAAACATCGAACGTATACGTCGTTTTGAAGAGAATAGCATCCTCCGCCAAAAGCGGGTATTCCCGCTCCATCCGGGTTAACAGGTGAACAACAGATCGGTGCTCGACCATAACGCCTTTCGGTTTCCCGGTCGATCCCGACGTATAAATCAAATAAGCAACATCGTTTGGCGCAGCTGTCTGCTCCAGATCGGACGCTTCCTGATCGAACAATGCGGGATCGTTCAGATTCAACAGCTGACCGTCAAAGGCGGCGCGATCCTGCAAACGCTCCTGGATCAGCAGCAGCCTCGCCCCGGAGTCTTCCAAAATAAAACGGATGCGCTCCTGCGGATACTCCGGATCGATCGGCACGTACGCGCCGCCGGCTTTCAGAATGGCGTAAATGCCGATCACCATTTCCAGGGAGCGTTCCGCCATAACCGCTACCCTCTCCCCGGGGCCGGTCCCTTTGGCCCGAAGCGTTCGGGCAAGACGATTGGCTCGTTCGTTTAATTCCCGGTACGTCAGCTCGCCCCCTTCAAAGCGAATGGCCGTCCGATCGGGCATCCGTGCCGCTTGTTCCTCAAACTTGCGATGAAGGCAGGCGTTTGTCAAATCGCAAGGGTCGCTTGCCGCGTTCCACTCGACCGCGATTTGCCTGTACTCCTCATCTGTCAACATCGTCAACTCGGACAGCGTTTGATGGGGATTTTCCGCGATGCTGCCAAGCAATTGATACCAATGGCCGGCCATACGCTCCATCGTATCACGGCGAAAAAGTTCTGTCGGATATTCAAGAAAGCCGGTCAAGCCTTTCGCAGTTTCTGCAACTCCAATCGTAATATCGTACTTGGCGGTTCCTCCATCGATATCCTCTTGCTCCACCTCCATCCCCGCGATAGCGGATGTGCCGGTTTTTTCATTCGGCGTATCGACATACACGAAAACGGCTTGCACCAGCGGATTGCGGCTGGGGTCATGGGGAATGCGCAGCTCGTCAAGCAGCAATCCGACAGGCAGCTCCTGATGATTGAAAACTTCCTTCAGCGTTTCCCTCACCTGATGCAGCAATTCCATGACCGTCATGTCGTCGGACATGTTGGCGCGAAGCGTTCCCATGGTCAAAAAATAGCCCATCACTCTTTCCAGCTCGGGAAGATTGCGGTTCGCAATAGGGGTTCCGACCAAAAGATCGGACTGTCCCGTATAACGGTATAACAGGATGTAAAATGCGGTCAAAATGATCATAAAGTTAGTCGCCTGTTCTTGCTGAGCAATCGCCTTCAGACGATCGAACACTTCGGTTGGCGTATGAATGAACACCCGCTCTCCCAGATAGTTCATGGCCGGAGGTCTCGGATAGTCCGTTTGAATGTCCAAAATGTACGAGCAGTCCTTCAGTTGTTCTTTCCAAAACTGCAGCAGCTTTTCTTTCTTCGTTCCTTGCAAATCTTTCCGCTGCCATTCCGCATAATCCGCATATTGAATCGGCGGTTCTGGAAGGCTGACGCGTTCTCCTCTCACATAAGCCGAATAATGAACAGCCATTTCTTCGAAAAATATCGAAAGCGTAATCAAATCGTTCACAATATGATGAACCGTCAATACCAGCTTTGCTTCCGTATCCGATAAGTAGAACAACTTAAAACGAACCAGCGGTCCTTCGTCCAGAACGAATACGCGCTGTACTTCTTCTCTCATCAGCTTTTGCACAACGGATTCTTTCAAATGCTCCGGCGTCTCCCGCAAGTCCACGATCGGCACCGTTAAACGCAGTTCAGGCATCACATATTGCAGCGGTTCCACGGGATCGAAAATAGTTCTCCACCCTTCGTGCCTGGCAAGAACCGCATTGATCGCTTCCACCAGCCATTCATAATGGATCGTTCCGGTTATTCGCCCTACTCCGTAAACGTTGTACGTATACGAATCCGGATGGAGCCGGTTCATAAACCACAGCCGCTCCTGGTCGTACGACAACGGACTCGCCCCTGTATGATTTCTTCTCGGAATGGTAGAACCTATCATACTGTTCAGTATGGAATCCATCTGCCTCGCCTTCAGCTTCTTTTCGAGCAAAGCCCGCTGTTCAGGCGTTAACAAATGAATGCGATCCGTTAAGCTTTTCATCTCATCGGCTCCTTTGTTTGAACAAATGTTTGCCGCAGCTCGGTTATATGCTGCATCGTCCTCATCACGATTTCCCGGCTAACGCCAAAGTCCATCAGACAGGCAATCTCCTGCACATCCATATCCCTGTAAATCCGCAAAAGATTCTCGCACTTTTCCTTCGTGCCAAGAAGCGCGCTGAAATGAAAATAAGATTCGAACGCTTGCTTGACGATGGCATCCAGATCCGCAGCAGTCATCGTATCGTACAATGCCGAGATGTTCTTTTGCTGCCGCAAAAACGTCTTCAAATATTCCTTTAACGGTTGTTCCACCAGCCGCCGCACTTCCTCGTTGCTTTCACCGAGGCAAGTATGCAGCATCACCGCCACTTTACGGGAGCCGGGATCGTATCCGTTCGCTGCAAGCATCTCGCGGTATTTCGCAATTTTTTCCTCCAGCTCCCCAAAGTTATTGCCCATAAATCCCGTTAAAATGTTAGCTCCTATTTCAGCCGCGTGCCGATAAGATTCCTCGCTTCCGTTGGTGGCAATCCATATCGTCAGCTCCTTTTGGATCGGGCGAGGCAGGGTTCGAATTTCCCGGATGGTTCCGAACATGTCCGTAAACGGAGCGGCGTCTCCTCTCCACAAAGCTTGTACCGTTCGAATCGACCGGAACATTTCATCTTTACGCTGCTCGTAATAGTCGGGCGATTGTACGGGGGCAAGCAAAAAATCGGCCGGGTGCCAGCCGGATGCGAAGGAAACCGCTGCACGCCCGTTGGACAAGTTGTCTACAACCGACCACTCCTCCGCAAATCTGATCGGATGATGCAGCGGAAGCACGACGCTTCCCGCCCTCAACTCGATCCGTTCGGTCACTGCTGCCAGAGCGGCGCTAAGAACGGACGGATTCGGGTACAATCCCCCGAAATCCTCGAAATGCCGCTCAGGCGTCCACACCGCCGGGAAGCCGTGCCGGTCCGCAAACTTGGCGCATTCCATCAGCATGCCGTATTTGTCCGGTTCTACCGTCGAGCCGTCGCCGGAGAAAAAGAAAATGCTGAAATCCATCGTTGCTCCTTCTCTGCGGCGCTTCGGTACAAAAGGAACCGCATGGTCTGCCGATTGCGATACCCGTTCGTTTGCCTGATCGGCATTGGCATTGTCCGTAGCCAAAAACGTTTCAAGCTCTTTTCCCTGAATCTTCATCCGCTGTTCCAGCAGTTTTCGCTGCTGAGGGGTCAAGGCTTCCAGCCTTTGCCGCAGTTCGCTCATCCCGGATTTCTCCTCTCTGTTATGCATTGCTGCCGAGAAGTTGGATCAGCTCATCGGGGTGCAGCTCCTCAACTTCGCTCAGCAACCGTTCAAATTCATCCAGCTCCTCTTGACTCACCTGCCTGGCTTCAATGGATTGTGCGAGCTGTTCTATCGTCGGCGCTTCGAAGAGGACATCCATCGGAATGTCACCGTGAAATGTTTGACGAAGACGCGCGACCAGTTGAATGGAGACAAGAGAGTTGCCTCCCAAATCAAAGAAGCTTTGCCGGATGCCGATGTTCGTCAGACCGAACAATGTTTCCCAAATGTCCGCAATCTTCTTTTCCGTTTCGGTGCGGGGCGCCGCATATTCAGCGCCGCTCTCCGTCCCGGCAGCTTGAGGCATACCCGACGGAGATGCCAACCATTCCTGCCGGATGTCCGTTACATTTTGCTTGGACACAATCACTTGACTGAAATCTCCCGCTGCGATTTGTTTCACGGCATCGATGCCTTCCGCTATGGAAAAGCCATGTTCCTGAAGCATCCGTTGAAGCTGTTCCTTGAATATATCAGGCAAATTCCCCTGTTTTTCGAGCCAGCCGTCCTCTTGCCACATGTTCCAATTAATCGAGGCGGCTTGTACCCCTTGTTGGGTCAAATAGGTCGCGAACAAATCCGTCAGTTGATTCGCCGCACACCCATTCATCTGGCCAACCCCGCCCGTAAGCGACATTCCGCTCGAAAACAGCAGCACCCAATCGAGATTCCGCCGCTCCGGCAAGATGGACGCCAAACGAAACAGGCTCATCGCCGGCGGAAGGAGAAGACGGCCTGACGTTTCTCTGTTTTGCAATTGAATGAGACCCGGTTCAACAACGTCGGGAATGAACAGCACGCCTCTAATTGAGCCCAAAGTTTGCTCTTCCTGCCGGATCCGCTCTTTTAGGGCGGCTTCGTTGCACCAATCCACGCCTATGTATCGCAGCTTGGAGCGGCCATGCCGTTCCATCTCGCGAATCCGCCTGAACGCGACCGGTGTCTCTGCTTCGATTTCCCCCATAACGATAAAAGCCGCATTCGTCGACTGCATCAATGCCTCGCACATGCTCAGGCCAAGGCCGCTCGTTGCCCCTGCGATCACATAGACGCCTTCCTCATGGAACATCTGCGGTGATGCATCGCTTTGCGGAAGGGCTATGCTTTCAATCCCTTGAACAAATCGGCTGTTTCCGCGGTAGACCACGTTGAATTCGGACGATTCGTGCGCGATTTCACGCGACAGCCGCTCGATCAGCCGTTTGCTGCGCGCAGGACTGAGGTCGCTCTGGTCCACATCGATGATCCGCGTGTTGAGCTGTCCGTATTCCAGCGGGATTACGCGCAAAATGCCGAGCACCGCAGCCCGTTCGGGCATCCGTATTTGCTCATGGGCGACGCTGTACAGGTTGCCGGTTAAAACGATGATTTCGATCGGTTCTGCGGCTGCCGCCATGCCGATTCCTTGTACGATATGCATCAAACTGTAGAGCCCCATCTGCTGGGCGGTTTCAAATTGCTCCGCATCCCACTCGCCGCTGCCGGCTTCCCGTACATCCAGATTCCAAAAATGAATCAGCTTCCGCGGGAGTTTCCCTTCGGATGACAGTTCCGCAAAGAGCTTCTCGTAAGCAAGACGGTCCTTGGGATCTATGGCAAACATGTCATCTTCGATTCGCCTATACGTATCTCCCTGCAGCACGGTGATCACCGTATGCCCTTCTGCCTTAAGATGCAGCCGGAATTGCTCGGCAATGCCTTGAAGATCGTGAAACAATAGATAGGTATGGAGGCTGCCGTTATGATTTTGCGGCCGTTCGGGCAAGGAAGGAATGACGGACTGCTTCCACATCGGAGCGTAAAACCAGCCCGCCGAATGTGTCCCGGCTTCCTGCGATACGGAAGTCCTGGATGAGGAATGATCCCGCATGTCGTTTGCCAGCAGCGTTTTGCGGTCGAAGGCATAAGTAGGAAGCGGGATAACCCGATGAGAGAGCCCGCCATACAGCAAAGTCATATCGATCTGGGCTCCATGCCGCCACAGCTCACCCATTGCCCGCAGTGCGCTGGCAAAGGCGCACGAATCCGATCCCGCGGTCGGCAGCGTATTGACCGCAGCCATTCGAGACAGCCGCCCGGAGGCGAAATGCTGCCTGACCAGCGTAGTCAGCGCCTGACCCGGACCTGCCTCCACAAAAACGGCAGCGCCTTTTTGTTGAAGCATCAGGTCGATTCCGTCGCTGAAACGGACGGTTTTCCGAATATGATTCACCCAGTATAGCGGGTCTTTTGCTTGCTCGGCCGTAATCCAAGTTCCGCTAACATTGGATACATACGGAATCAGCGGCTCGCGCAGGCGGATGCGGCGCACAACAGCCTCGAAGCGGGCCAGCATCGGCTCCATCATGGCAGAGTGATAAGCGTTGGAGGTGACCAACTTTTTGCTTGATATGGTTTTCAACGCTAACGCTTTTTCGAACGCTTCGATGTCTTCAAACGAGCCTGAAACGACGCAGGAACCGGGACTGTTCACGGCTGCAACGTCAAGATTCCATGCATGATCCGCCAAGCTCGCGCGCAGTTCCGCTTCGGGCAGACTCACTGCCAGCATGGCTCCGGGGGGCATCTCTTGCATGAGCATTCCCCGCACTGCGACAAGGTGCAAAGCGTCCTCAAGCGACAGGACTCCAGCCAGGCATGCCGCCACATACTCGCCGACGCTGTGGCCGATCATCGCCTGCGGACGAACGCCCCAAGCCTCCATCTGCTTCGCCATCGCATACTCGGTGACGAACAATGCGGGTTGTGCCATCGCTGTCCGGCTCAGGCTGGCGCTTGCTTCTTCCGGCTTGCCGCCGTCCGCGGGATAGAGCAGCTGCCGGAGATCCAAGCCAAGCTGAGGCTCCAGGAGCTCGGCGCATCGATCGACCGTTTCCCGAAAAACTTGCGCTTTTCCGTTCGGAACCTCCTGATCGTACAACATTTTTCCCATATTTACATACTGCGACCCTTGCCCCGAAAACATGAAGAAAACCGCCGGCGGCTGAGAAGAAGCGGGATCCGGGAACGGCTCGTGCAGCGCCTCTTCAAAATGACGAACCGCCTCTTCCGCCGTATTGGCGGACACCGCCAAACGGAGAGCAAAAGGCTCTTTGCGAGCAAGCGTATACGCGATATCGGATAAGGATGCTTCAGGAGCGGATTGAAGGTAGTCCATGAGGTTTACCGTATTCCGTTTCAATGAGACTGCGGATTTGGCGGAGATGGCGAGAAGCTGCGGAGCACCCGTCCGCTCGCCGGGAAGTTCCGCATGCCTTGAAGCCGCGGCAAGGGGCGCCTCTTCAACAATGACATGAGCGTTCGTTCCCCCGATGCCGAAAGAGCTTACACCGGCGCGGCGCGGGTGTTCTTTTAGAGGCCATGCGGAGAGTTCGCTATTAACGAAAAACGGACTATCGTCGAAATCGATTTTCGGATTCGGCATCGTATAATGTACATTCGGCGGGATTAGTCCATGCTGGACGGACAGCACGGCTTTGATCAATCCGGCAATTCCTGCGCCGCTGTCGAGATGGCCGATATTCGTTTTGACGGACCCGAGCGCACAATATTGTTTTTTCTTTGTGTAGGCGCGGTAGGCATCGGTCAAGGCGGCCACTTCAATCGGGTCTCCGAGCGGCGTTCCCGTGCCGTGGGCTTCCACATAACCGATCGTTTCCGGGTCGATGTCGGAGACGGCAAGCGCATCCATGATCACTTCGGCTTGTCTTGTCACGCTCGGTGCCGTGAAACCGATTTTATCGCCGCCGTCATTGTTGACGGCACTTCCCAGAATGACAGCGAGGATAGGATCGCCCTCTTTCACCGCATCCGCCAGCCGCTTTAGCAGCACGACACCGCCGCCGTTGCCGATGACCGTTCCTTCCGCAGCCGCGTCGAAAGCCCGGCAATGACCGTCCGGAGAATGAATGCCGCCTTCCTGGTAATAGGTGCCCTCTGTCTGCTCCGCCCGAATCGACAAACCTCCTGCAAGCGCCATATCGCACTCATAAGTAAGCAGCGCCTGACAAGCCATGTGGACAGCTACAAGGGAACTGGAGCAAGCCGTTTGCACCGTAACGCTGGGGCCGTTCAAATTTAATTTATAGGAAACCCGAGTGGCAAAAAATTCGGTCGAATTCCCAAGCATGATCGGAAATTGTCCAAGATGCTCGACCAGATTTCCATCGCTCATAACATGATGAATGTACTCCGATTGGCTGCATCCGGCATAGACGCCTACCCGGGCAGGAACGGATGCCGGCCGGTAGCCTGCGGATTCCAGAGCTTCGTATGCGCATTCCAAAAAAATGCGCTGCTGCGGGTCGGTAATCTCGGCTTCCCGGGGCGTCATCCCGAAAAAGTCCGCATCGAAATCGGCATAATCCGCGACGATCCCGGCGGCGTTGACCCGACTCGGCTCCGGCTCCTTGAAAAAAGTAATCGATTCCGTTCCGTTTCGCAAATTGTTCCAATAGCTCTTGAGGTCCGACGCTCCGGGAAATCTTCCGGCCATCCCGATCACCGCAACGCCCCGGTAATTCGTATCCTCCTGATTGGTTGTCATGATCATTTACCTTCCTTTCGTTCTAAGGTTCTTTTGCCGCATCATTTCTTCCCTTCGATGATGGATGTTTACGGATGATTTTTGGCTAGCCTCCTCTCCCAAAAGCTCTGCATTCAAGTAGCGAGCCAGCGACCTGATCGTGGGAAACCGGAACAAATCCGTCATGGTCACGGATTCATGAACGTGCTGGCGGATCAAATAATGAAGCCGGAACATCCCTATCGAATCCCCGCCGGCTTCAAAAAAGCCGACATCCGGCAAAATATCGTGTCTGCCGGTCACTTCTTTCCATAAATCCGCGATCCGCCGTTCCGTTTCGGTCAGACCGTTTTCTTGCGGCAGCGAAACGGGAGAGTGAAGCTCCGACAACATTTTGCGGTCAATTTTGCCGTTCGGCGTAAGCGGCATCTGCTCCAACTGGACGAATCGAGCCGGGATCATATAGTTCGGCAGCGTCTCGGACAAGGAAATTCGCAGCTCGTTTGCATGCAGCTCCCGATCCGCCACGAAGTACGCCCACAGCTGATGCAGGCCGAATTCGTCCGCATTGGCCATTGCCACGGCTTCCTTCACGCCGTCGACCTGCAGCAGCTGCGCTTCCACTTCGCCCGGTTCGATCCGGTAGCTGCGAATTTTCACCTGGTGATCGATTCGACCCAAATACTCGATTTTGCCGTCCGGCAGCCATCTTGCCAAATCTCCCGTCCGGTAAATCCGCTCTCCGCCGAAGCGGCTTGTCACAAATTTCGCCGCTGTTAGCTCCAGACGATTGAGGTAGCCCCGCGCCAGCCCGAGGCCTGCTGCGCATAGCTCGCCGGGCACGCCCACCGGCGCCAGATGGCCAAACGCGTCGGTTATATAGACGCGATGGTTCGGAACGGGACGGCCGATCGACACTGGCCGATCCTCTTGCGGGTCGCCGGAGGCCGCCCAGACTGCCGTTGCGATCGAGTTTTCCGTCGGGCCGTACCCGTTGTAGTACTTCACTTTGTCCTTCCACTTTTCCACCAATTTCAGCGACGCGGCCGAGCCGGCCGTAAACAAAATTCGCAGGTTCGGCATATGATCCGGCTCCAAATAAATCGCATACGCCGGCGGCAGCGTCGCCATCGTAATGCTGTGGTCCGCCAAATAGGACTCGAGCAATTGGTAGTTCAATATTGTCGCTGAAGCCGGAACATACAACGTCGCGCCGCAAAAAATCGCCGCATAAATTTCCCAATATGCCGCATCGAACGAAAGGCTCGCAAACTGCAGCACACGATCCGCCGGGGTCAGCTTCAACTCCCGGTCGAAATATACCATCAGGTTCGTGAGGCCGCGATGCTCCACCATCACTCCCTTCGGCTCGCCGGTCGTCCCTGACGTATAGATGATGTACGCCAGATCGTCCGCATTTGCCGCCGCCGGGTCCAAGTTCGAGCCGTCGACGTCGTAAACCGTCTCGTTATCCAGATCAAGGATTGCGGCTTTCGACTGCAGCTCTGCGTTCAAGCGTTTCCGGGCTAGCAGCAGCTTCGCGCCGGAATCTTCCAGCATGTACTTGATCCTGCCTTCCGGAACTTCCGGATCGATCGGCACATAGGCTCCGCCTGCCTTTAAAATGGCAAATATGGCTGCGTACACAGGCAGAGAACGCTCCGCCATCAGGCCGACAAGCGTATCTTTGCCGACGCCAAGTTCACGCAGCGTCCGCGCCAGACGGTTCGCCCGCTCGTTGAGTTCCCGGTACGTCAGCGTCTGCCCTTCAACATACAGCGCCGGCCGGTCCGGCGTTCGCTCGGCCTGCTGCTCAAGCAGGCTGTGAATCGTTTGCCGATGCGGCGAATCCATCGCCGTGTCGTTAAACGGCCCGAAGATTTGCGCTTTCTCAATCTCCGTCACAACTTCCAGATCGCACACTTTTATGCCCGGATCCGTCACCACCCGCTCCAGCATATGCACCAGGTGCCCGTAAATCCGCTCTATCCACTCCGCGTCGTACATGAGCGTGTTGTAGCAGAAGCTGACCTCAATCTCTTTAGCGGGCAGTATGCGAATGATGAAGTCATAGAGCGCCGGCTCCTTAAGCAAGCGGCCTGTTTCTGCTTCTGCCTTTGCTTCTGCCTCGCTGGCTTGCCTGACCGGCCGTTCAATCGGATCGTTTTCAAAGATCATCAGATGGCCGATCAAATGCTGCTTCTGCCCCGCTGCATGCTGAATGTCATTACTGTAAGCGTGTGAAGTGAGGCTCCGCTCGTGCTTTCTCTGCATGACATCGGCAAAGCTCGTTTCCCCTTCACACTGAATCCGCACCGGTATCGTGCTGCCATTGTCGGACATTCCGCTGACTTGTCCCGTGTACGGGATGTTTGTTGGCCGCACCCGCACAATGCTGCCGAATACAACGTCATTGCTATTGTTGTATCGCTGCAGCAGCAGGCCCCACGCTGTTTGCATCAGCGCAATGACCGCTACATGGTGCTGTTCTGCGACCCGTCCGATCCCTTTGCCAAGCGTTTCGTTCACACGGTAATAAAGCGTGTTGGCTTCATAGCCGTTGACTTTGCCATGCGGCTTGCCGGACGGCACCAGCGTTTGCTCTTCGTAGCCGGCTAAATAGCCCTTCCAATACGCAGTCGCCGCATCTTGATCCTGATTTTCAAGCTGTCCGATCTGCTCCCTCACTTTGTACGTACACTCCTTTCGGGAACCCAAATTATTACAATTTCAATATGGGAACGAAGCAAAATGTTTCGTTTTGTTTTGCCGCCAAAGACGGCGCATTTGTTCGTATAACGGCTCGGCAGCGTGCAAAACCTGCGAAAGTGCAGGCTTTTTCGATAGGATCGGTACGTTTCGGGGAAAAACCTGCAAAAGTACAGGAATTATCCCTCATGAGCAGGCCGAACCCTATGTACCCGCAGAAAAGCCTGCGCATTTGCAGGAATAATCCGAAACAAGCGTATGAAGCAGCAAAAAGATGTATGTTTGCAGGTTTTCTGTTCATTGACAGTGATGCATTGGTCCCATATTTTTGCACACCCCTCCTTTTCAACATGATCCTCGGCTGTTTTGCATAAATATTCCAAATATTATTAAATTCTATTATTTTATTCAAAATTCCTTTCTCTAAAAAACACTATTTTTGTCGCAATTTGGAATCCGTGACCGAAATTAGACTGACGAAGGGATTTAACCTGATCAGGCCAACAGGAAATGTCGCATCTTATGCGGCGTCAGATTTTGAACAAGACCGGCTTCTTCCGAATATTTGGCCAAAATCTTTCGTCCCCCCCGATCAGTATTCTTTAAATGACTGAGGAAACGGAACGATACGATCCTTTCCGCCTTTTCCGTTATTAATGCGAACCTGACAGTAATCACAATCAATATCTGTCAGTCTAATATTGATTAGTTCGCTGACGCGGATGCCTTGGGAACCTCGATTTCAAGCTCCGCTCTCAAGTGCTGGAATAAGCTTTTCAAGTACGCGTAGTCTGGCCGCTCGCCGCGCAAATACTTTGCCGGTTCCCGAGCCTTCTTTTTGGACGATGTACGTTTTTCCGTCACGCTAGTTCCCCTTCCAAGGATAATCGTTCGCTCATGTTGAGGCGGAATGTGCCATAAGGATCGAGTTCTCCTAATGCTTGATAAGTTGGATGCTTCAAATTAATCCGGGTAAACCGTTTCAAGATGGCTTCTGTCTCTGCGGTACCGAGCCGTAGTGCGGTGGCGTACTTCATCATCTGATCGTACTGCTGTCGGATCAGTTCCCAGTTAATCGGTCTCGCAAGCACAGGCTGAAGATTCGGGAAGGCGTCCGTCATACCAGAATCGGGACGATACAGAACGAGAAGTTTTGCGACAAAACACAGCATGTACAACATAAAACAAACACTAGCCCTCAACAGCGCGGTTCCTCTTAGGCCGCGTTTTTTGCATGTATTCCCTCCATAACGAACGAGAAAATACATTTTACCCGGGTAATATTGATTTTTTATTTTTATCCGGGTATAATTGGTGAGGCAATCAGAGAGGAGGTCAGCATGAGTAATGCCCTAACGCGCTTTTACTGCACGGCATTTTTGGGTGTGGGAGTCGTCGCCAGTGGTTCGTTACAGCATGTTGTTACTACAGTGAAGGATGCTCTGGATGACAGAGACCTCACACAGCTGCTTATATTTGACGATTCCACGGGGAAGCCAGTAGATGTTGATTTTCGTGGGAAGACAGATGATGTGCTCAAACGATTAGGAGAACAGTTTGGTGACTTACCCGGTACGGAAGTGAATCACCAGCCTACACGGCGGGTCGGTCGACCCAAGCTGGGGGTTGTATCCGGTGAGGTTACGTTATTGCCACGGCAATGGGAATGGCTCAAGAGTCAACCTGGAGGTGCGTCGGTAACATTACGAAAACTCATTGATGAGGCTCGCCGTGCTGGAGAAAAACAGAGCAATATCCGAGAGTCACAAGAAGCAACATATCACTTTATGACAGCTATGGCCGGGAACTTCCATCAATACGAAGAAGCTCTGCGGGCACTGTATGCTGGTGATTTGGATCGTTTTTACCACTTCATCGATGACTGGGCACCTGATATCAGAAACCATGTCAAAAGATTAGCCGCTAATGCATTCCCTGAAGGGAACCTATGAATGAAAGCATGTGGAGATTTGGAATGAAAAAAGGAACTACGAAAGGAGCCGCTATGACGGAGTTTGGATCTATTCGTTACATCGAACCATCGCAACGCGCTGGCATGAGGTTCATGCAGCGAGGCATTGAGGGCAGCATCGTCATGTTGAACCTGCTGCGTTTTCGTGATATTGCCGATTACACAGCCAATCCTGAACTAACACCGGAGGACCCAATCAGCGGTGCCGAAGCTTTCAACCGCTATATTGAGCACACCCTCCCATTTCTCCGTGAAAGCGGAGGTGAAATCATGTTTCTTGGCGATGGCGGAGAGTTTCTTATCGGACCCGAAGACGAAAGATGGGATCTTGTCATGCTGGTCCGCCAGAGCAGCGCGCAGTCGTTTCTTGCTTTTTCAAGTCATCAAGACTACCTGGCCGGTATCGGGCATCGGACTGCAGCGATCGAAGATTCCCGCCTTCTGCCAATGGCAGAACTTCCGATACCGAATTAATGAATTGGAGGAGAACATGATCATGAACATTCTGAAAGTCAACGGCGTTGATTTGGCCTATGACAGTTTCGGTAACGAAAATGACGAGGCTATTATCCTAATCGCCGGGCTTGGAACCCAGATGATTCGATGGACGGTTCCGTTTTGTCGGATATTAGCAGCGCGGGGCTTTCGCGTAATCCGCTTTGACAATCGCGACGCAGGTTGCTCGACACACTTTAGCCATTATCGGGCGCTGGATTTTGACGCACTGGCGACTGCTCTCATGTCAGGACAGCGACCGGACATCCCTTACACTCTCGATGACATGGCAGGCGACGCTATCGGACTGCTCGACGCCCTTTCAATTGACCGGGCACATGTCGTTGGCAGGTCGATGGGCGGAATGATCGCCCAGATTGCAGCCAGTGAGTACCCTGAACGGGTTTTATCACTCACCTCCATTATGTCCAGTTCCGGTAATCCCACCCTTCCGCAAGCTTCCCCGGATGTCATGGCGATGATGACTAAACCGGCGCCGAACCCCTTTGAGGATGAAGCAGGATTTTTGGCGCACAGCCTCTCTTTTGCCAAACGCATCGCCGGCACTGGCTATCCGTTTGAAGAAGACGCTTATCGGGCGCTCATTCTGGAGGAAGTCCAGCGAGCCTACGATCCAGGCAGTGTCGGACGACAAATTGCTGCGATCGCTGTCTCCGGTGACCGTCGTCCGCGGCTGGCGACCATAAAAGTACCAGCACTTGTCATTCATGGGGTGGACGATCCCCTGTTCGTCCCGGCGTGTGGCGAGGACACGGCTTCTGCCATCCCGGGCGCCGAGCTAATGTTGGTTGACGGCATGGGACACGACCTGCCGCACCAACTGTACAAAGTAACCGCTGACGGCATAGAGCGAACGGCTCGTCGCAATTGACACGCGTAGCAACCAGCCGGAGTCCCGCGGTGCCCAACGGGGCTTCCTAACAGAGACTCCATTTGATCGTATATGTGGAATCGATCGAATAAGCGCCGGTTTCATGATAACATCGTGAGCCGGCGCTTTTTCTGTGGGGATTTTTCCAAACTGACGATGGTCAGATTCAGAAACGAATTATTCAAGTAACGAGCATCCCCCCGGTTTCAAGCAGCGTTTTCAAACCCGAAAGCACAATCGGCAGACCGTTTTCAAGAATCCGCGCCGTAGCTGCAGCCTGCTCGAATTCATCATGCACGACGGTTACGAGGGTTACGCCCTGGAGCTCGGCATGCGATCCGATCTCCCATGTAATGCGCGACGGAGTATCGTTTTCCGTACCCGGAAACGAGATGAACCGCCAACCCATAACGAGCTTGTTCGGAGGATCCATCTCAAGAATGGTCCCTTCCGCCTTCTTTTCATCCCCGTTCCATAATTCGAAGGGAGAATCGACTTCCCAGTTGGACCGGATGGCGCAGTTGAACCAAAACTTCGACGTTTTGTCCGGATCCGTTATCGCTTTCCATACCTGCTCAGGCTTCGCTTTTATCGCAATCCGGTTGACATGACGGGGTTTGTTGTTCATGTTCGTTTCACGCTCCAATTCGTTTTGTAGAGATGTTAATTCGATCGCCCAGGGTTCGGCGTATTTGCTTACCCACCGGTCGTAAATTTGGCGTATGGGTACGGCATTCAAATAATGCAGCTTTTCCCGGCCTGCTTTTCTCGTGGTAATGAGCCCGGCTTCCTCCAATATATTCAAATGCTTCATGACGCCAAACCTGGACATGTCGAGCGGGGCGCAGAGATCGTTTAGCGTTCGTCCATCCGAGGCGTGAAGCATATCCAGAAGCGTACGGCGACTGGGATCGGCAAGCGCTTTGAATATGTCATTATCCAATCGGAGCACCTCCTTTTTGACATTCAGAAAAAAATGGAATGAAGTCACTTGACATGTTACCATATAGTAACGTATGATGAAAATATCAATAGTGACCTTACAGTCACATATTATCACAAACGGATTTGTTTGTCAGCCGGCGGCATGTAAATCCCTCCCTCTAACCACAACCAACCATTTGAAAATGAAAGGTGATGTTGAAGATGAAAGTAACTTTGATCGCAGGCAGTAACCGCGCAAACGCAAGCAGTACCAACCTTCTCCGGTACATGGAAAGTCTTTTGAAAGCCCAGCATATTGCGGTCCATTTCGTTGATTTATCGGCGCTGCCGCTGCCGCTCTTTTCGCCGGACAACTGGGATTTCCACCCGAACGTCCAGCGAATGCTGGAAGCAATCGCAGCCGGCGACGGTTTGATTCTAGCGACTCCGGAATATCACGGCTCCATATCCGGCGCACTCAAAAACGCTTTGGACTATGTAAACGCCAAGCAAGTTGCAGGCAAGCCTGTGCTCTCGGTGAGCTCCGCCGGCGGCCCGCTCGGAGTAAGCTCGCTGACCCACCTGCAGACTATTGTACGCAATTTGCACGGGGTTAGCTGTTCAGAGTGGATTTCTATCGGGTATGGTTCGAATGAATTTGGTCCGGATGGCGCTCCTTTAGACGAGGGTATGAGAGACAGAGTTCAGGGTGCAGTCCAAACTTTCGTGGAGCTGACCCGGAAGCTTGTGACAACCGCCGCGGCATCAAATTAACAACGCAGTCTCTTTTTTTTCGCCAACATGTTACCTTTTGGTAACGTAATGACGTTGGAATAGCGATCATCTTCATCCCAGTATCCCATTATGCCTGTTCGTGGGTAAATTTGCTTCAGTAGAACGGGCTTTACTAAACCTTACTTAAGGAGATGTTTTTTATGAAACCGATAGAACAAAAAAATGCAGAAGCAGTGACCGCATTTATCGAGGATATTGCGAATCAAAACATTCTGGAAAGGACGGATCAGTTCTTTGTCAAGCAATTCCTGGAGGCATTTACGGATCGTCAGTATACCGTGGATGAAATTCTGGCCCAAGAAGAAAAAGTCATCGCAAGAATCCTCATGACGGCTGTGCATTCAGGTCATTTTGCGGGAAATGCACCTACAGGCAAAACCGTGAAGGCAACTCAATTCCGCGAATTCCGCGTCATCGATGGGAAAATCGCCGAACACCTCGGCTGGTTCGATACAGGCACACTTTTGCCTCAAATCCAGGCTCAATAATTGCAAATAAACCTATAAGGAGATGGCGGACATGAAAACGACGGAACAGAGAAATGTGGAAACGGTAAATGAATTTATAAAAGCATTTTGGAACCAAAATGAATTGGATTGCGTGGATCGTTATCTGTCAGCCGATTATCAAGAGCTTTCTTACCATTCCAAAGAAGGCCTCAAAAAATTTGCCGCAACAATCTTGGAGGCATTTCCCGATAAAAGCTACACTGTCGAAGAGATCATCGGCCAAGGGGATACGGTGCTCGTCAGAATGACAGTAAAAGGCACGCATCAAGGCATATTCTTTGGTACTGCGCCTACGGGCAATACGATTGATGTCACTCTGTACCGCAGATATCGCGTTGCGGACGGCAAAATTGCCGAGCATCGCGGCTGGATCGACATGGTGACTATGTGGAGTCAAATTCGCGGCAACTGAACGGATTCCTCCCTTATACACTGTGCTTCAAAGCGTTCATGCGGCCTTTCCCTTCATATGCTCCAAACGCAAACAACCGAGCCTCATATAGGATCGGTTGTTTGGTCTTATGCCGCCAATTGGGATACTGCTATGAAACTCCCGTATTTCGCAAGCCATACTATCGCGAATATTCTGATATCAATTTATCGACATAATAATTATTATGTAATCTTTTATCTATTCATCGTGTATATAGTAAAAAAAATTTCTGGTTTAACAAGGGAATTTTGTATTTTTATACTATTCGTTTTTGTGAGACTGTTGTATGATAGTTTTATTTAGATTGAAAAAATTGTAAACATGAGAGGAGCTATCGCACATGAAAAAGAAATGGCTGATCACTCTGACCGGCGTCACCCTGACCGTATCCGCCCTGTCCGCCCCGTTCATACCATTGAACACGGGGTACGTGCTCGCAGCGGCTGGGCAGCAATCGGAGAGCAAACCGTCCTATCCGACGCGCGCCGACATTCCGTCGGCCTATAAGTGGAAAACGGAAGACATCTATGCCGGCAAAGCAGCCTGGGACGCCGATGTGAAAAAAGTCCGCGATTTGGCGGAGGCTTTCACTGCCAAGTATCAAAACAAGCTGGGATCCTCCGCTTCCGTGCTGAAATCGGCTCTGGACGATTACACCGAACTGAACCGCCTCTTCGACAAAACGTATGTGTTCGCACACCTGAGCCTGGATGTTAACTCCGGCAATCCGGACATGCAGACGCTCTCCGACGGCGCTGACAAGCTTAGCTCCGATACGGCTTCGAAACTGGCCTGGTTCACCGTGGAGCTGAACCAAATTCCGGACGACCAGCTCGCAGCGCTGCTGAGCGCCCCCGAACTGAAGCCGTTCAAACATTTTGTCGAAGATAAGGTCCGCACGAAAGCGCATACTCTTTCCAAGGAAATGGAAGAAGCGTTAGCCAAAACCTCCCCCCTCTCCAGCAATCCGGAAGACACCTTCTCCATGCTCATCAAAGATATCAAATTTCCGACGATCAAGGACGAGAACGGCAAGGAAGTCCAGCTTACGCGCTCCAACTTTATCACTTACATGGAAAGCAAAAACCGGGACGTCCGCAAAGCGGCTTTCGAAGCTTACTACGGTACACTGGCCAAGTTTCAGGACACCTTTTCGAAAACGCTCGGCGGCGAAGTGCAGGCTAACAACATCAACTCCGAATTGCACAAATACGGATCGGCTCTGGAAGGCGCGCTGACGCCGAATAACGTCCCTGTCCAGGTCTATGACGAGTTGGTCAATACGGTGAACAAAAACTTGTCGCCCCTGCACCGTTATATGGAAGTGAAGAAAAAGCTGCTCGGCGTCGACCAGCTTCACATGTACGACATTTACACCCCTGTCGTCGAATACGAGGAACGTTACATACCGTATGAGGAAGGCAAGCAGATGGTGCTCGACGGGCTGAAACCGATGGGCGACGCGTATGAGAACGTCCTCAAGGGAGCTTTTGACCAAGGCTGGATCGACGTCTATCCGACCGATGACAAACGGAGCGGCGGCTACCAGTGGGGTACCTTTGACACGCATCCTTACATACTGCTGAACTACGAGGGAACTTATGACTCCGTGAGCACGCTCGGGCATGAGCTGGGTCACGCCATGCAGTCCTATTACACGAACAAAACGCAAAATTACTTGAACTCAAGCTACCCGATCTTCACGGCGGAAGTCGCTTCCACCATGAACGAAACGCTGATGTTCAAATCTTTTTACGCCAAAGCCAAATCCAAACAGGAAAAGCTCTATCTGCTGAATCAATACCTTGAAAATTTCCGCACCACCCTATTCCGCCAAACGCAGTTTGCCGAATTCGAGCGCGCGATTCATGAAAAAGCGCAAAAAGGCGAGTCCCTCAATGCGGAAACGCTGAAAAAACTGTATCTCGACATTAACAAAAAATACTACGGCCCTGCGATCGTGTCCGATGACGAAATCGCCATGGAATGGGCGCGCATCCCGCACTTCTATTACGGCTACTATGTGTATCAGTACGCGACTTCCTTTGCGGCGTCCGCGGCGCTGGCCGATCAGGTGCTCACCGAAGGTCCGACGGCCGTGAACCGCATTCGCGACAACTTCCTTGCGGCAGGCAATTCCGCATCGCCGATCGACGTTCTGAAAGCAGCCGGCGTTGACATGTCGACGGCCAAACCGATCGAAGAAGCGCTCAAGGTGTTTGAATCGACGCTTGCCGAATTCGAGAAGCTTGCAGCCGAGGTGGAAAACGAAGGCTCGGTAACGGTTAAAGTGACAATTAACGGCAAACAACAGCAGTTCGAGCAAGCTCCGCTCAACGTCGACGGCAGCATCCTCGTCCCTGCCCGCGGTGTGTTCGAAGCCTTGGGTGCGAAGGTAGCCTGGAACGAGGAGCAAAAGGCGATCACAGTGACAAAAGGCGGCAAAACGATCGTCCTGACGCTCGACTCCAAAACCGCAACGGTCGACGGCAGCAGCGTGACTCTGGAGCAGGAAGCGCGGCTCGCAAACGGCTTCACCGTAGTTCCGGCCCGATTCATCGCAGAAGCGCTGGGCGCAAAAGTGACTTGGAACAGCGACGACCAAACGGTTGTTATTACGGAATAAGTGAAACAGGTTGCCCAATCAGGTTGATTCATCCGTCTAGCGGCAGACAGGCATGGCGATGTTCGGCGGGCGCATACGGGCCGGCGTTCCCGATCTCCAATCGTGCTGCGCCGGGTGGAAGATGTAACTGGTTGCCGGAGGACGGCCTATTGCAGTCCCTTTTGCCCTTTTCTGTTTAATTTTTCGCATACAAAAGTCATCTTTATCGCTGTTTGGCACGATTCTGTTCGGTTTTTCATATTTATTTTTCGTTTTTCACGAAATCAGTACAATTTCTGTGTGAAATTTCGAATAGATTTCCACGATTCGCAAGTGGCAGCGGTTGGCAGACCGGCTCCTCTCTTATTCATTCGAGTTGAACCCCCAGTCAAACCTGGGGGTTTACGTATACAACAAAAACCTCCGCTCCCAGTTTCGGGGCGGAGGTTTCACTTTATTTCATGCCTGAAATATTGTAATTCTCGATAATGTGCTTCTGGAAGAAGAAGAAAATAATCATAATCGGAATGACCATGAACGCCGCGCCCGCCATCTGCAGCGCGAAGTTGGTGCCATGCTGGCCTTTCAGCAGCTGCAGGCCGACCGACAGCGTGTACAGCTTCTCGTCGTTGGCGATGATGAGCGGCCAAAGGAAGCTGTTCCAGCCGCCGATGAACGTCAGGATCGCCTGCACGGCGAGAATCGGTTTGGACATCGGCAGTACGATTTGTGCGAAAAGCCGGTACTCGCTTGCTCCGTCCAACCGTGTCGCCTCCATAATCTCATCCGGCAGCGTCAGCATGAACTGGCGGAACAGGAAAATGCCGAAGGCGCTCGTGAAGCTCGGCAGCACGACGCCAAGCATCGTGTTCGTCAAATTGACGCTGTTCAGGATGAGGTACACCGGGATCATCGTGACCTGCCCGGGAATCATCATCGTGGCGAGCACGAGCAGGAACATTTTTTCCCGGCCCTTGAATTTATACTTGGCAAAGCCGAAGCCGGCCATCGCATTCAGCAGCAGTCCGACGAAGGAGAGCAGCGTAATCAGCAGCGTATTAAACAAATACGTGCTGAAATCCATCTCCGTGAAAAGTTTGCTGAAGTTGTCAAACGTGAACATTTCCGGCCACAGCGTCGGCGGCATGCGCTTGATCTCCCCTTCCGTCTTGAAGGCGGAGAGCAGCATCCAGATGAACGGCAAAATCATCGCCACGCCAAATACGGTCAAAACAAGGCCGGCGATCCACTGCTGCAGCTTTCCGCGCGAGCTTTCGGTCCGGCCAGACGTTTTAATCGCGGATGATGACATACATGTTCGCCTCCTATTCCTCGGCTTGCTTCCGCTGGAGTCTCAGCTGGAGCATGGTGACGGCAATAATAATAAAGAAGAGTATGAACGATCCCGCTGCCGCATAACCGAAGTGGCTGAACTGGAAGCCGTTCTGGTAAATAAACAGCGATGCGGATACGGTGCCGTTAAGCGGTCCGCCCTGAGTCATGACAAAGGGCTCTTCAAAAAACTGCAGCCAGCCGATCATCGTCGTCACGCTGACAAAGAAGATCGCAAAACGCATCATCGGAATCGTAATCCGCGTCAGCTGCTGCCAATTGCTTGCCCCGTCGAGCTGCGCAGCCTCATAGTACGACCGGTCGATCCCCTGAAGCGCGGCGATGAAGATGATCATATTCAGCCCGATGCTTCGCCAGAGCGCCAGCATAATGAGCGACAGCTTGGCAACGGTCGGCTCGGTCAGCCATGGCACCGGGTCTGCGCCGAGCGACGTCAGGATGTAGTTGAACAGGCCGATGCGGGGATTGTACAGATAGCTCCAGACAACGGCCACGGCCACTACGTTGGTGACCGACGGCAGGTAGTACACGCCGCGGAATATTTTGAACACGCGCGAGCGGCCGAAGTTGATCAGCAGCGCAACGCCGAGCGAGCACACGATGACCAGCGGCACGCCGACGATGACATAGAACAGCGTGTTTCGCAGCGCCAGCAGGAAGACGGGATCGCCCAGCACATCGTCGTAGTTTTTGAGCCCGACAAAATGAATGGTCGAATAATTGGCAAGACCCGCGAGACCCATGTCGGTCAGGCTGATGTATACCGCAACGAGAATGGGCAGCAGGGAAAACACAGCAAGCAGAATAAGGGTCGGCCCGATAAAGACGTATGGCGCAGCCTTTGAAGGTCCTTTCATGATCTCACTTCCTTTGCACTTGGCCGATTAATCAGTTTTACTTGTTCAGCAGCTGCTGGGATTGCGCGTTGAAGTCTTTCAACTGGGCATCGATGTCCGCCTTGGCACGGTAAATCTGTTCAAAGGTTTTCAGGTAGTTCTGGGAAATATTATCCCACGATTTGACGAGCGGCATCGGCTCGGCGGTTTTCAACTGCTCGCCGACAACGCTCATATTGGCATCCCCTTTCAGCTGCGGATCTTCCCACGCCTTCATATTCGCCGGCAGCTCGCCGGTTTGTTTCATCCAGGCCAGCTGGTTTTCCGGCTTGCTCAGGAACGAGATGAACTTCATCGATTCGGCTTTATGCTCGGTAAAGTTGAAAACGGCCAAGTTGGAGCCGCCGAGGGAGCTCATATTGTTTTGCTTCGACGGCAGCACGGCTGTGGCCCATTTGCCGTCGACATTTTGAACTTGATCCTTGACAGTTTTGATCATCCAAGGACCGCTGATGAACATCGGAACCATGCCGTCTCCGCCGAACGTCTGGGAAATGTCCAGGCCGAGATCGACCGGAGCGTAGCCGTTTTGGAAAAAGCTACTCAGATACGCCACCGTATCGCGGAACGCCGGCTGGTCGAACTGGGCCTTGTTGTCCGTAATCAGCTTGGCGCCGTTTTGACGGGCGAACATGAAGCTCAGCGTAGGTTCCTTCGGATCCAGGCCGATGCCGTATTTGTCCTTGCCGCGCTCGGTCAGCTTTTTGGAAGCGTCGAGCAGTTCATCCCAAGTTTTTGGCGCATGATCGTACCCGACCGATTTCAACACATCGGTGCGATAAAATAATATTCTTGTCTCGGCAAGCCAAGGCACGCCGAAAGTTTTGCCGTCGAACTGATTGGAGGTTACAGTGCCTTTGAAAAAGTTGCCGGCGGCGAGCTCCGGATATTTGGCCAGGTCCCCTGTCAGATCGGCCAGCGCGCCCGCCGATGCGAATTCCGGCATCCAGGTGGTACCCATCTGCAGCACATCCGGTCCTTTTTTGGAAGCAACTGCTGTCAGCAGCTTGTCATGGGCACTCCCCCACGGAATCGCTTGTACCTTTATCGTAATATCCGGGTTCTCTTTGGCGAAGGCCTCTGCCATCTGCTCCATCGGCTTGCTGCTGTCGCCCATCGCCCAGACGGAGAGCGTGACTTTGCCGCTTTCTCCGGATTTGTTACCGCTTGACGAGCAGCCCGCGAGTACAGTTCCTACGAGTATAACTGTCGCGATGGCCGCGCTTGCAGTTTTCTTTTTCATCTGTTTTTCCTCCCCTGATTAAGTTGCTCCAAACTTTATAGAAACGTTTCGATATGAATTATAGATCAAATTGAAATCGTATTCAAGGTTTTTTTGTTGAACAATTTCCCCTTCATATATAGCCGGAAATGGACAATTTCCGTACAGCATGCGCGAACACACAAAAATATTTAACGTTTGACTTCATTTCACTACTTTGTTTATACTCTTTTTAACTGTTATAGAAACGTTTCTATTACCCATTTTCCGTTGTAAGAAGGTTTTACCCATCAGAGGAGGTACTGCACGATGTCGACTCAACAACCCGCTCCGCACCCGGCCGTCTGGCGGCTGGAAGCCGGAGCTTTAGCCTTCACCTTTCATCCGTCGGGAGACCTGTATGAGGCTCTAGGCGGCGGAATTATGCTGAATCAGCTGCTGAGCAGCCCGCCGGACGGCTCGCTGAACAACCTATATTTGAGGATCGCCCGGCCTGAGGGCTACTCGGTCCATCCGCTGCTCGGCGTCCGCTCGGCAAGCCGCGTCAGCCGCGGAGAACACCGCATCACCTGGAGCGGCATCGCCGACGAGATTCGTTATGAGGTCTCTTTTCTGCTATCATCGCGCAATATATGGTTTTGGGAAGTCAACCTTCATTCGGAAGGCGCTTCCGTCCGGGCGGATATCGTCTACGGCCAGGATATCGGCCTCGGCGCTCCCGCCGCCGTGCGCAGCAACGAAGCCTACTGCTCGCAGTATATCGATCATGCGGCCTTCCGTACTGAAGATTTGGGCTGGGTCGTCTGCTCCCGTCAAAATCAGCCGCAGGCTGGACGCTTCCCTTATTTGCAGCAGGGCTGCCTGACGGGCGCCGCTTCCTTTTCCACCGACGGCTTCCAATTTTTCGGCCTCAGCTTCAAAGATACCCATCAGCCCGAGGCGCTTTCTCGAGATCAACTGCCAAGCAAGGTATACCAGTACGAGTTCGCCTATACAGCGCTCCAGTCCCAATCGATGGATGCGGCGGAAGGAGCCCGAGCCGTCTTTTACGGCATGTTCCGCGAGGATCATCCCGAGGCGGTCGCGTCAGCCGAATTCGCCCATGAGCTTGCGGCAGCTTGGCAAGAGGCGGAGTCCTTGCCTGCCGCCGAAGGACCTGCCCATCCGGTGCCGCTCAAGTCGCCGGATCTCGGAGCCCCGCTCAAGGTCCGACCGCTGACGGCCGCCGAGCTGCAAGCGCGCTATCCTTCCCGTCTGGAGGAGGAATGGGCGGATGGCGAACTGCTCTCCTTTTTCACTCCGACTTACGAGCACGTAGTGCTGAAAAGCAAGGAGATGCGCATCGAGCGGCCGCACGGCCATATTTTGATGAGCGGCGCACCCGACCGGGCGGGCGTCGAAATGCTGACTTCGACCGCTTATATGTACGGGGTTTTTCACTCCCATCTCGTCGTCGGCAATACTTCTTTCAACAAGCTGCTGAGCAATACGCGAAATGCGCTAGGCGCCACCCATGCCTCCGGGCTTCGATTATACGCCCGGGTCGGCGGCAGCTTCCGGCTGCTCGCCATGCCGAGCCTGTTCGAGATCGGCTTCAACTATTGCCGCTGGATCTACCGGCTGGACGGGGATACGCTCGAAATTACGAGCTATACGAGCGCAGACTCCCCTGACGCGGTGCTGGAAGTGAGGTCCGAAAGCGGTCGGCCCCGCGAGTATTTGATCACCGCACAGATCACTATGGGCGACCGCGAGTACGAGGCTCTTTATGAACTGACAGAGCGCGAAGGCTGCCTGCTCATTGCCGCGGCCGAAGGCTCGCCGATCCGCGAGGCGTATCCCGGGCTCCGCTACCGGATCTGTGCCGAAGGCACCGGGCTGCGCAGAACCGATGAGCGCAGGCTGATGCCGTCGCTTGTCCCAGGGCCGGCCCCGCTGCTTGTGCTGGAGACGGATGCCGCGGCTTCCTGGCGCCTCCTCATCGGCGGCCGCCTTGCCGGCTTCGGCGCCGATGCGCCCGCAGCGCCCTCTCCCGCTTTTGAAAGCGAGAAGCTGAAATACCGCGAGGATATGGCCAAGTTGATGAACGGCTTCGCCATGGAGCACCCGCAGGGCAGCGAAGCCGTGCAGCGCCTGAACATGCTGGCGTGGTGGTACACGCATAACATGCGGGTTCATTTTGCGGTTCCTCACGGGCTGGAGCAATACGGCGGAGCCGCTTGGGGTACACGCGACGTATGCCAAGGGCCTGCGGAGTACTTTCTTGCGGTTCAGCATTACGAGGCGGTCCGCGATATTATTTTGACGGTATATGAACATCAATACGATTCCGGCGGCGGCTGGCCGCAATGGTTCATGTTCGACCGCTATCGCCGCGTCCAGCAGGAAGAGAGCCACGGAGATATCATCGTGTGGCCGCTCAAGCTGCTCGGCGACTACATCGCCGCAACGGGCGATACCTCCATTTTGGAATCTGAGCTATCCTATACGGATCAGCACACCTTCGAGCTGACAGAGAAAAAACAGGCGCTGTTTCATCATGTGCTGAAGCAGATGGACTACATCCGCGCCCGCTTCCTGCACGGCACCCGTCTTTCCGCTTACGGCGACGGCGACTGGGACGACACGCTGCAGCCGGCCAGCGCGGAGCTGCGCACCTATATGATCAGCAGTTGGACCGTGGCGCTGACGTATCAAGCCGTGCGGCAGCTCGGCACCCTGCTAGCTTCCGCTCCCGCCGCGGGCGGCGCCTCCGAAGAGCACCGGGCATTCGGCGCGGAACTGCTGCAGCTGGCGGACGGCATCTCTGCGGATTTCCGCCGCTACATGAATCCGGACGAAGTCATTCCCGGCTTCCTGTATATGAAGGACCCGGAGCAGCCGGACAAATGGCTCCATCCGACCGACACGCGCACCGGCATCCAATACCGGCTGCTGCCGATGACGCGCAGCATGATTGCCGGGCTGCTCACGCCGGAACAGGCCGAACAGCATTACCGGCTGATCAAGCGCGAGCTGAGCTTCCCGGACGGCGTGCGGCTGATGAACCGGACGGCTTCTTATGAAGGCGGCGTCAGCACCCGCTTTAAGCGCGCGGAGCAGGCGGCCAACTTCGGCCGCGAAATCGGGCTGCAGTATGTGCATGCCCATATCCGCTTCATCGAAGCGATGGCGGGGCTTGGCAAGCCCGAGGAAGCGTGGCTGGCGCTGCAGGTCATTAACCCGATCGGCATTCGCAAAGCTGTGCCGAACGCGGAATTGCGGCAGAGCAATACGTATTTCAGCAGCTCCGACGGCAAGTTCGCAAGCCGCTATGAGGCTGCGGAGCGCTTCGGCGAGCTGCGCAGCGGCTCGGCTCCCGTCAAGGGCGGCTGGCGCATCTATTCCAGCGGCCCCGGCATCTACATGAACCAGCTGATCTCGAACGTGCTTGGCATTCGCCTAGCCGCAGGCCGTCTTCAGCTGGATCCGGTGCTTCCGGCCGAGCTGGACGGACTGAGCGTGCGCTTTGCGGCAGCCGGCCGGCCGGTGCGCATCACCTACACGCTCTCCGGCAGCGGGAGCGCTATCCGCCGGATTACCGTCAACGGACGCGAGGCCTCCTTCAGCAGGCTCATCGGTCCTTACCGCAGCACCGGCGCGGAATTGTCCCTGGAGGAGCTGGAGCCCCTCTGGCTGCCGGAAGCCGAACAGCTGAATGAAATTGCGATTGAAGCCTGATTATGAAAAAATCGTCTTCCGGATAACGCTTACGAAAGAGAAAGTTGTGGTATATTTGAAAAACAAGCAGTCTTTAGGAGGGAACCCGATGGTCAACATCAAGGATATTGCCAAGCAGGCCGGAGTGTCGATCTCGACGGTCTCCTACGCCCTGAACGGCAGTCCTAAGGTTACACCCGAAACAAGCACCAAAATCCTTGCCATCGCCAAGGAATTGAATTATATTCCCAATGCTGCGGCCCGCCAGCTCAAAAAGCAGGAATCCCGCATTATCGGGGCGTTCCTGACCGACTTTACCGGCGCTTTCTGGGGCGACCTGCTCCAAGGTATGAAAGAAGTACTGAATCGCAAGGGCTACGACCTGATCGTCTGCAGCGGCATGCAGTCCCACCGGCTGCTCCCGGAGCGTATGATTGACGGGGCCATCATTCTTGACTTGACCTTCTCCGACGAGGAGCTGCTGGATTACGCGGAGCGCGGCCACAAGCTCGTCGTCCTGGACCGAGAGCTCAATCATCCGGCCGTGAACCAGGTGCTGCTGGACAATAAGGCCGGCGCTAATCTGGCGATGGACTATCTTATCGATACCGGGCACCGCAAGCTATATGTTGTGACGGGACCGCCGGATACGTTCGACGCCCGGCAGCGGATGTTCGCCGTCCGACAGACGCTGGCCCGCCATCCCGATATCGAGGCGGTCATAATCGAAGGCGACTTCAATAAAGGCTCAGGCGAAGAGGCCGGCCGCATCATTCTGGATTCGTATGACGGCCCGGTCGGCGTGTTCTGCATGAACGACGAGATGGCGATCGGCCTGCATAACTATGCGGCCCGCCGAGGCTTTCGGGTAGGCGAGGACTTCTCGCTCATCGGGTTTGACAACATTGATCTGACCCACTATCTTCAGCCGCGCCTCTCCACCATCGAGTATTCCAAGTACCGTTGGGGCGCTATGGCCTCCGAGCAGCTCCTCCGCCTCATCGCAGGCGAGGAAGTGGAACATGAGCGGATATATGTCTCTCTCATTAAGGGAGCTTCAGTGAAGCTTCGGAATGACGGGTAATCCGATGCGAATGGACTGACAAACAAATAGAGGCAGCTTTTCAGGAGCTGCCTCAGGCCGCCCGAGAAAGTCGCGACACTCAGTTAGGGTTAGGGCTATGGGAAACAGTGAGCCCTTAATTTGAAGGACAGCCGTTTTTTCCGGGTGCGCACCTCTCCTTGTGAGGTCGCGGTACTGAACAAAATGGGTAGGAAACATCGTGGTAGGGAAAAAGCCTGCGAAATGGCGCAGGTATTTTCTATGAAATCGGCTTGTTTTGGCGAAAATCCTGCAAAAGTGCAGGATTTTTCGCTGAAAGTGAACCTGAGCCCATGTCCCCGTTGAAAAGCCTGCACAATTGCAGGAATTTGTCGTAGCCAGCGATCAAGGACGCAAATTCATGTATTTTTGCAGGTTTTCTTCGTGCAGCAGGCAGGTTGGGGTTATCCCCTTTAACGTAGGGTTTTTTCAACAGCCAGTGGCAGCTTTTCAGGGGCTGCCTTCCGGTATGAGCAAATTCCGTTAAAATCTGCTTTATGATTATTGGTGTTATTGCCGGGCCGGCGGGATGCTCTGTGGAAAATTGAACATATTATTCGGGTCGTAACGGGCTTTAACTCGTGTCAGTCTGTCGAAATTACTACCGTAGTAGGCCTGCTGCCAGTGTTTGATTTGGAGGTCCGGCGTATTGACGTAAACACCGCGGGTAAAGGGGAGCATCGCCCTGCGGAAGCTCTCTACCCAGCGAATTCCCCGCCTCGCCTCCGCTTGTGTGTTCCAGGTGGCAGTGGGAGTTACATTATACAAGGCCCGGCGGTAGAAATAAGCTGTAGCCCGATTCGGCACCTTGGCCACCGCGCCGCCTAAACCGTGAAATAAGATAGAGACCGCAGAGGTAGGCGGCGATTCAATGAAACGCCGTATAGTGGCGATGGCAGCCTCGGGCAGCCGATGATAGACGTAGGGTCCGACGCTTTTAAAAGGATAAGGAGCTGTTGGCGTCGTCTTCGCTGCCAGCTCAACAGACTCAATCCACGGTATTTCCTCAATAACTACCTTCCGCGGCGACCCGGACCGAAGCAATGGCTGCAGCAATTGGCGGAGCTTTTGGGCCGATCCGAGGAAGACTCCTTGCATCAATATAGGGTAACTCTCCGAAGACTGCCGTCCGTTAGCTATCCCAAGGGTAACGGTGAGCTGCTCATTCGCGCCTGGAACAGTATAATCCTGCCAAGTCCGAAGCACTGGTTCAAGATCACGCAGGTCCCAACCGATTTCAGCAAAGCCGACCGTTTCAATCGGGTGAGTCCGAAAGCGGAAGTTCGTGCAGATTCCGAAGTTGCCTCCTCCCCCTCCCCGCAATGCCCAGAACAGATCGGCGTTTTGGCTGGCATTGGCGTGAATCGTGCGTCCGTCGGCGTTGACCATTTCGACATCGACTAAATGGTCGATCGTGAGACCGTAGGGTCGAGATAGAATACTGTGACCGCCTCCAAGAGAGACTCCGGCAATGCCTGTGGTTGGGCAAAGCCCGACCGGCACCACCAACCTTTCTTTCCAGAGTGCCGAGTTCAAGGCGCCTCCCCTAATGCCTGTCTGTACTGCGGTGATGCCGTGCCTGCGGTTCACATCCACCTGATGCATGTCGCTCACGTCAATCACGATTCCTCCGTTGACGACCGACAAGCCCTCGTAACTGTGACGGCCGGAACGCATGCGGATCGGTACGTTATGATAGCGGGCCCAACGTATGGCGTTGACTACATCCTGAGTTTTCTGAGCAAATACGATGACTCGCGGGAATTTGTTAAAGAAGGTGTTGAATTCCCGACGAGCCGAGTTATACTCACGATTCCCCGGTTCAACGATACGTCCGGTCAGTTCAGGTTCCTTGCCGCGTCTTAATATTCGAGGAGCGTATCGTTTGTCGATCAGTAATCCCGGCAACTTGTTTTTGGCCCACTTCTTTTTCAAGTTTCGCAGCACAGTATTACATACCTTCACTTTACGGGCTGGCTTTTTCACATTCAACCTTTTCACATCCCTTCCCAGCTCTCGAATACATAGGATGTTGACCTGAAAAAATTTGCTTGGATGAATGTGGAAAAGTAAAAGAAGGCCAAGAAAATCCACGAATAGCAGCAGCCATTCGCGGGGCGCCGCCACCGGCTCCCGCTCCATCATCAGTTGTGTTTCAAAGGCGGACGCTCCGCTCCTCCACCCCACACCTGACTCCCTCCGTTCTACTCTGTGCTTTGTGCTGCTCTTTACTCCCTATCCGGTCTGAAAGCCGGAATACGAAGTGATCCCAATGTTGGTTTTCATCGGTAACGATAGTTGAAAAACAGAAAAAAAGCAGGCCAAGACTGTAAGGTTCCAGTTTTGGCCTGCTTTTTTTATAAACCCGCCCAGACATCTTTCGCATAGCTTCCATTCGACTGAAGATTTGCCAACCATTTTTCCGCATCTTGTTTTTCAGCCCCATGGACAAGCTGATAAGCTTTCTGCAATGCGTTCTCTACATCCGGAGTCATTTTGCTGCCATCTCCGCATACGTAAATTCGCCCTCCGCCATCAAGAATGCGGATTATTTCCGCTGCATTTTCCGCCATCAAATGTTGTACGTAAGTTTTAGGTACGCCTTCCTTGCGGGAGAAAGCAGTATGAATCGTTACTAATCCGTCTTTTTCAAATTGTTCAAGTTCTTCGCGGTAAATATAATCGGCTTCGTTCCTGCATCCAAAGTAAAGATGAGCCTCGCCCAGCGATTTTCCTGCTTGCTTCATCATAGCACGACCCTGCAGAAAACCGCGGAAAGGCGCTACTCCGGTCCCGGGGCCCACCATAATTAAAGGTGTCTGCGGATCTTCAGGGAGCTGGAATCCGGATTCCGGTGTACGGACGAACATGACCATGTTTTCCCCGGGCTTGCGTTCAGCCAAATAATTCGAAGCAACCCCGCGATACTCGCCTTGTCCGCTCCAAGCAGCGCTCCGCACCACCCCTACTGTAATACCGGCACGTTCAGCGTTCATCCGCGGGGAACTTGATATCGAATAATATCGCGGTTTTAATGGAAGCAGCAGCTCCAAAAACTTCTCAAACGGAATTTCGCACGCTTCGTATTTTTCAACAAGATCAAGCATCGTAATCCGTTTCTTCAATATCTGTTCTTCGTATGTTCCCTCCTCTAACAAAGCTTCAAGCTCGCGCTTATGCGGAGGGCAAGCCGTAAAAGCGGCAACTTCGCGTATTTGGGCGCGGGAAGCGGCTTCCTGCACCTCTACACTATGGCTGAGCAGGTCACAAAGAGATACAGGCCGATCTAAAGGCAGATGGGAGCTGCTAACTCCGCTTGCCGTCAAAATCACTTGATCGTTTTCGCTCAAACGAAATCGCCGTAGAATACGGTTGACATTCTCTTTACTGTTGCTTGGGAAAACTCCGAGGTGATCGCCCTCCTGATACGTAACCCCGTTCGGCAATTCGATCTCGATGTGCCGTGTGCTTCGTTCGCTGCCGGACTGCTGAAGCTCGCGATTTTCCGCGACTATCCCGCGAACCGCTTCGTACGATTGAGCGAGAGGAGTTTCTGCCAAGCCGCTGACAAACTGAATGTTCAGCGTACTCCGTTCTTTTTCCGCATTTTCGTTCAGCTTTAAATCGAACGTCTTCATCGCATCGGTCCACATTTGTTTTTTCCATGTTTCAAACTGCTTTTCGAAGTCTCCGCTTGCATCGGCCTCTCCGCGAAGGGAGAATCTGGACGCTCCTGCTTCGGCAAGCTTCCGGTCGATGAATCTGGGTACCTCTTGATACGTAGAAGCCCAGTTGCGATCCCCGCAGCCAAATACGGAATAATGAACTCCTTTAAGCTCCCCCGCTTCAACCTGTTCCAACCATTGAACGAATTGTCGCGCATTGCCCGGTGGTTTACCGTTATAAGAAGAGGTGATGATTAATAAGGCGCCTTCCTTCGGCAAATTGCCTAACCGCTCATTAAGGGGGGCGGTTTCGCTTCGAATGCCGTGCAATCGGGCAATGTCCGCCAGTTCTTTTGCAATACGCTCTGCCGTTCCCATATTCGAACCGTAAAGAACGAGCAGCGGCCTGTTATTCACTCCGATGATGGAAGCTTTCTTCACTTGGTTATCAAGTTTTGGAGCATCGGCAACGGCATCATCAGGCTTGATTGCATGCGTATTAGTGACTTTCTTATCTCGCAATTGAACGCGTATCTTAAAATCTCCCGGTTTCAGCGTCAGCGTTTGCTTTATTTTCAACTGATAGTTCATATGATCAATCAATTGAAATTGTTGAAGGATCATGCCGATAACTAAAGCCGCTTCGTGCAGCGCGAACTGCATACCGATACAAGCCCGTTGACCGTTCCCAAAAGGTTTATACGCATGGTTTGGAACATTGGTCGGGTCTTCAAACCGTTCAGGGCGGAATTGTTCCGCATCATTTCCCCAAGCTCCCTTATCCCGATGAAGTTGGGGCAAAAGAACGGACAAAGACTCCCCTTTTTTAATGAGGTATTTTCCCCCGATCGTCGTATCTTCTCTAGCGTTTAGTCTAAATACAGGGGCTGTCGGCCATAAACGCAAAGATTCGCTTAAAATCATCCGAATATATTTAAGCTTTAGCACTTGTTCATAAGTCGGCACTGAGTCTGTTAGTACTTCATCCACTTCTGCGTAAGCCTTTTTTAAAACTTCAGGGTGCTTCAATAAGTAGTAGGTCGTAAAAGACAACAATCCGCTCGTCGTCTCATGACCGGCTATCAAAAATGTAATAATTTGATAACGAATATTTTCATCACTCAGCAGTTCCCCGGTTTCGGGATCTTTAACATTCAACATTCGGGCGAGCAAATCGGTTTCCCCGTGATCTCCGCTTGCTTTACGATCTGCAATGATTTTATCTACCAAGGCGAACATCGATTGAATATCGCGCTCGAACTGGTGTTTTGTTTTTAACATCAGTTTGTTTTGTATCGGCAGCCTGGTGCCATAATGCATGGCTTCATCCAGAGATCGAACCATGCTAACGATAAAAGGGTTTGGCGTTTCTCTGTAAAAACTATTGAAACGATAGCTAAATCCGCACAAGCCGATGGTGTCCAGCGTAAGCCGTGTCATATCTTCAGGAACATCGATGCTTTCGTCCGGGTTCAATCGCGCCCATTTTTGAACAAGCTGCGAAGCGATGTCGAGCATCATGCCGTGATACCCTTTCATCGCTTGTTGGCTAAATGAAGGCATCAGAATTTGATGCGCTTTCCTCCAATTGGGTTCCTCCGACAGACTTGTGAACAGTCCGTCTCCGGAAAATTCACGTACTTTACGCAGGTGATCGATGCCTTTGTCAAAACGCGACTCGTCACATACTTCGGCCACTAAGTCGGGCCCGGAGAGGACATACACATATTTTGTAAATCCCTCGAATTTAAAAATAGGACCGAACTCGTCGGCGATTTTACATAAAGATAATACCGGCAAATCCTTATCGATCAAGGGTACATTCCCGAGTGCGCCATATCTTTTCGGCTGGGGGATCGGCATTAATTTTTCCATAGAAAAACCCCTTTTCCATATTTCACTTTATATTATCCAACTTGGACGCAATGCCATACATGAATGTTAATTGCGCTTGAAAGGTCGATCCTTAAATTCGGTAATAAATGATTCAACATCGTCGAAAAGTTTTTTTAGTTTAAAAAAATCGCTATTTCTAATATCCAAATAATAATAATTCATTGTACCTTCTCGTCTAACGCCAATTAATTTTGCATCTTTCAACATTTTAAGGTGATGGGATACTGCCGGACGGGACAAATGAGTCTTTTTTGTAATCTCGCCGACCCGAATGCCTCGTCCGCTGTCACTTTCGCTTTCGATTAGCGCAATAATAATGGATTGACGCGTTTCATCCCCAATCGCAATTAATGCTTTTTGACATTCACTGAACTCTTTGGTCAACCGTTTCAAGCGTTCTTGTCTATCCATGTTCAGCCTCTCAGTTTAATGGTTTAATCTTATAAACTATAGTAGCACAAAATATAATGAAACATTCATTGGGAAAGAAAATCGAGACGTAAAAAAAGAACGCCCCCGCGCTTTCGCCTGGGTTGCGTTCTCCTTATTGCTTAGCTCAGTAACCCCCGTGCAAGCATCGATTCGGCGAGCAGGACGGCTCCTTTTCCGGCGCCCATCTTCGTATTGTGGGAGACCAACACGTATTTCGTGATAAATGAAAATCGCGATTGACATACTAGGGAAATGAATCAGATCATTCGGTGAGTATTTCGATGCCCAAGATTGGAGTTTAACGAAATGATGAATAAAATCATGGATTTTATCAAATACAAAGGGGTTGTATGGAAAATCCCTTTAGCCGCCGGGCTGTCATGGGAGCTTGCGGAGTGGGCCGGATCCAAGCATCCTTACCTCGCTCCTCTGACGGCCATATTGTCCATTCAATTAACCGTTGACAAGTCGATCCAATTCGCATGGCAGCGCATCGCGGGAACGATTGCCGGCGTCCTTTTCACCGTATCGTTAACACCTTATGTCGGTTTGAACGGCTGGAGCATCGGGCTCCTGCTTCTTATCGGGGCTTTCATCGTAAATTGGCTGAAATTGGATCATGCGATCCTGATTCAGGTTGCTCTCAGCATTTTATTGGTGTTGTATTTTCAGAGCAAGATGCCCGCCTACTCCCTGGATCGGATACGCGATACCGTTATCGGCGCGATCGTTGCCATCTTGATCCTTATTGCGGTATTTCCTCCCGATACGTTGAACATAGCCAAAAAAAAGATGCTCCATTTCGCGGACCATCTATCCAATCATTTTATTAACACCGCACTTTGGGTACAAGAGGGCTGTTCCGCTAATGAAGCGCAACATTTGCAAACTCGCTTGCAAACTTTATTTCAGGAGCTGCATCAAGCGACAACCGAGCTGGATAAAGCGGAGCAAAGTTTACGCTACAATCCTTTAGGTCAACAAAAACGCAATATTTTGAAACAATTAAACCGGCAAATGAACCGTCTTCGATCCGGCTATGCCAATCTTGCAGACATGATACGGGTTCTTGTGATATGGTCCGAAAGCGGCAATTTTACGAATGCGGATCATCGAATGTGGGCCGATTATTTGAACACGTTGGCGGATCTTGTACAGCAATGGAAACGTGTGTTGGACGATCCGGCGGCATCCGGCTCGGCATCCAATGAATCAGCCCTGCCAATAAAAGCGCCGGCCCATATGGCAAATTACCAGTACCCGCTTGCGTTATATACGAACGCTGAACAAGTCATTCAAGATTTCCGCCGATGATTTTTTCCAACAAAATCCTGTAATCGTCAGCCGTATCGACATCCATGAACAGATCCGGAGCTGTGAAATCGATGCAAATTCCCGATTTTTCCTTGCGGATAAGCTGTCTGGCTCCCTGATCGTTTTGCAATCGCAGGAGATCCGGAAACATCCGCTGCGCAAAAATGACCGGCGGCCTGGCCAAACCGCCATAGCTTGAGGCCACGAAACCGGTACTGCTGGCCGCCCGATGCGTTTGAAAGCATGCAAGCAGTTCATCGATCATCTCTTGTGCAACTAAAGGTTGATCCGCCAGTAATACCATGACGGCTGCCGCTTCCATCGCAACCGCAGCCTGTACGCCGCACCGCAGGGAGTGCGCTTGCCCCAAATGCGCTTCAGGGCAGTAAATAACGGACCATTTCCGACTGATCGGCTCCCGGTAAAAGGTGTGATCCACCCATTCCGCCTTAGGGCTGTTGGAGATGACCGCAACATGATCCAAACCGGAGCCCAAAGCAGCAGCCAGCGCGTAATTTCCCAAAGTCATAGAACCTGCCGGAAGCCGAAGCTTATCCGCACCCATTCGGGTGCTTTGGCCCGCCGCCAAATAGATGCCGATGATACGATTTCGCTTCATTGGATAACAACTTCATAGGCTCTTTTTTTCCTGAACGTACGTATGATTTCTGCGACAATGCTCACGGCGATTTCCTCCGGCCCCTCTGCCCCGATCGCAAGCCCGACGGGAGAATGAATTTCCATCTGAACCGGCACATCGATGAGCAGCCGTTTTGTTCTATTTTTCGATCCCAAGATGCCTAGATAGCAAAGCCCACGGTCGGAAAGAAGCCGAACCAGCTGCTGATCCCTCCTAAAATTATGAGTCATTACAACGGCGTAATCATAAGGCGTAACATGAATCATCCCTACCGTTTCCTCCGGAAACCCCAACAACATGCATTCAGCATTCGGAAAATAACGCCGCTCGCAATAATCGGGCCTCCAATCGGAGACGATGACGGCAAAACCGACGGCTGCCGCAAAAGCGGCAAGCGGCCTGGCGTCCGGTCCCGCACCAAAGATGAGCAGGCGGGGTTTGGGATAATACGTATGAACGAAAACTTCCGACTGCATGGATGAGACGAACTTCATTCCGCTCTTCCGCGAAGCCTCGGACCCGGATGCCAAATCCAACAATTCCGGCGGAATATCGCCCCGCCACTCCCCGAATAGGTGACGATCTCCGGTAACGAAACTATAATCGATGACAGAACCGTCCGGGCCGAACTTTTTCATGAGTATGACCTCGATTCGCTGATCCAGGTAATTTTTCAAGACACGTAGATGATCGGCGAACACACCTTGTACCGGTTCCATCGTGACATGGACAACACCGCCGCAGCCCGGCGATTCCCCCCAGGACAGCGGGTCTGCTGATTGCATGTCGAAGGCGAAGCTGCGGGAAACGCCTGTTTCCAACATATCCGGCACACAAGCCGAAAGATTCGCCTCCAAACAACCGGCGCTTAATACCCCGATCTGCGAGCCGTCTTCAAGAAACAGCATCGATGTCCCTTCTTTGCGGTATGCGCTCCCTTCCACTCGGGTAATCGTCGCAAGCACGCTTCTTTGACCGGTATGGTGAAGGGTCTCCAAAATACGGTGAATTTCTTCCAAACTTCCCCCCTCCTCAGCTCCCAGAGGATTCATGTTTCAGTGTAAAAATGGCCTGTACAGCCTTATGAATTTCTTCATAGGACGTACACCTGCATATGTTGGATTCCAGCCATACCCTGATTGTTTCTTCGTTCGCATGGGGATCGGCATTCCGCAAGCCCTCGCAGTTTACGATAAAGCCGGGAGTGCAATAACCGCATTGGAATGCCTGATTTTGAATAAAAGCTTGCAGTACCGGCGAGTTCGTCAAGCCCTCGATCGTTATCACTTCTTTTCCGCCGGCTTCCACGGTGAGCATCATGCACGATTTTATAGGCGTACCGTTTACCAAAATCGTACACGTACCGCAGTCTCCGTTGTCGCAGCCGGACTTACTTCCCGTGAGGCCGAGGTTGTCCCGAAGCGTGTATAAGAGTATATCCGCGGCTCTTACTCGAACTGTACGCTTTTCGCCGTTAACTGTAAATTCTACCGGATACATCATAGGATCGCTGGCTGACATGCTTCACCTTCTTTCCAATATATGCACCGCGTCGGCTATCGTTTGCCGAAGCACAAATTTCCGGTAAGGGGCGGATCCTTCCGCATTATCCAGCAATGGAGCGGGAAGTTCGCCGATCGCCTGTTCAATTCTGGCTGCCGGCGGCATCGAGGAGTCGTTCAACGACCGCTCGATTTCGACGGAGCGAAACGGGAATGCGCAAACGCCGCTGAATGCGATCCGAATCTGCCTGTTTTTCTTAAGAGCAGCCGCGGTTACGAGAGGATAGCCGACATTGCCGATCTGCCTTTTTTTGAAATGAACGAACGGCAGCGACACATAGTCTCGGTCTGTTAAAGTTTGTACAAGAAACTCTCCTTGCTGCAATCTCAACTTCCCTAAAAAAACGTGGTGAATCGGAACCTCTCTTATTCCTTGTATTCCTGCTATGATCATCCGGCTGTTTGCCAACAGAAGCGGGAGCACAGACTCCCGATAATGAATGTTGCCGCAAATGTTTCCCCCGAGCGTGATTTGATTCCGGGCTGTTTGGTCGGCGATTCCTTGCGCCGTTTGACTGAGCAGCGGGAACGGATTCGCCTCGGACAAAGCTGATAACGTGACGCAAGCTCCGATTACGAGCTTATCCTTATGCATTTCCATAACGCTGCACTCCGGAATGGATTTCAAATCGATCACAGCTCCCGGATGAATGGAGTTAGTTCGAGACCATGTGATAATTTCCGTCCCTCCGGCGTAATATAGCGGCTTCTTCCCTTGTTTGTGCAGCAGCTGAAACCGCTCAACTGCCTTCTGCATGGAGGAAGGTCTGTAGTATTCGAAATCAAACGGAATCATGGATTGTCCTCCAGATCGTCTCGGGCGTCAGAGGCAAACGATTAAGCTCTACTCCGGCGGCAGCGGCCAGGCTATTCGCTAATGCTGCGGGCATGCCGATCAACCCATGCTCTCCAATCCCCCGCAATCCGTAAGGCGCTTCCAAATGAGGCGTCTCGACGAATTCAACGAAGTACGCCGGCTGCTCGCCATAACGTATCAATTTGTAGGTTCGAAATTGCGGATTGAGGATGGCGCCTTGATCATTGAATAGAAAAGCCTCCCGGCTGGCAAGGCTTAAGCCAATACTCATAGCGCCCGTAATTTGGCCGCGGGCTAATTCCGGATTGATCACCCTGCCGGCATCGATGACCGTCGCCGCCTTAACGATTTTGTACGTGTAATCTCTTGTATTCCATTCCACTTCTACCGCTTGGGCGCCTACCGTCCACTCCGGGCCTGGATTTCCTTTGCCCGTCTCTGGGTCCAACATGGTTAAATTTCGCATCGCATAGCTCCCGCGGCCGATGACTTGACCGCCGATCGTATTCCCGTTTGGGAATGTGTATCCGTTCGCGATTTTTTCGATTTCGATCCCGATTTGGGGGCGATCTTTACGGTAAACTTTACCTCCTCCGACATCCAGGTCTGTCGGCAAGCATTGCAGTACGACCGAGGCAATGTTTTTTAACCCGGCGATCGCGTCGTCGGCCGCCTTCAGAGCTGCATTGCCGACTAGAAAAGTGCTGCGGCTTGCCACCGTTTTCCAATGGTGAGGATCGGATTCGGTATTTACATCCGTCGAAATATGGATCATCCGGTCATCCATACGCAGCCGTTCGGCCAACAATTGCGTAAGCGCCGTCCTCGTGCCCTGCCCGATCTCTACTGCACCGCACAGCAAATTAACGCTTCCGTCGGGATTAAACACAACAATAGCTCCCGCACCGGCGTCCGTCGGGGTACTCGAATTTTTCCAGAAACAGCATACCCCTTTCGCCTTGATGAGATGGCCGTCGGTTTCGGGCAGGGACCGGTCGTCCCAGCGGATTAATGATTTCAGTTTTGCAATGCACATGGGCAAATTGCCGACATTGCTTCTATTCAGCAAGGTTTGTGTCGGGGATGTATCCCCCGGTCCTATCGCATTATAAAACCGGAATTCCAAAGGATCCATTCCCAAACGGCCCGCCAATACATCCATCGCGCGTTCCATGGCGAACGTCATTTCCGGATGGCCGAATCCGCGGAACGAGGTGGAATAGGGGCGATTGGTGTACATGCATAAGGAATCGCAATGTACGTTATCGATGCGATAAGGCCCGGTGCTGTCGGCAGCTCCCGCCCTGCTCATGACCGCACCTCGATCCGAATAAGCACCGCCGTCATACAGATGCAAAATTTCCGCGGCCATTAATTTTCCCTCACGGGTACAGCCAAGTTTGATGATGGCATCCAATCCGATATGGACCGGAGAAGAGATCATGTCCTGCTCTCTGGAGTTAACCAATTTAACAGTTTTTCCACCGACTGCACGGGATGCCAAAAAAGCAAGAAATTCCATCTGAATCGCCGCTTTGCCCCCAAAACTGCCTCCGACCAGAGGCGTGTGGACGACGACTTTGTGAAGCGGAATTTGAAACGACTGGCTGATTGCTCTTTGGATAATATAGGGCGATTGCGAAGCGGAATGAATGATCACTTTTCCGTCGGGGAAAATCTCTGCCGTACTGCACCGCAATTCCAATGCAGCGTGATCCGATTGCGGTAAACTGACCCGGACTTCAATCATATGATCGCTTTTTTGCCATCCTGCTTCCATATTCCCCTTGCGTATTTTGGTTCGGTTCGCAATGTTGGTTCCCGGTTCCGGGTAAACCTCTTCGCGCCGCTTGTACGCGGCAAGGTGCTCATGTATGAGCGGAGCATCTTTCTTATAAGCTTCGGTTGGAGAAAGTACGGCCGGTAAAAGCTCATAATCCACTTTGATTTTGAGTGCCGCCATCTCTGCCATATATTCTTGTTCCGCGACAACAAGGGCGACGGGTTCACCGTAATACCTCACTTTGTCAATCGCGATCGGCGGCCGATCGGCCAGTGGCGACCCGGTCAAAATCGGGTAATCGTTTCCCGTGATAACCGCTTTTACACCAGGGATTTTCATGGCTTCGGACGAATCAATCGATTTTATTTTCGCGTGAGCATGGGCGCTGATCGCTATTTTGGCATGTAAAAGTCCCGGTCTCGGATTATCGTTCACATATCTCGTTGTTCCTGTAACTTTCTCCCAAGTTTCCTTTCTGGGAATGCTTTTCCCAACCGATTGAACGATCTCAGCCCCCTCCTTTTCCAAGTTCTCCATATCTCATATATATACAGGATTTGTTGTCCGTATTATCGTTGCTGGCTTTGTATATTTTTCGGAATTTTTTCCAATCGGTTAGGGCAAGATATGTTTCGGGACTACGCTGGCAAAAAGAAGCATGTCCCATCACATTAACGAGGAGTGAGACAGAATGGCTGAAAAAAACGATCGCGATGCTGAGCGCAGCACGAACGATGTGGCCGGCGTTGACGCCGGAGAAGCTGTAGGAACCGTGAGCGGCGGTGTCGCTGGCGCCGTCGTGGGTTCTCTTTTGGGACCTGTCGGCACTGTTGCAGGCGGCATCGCAGGGGCGGCATTGGGCAACAAAGCCGGTGAAGGCGCAGGAGATAATGACGATAAGGATTCAGAATAAACGGCATCTGCATTAAAGCAAAGCAGGGTACCGGGGAAACCCCTGTACCCTGCTTTGCTTTATAAACGGGGTGGTACCAGCTCACACCCAGCCTTGTTGATGAGAAATCGACTTTTTCAGGACCTCTCTAAAACTCATTGGGGGTCGACCGATCAAATTAGCTAGAGCAGGATCGACTTGCGCGAAATCGCCCTGACGGCTCGCTAGAAACATCCCCATCCGCATATTTACACTCGCTTCCGGCACACCTTGAGACATCATGCGGTCCCGAAACTCTTCGTCCGACACAACGATTCGACGGATGGTCCGCCCCAAGACCTCGGAAGCGATTGCCGCAATCCCTTCCATGTCAATTGCTTCGGATGCCGTAAGATTGGGAGTCATGCCATCTAATTTCTGCTCGCTTATGATCGCCGCCGTAGCTTCGGCCAAGTCGGAGTGGGTTGTCCAGGCAACCGGACCGTCCTCAGGAGCGATCAATTCCCCAGTTTTTATTGCTCCGCCGATCAACATTAGTACCGATGCGGCGTAGTAGCCGTTACGGAGCGACGTGAAGGCAATACCTGAAGCTTTCAGCAGTTTTTCGGTAGCTGCATGGTGAATCATAGGAGCGAAGTGTGATGTCGGGGAAGAACCCATGTGACTTGTGTACAGCACCCGACTAGCCCCTGCTTTCTTTGCCGTGTCAATCGCTGTTTGATGCTGCCGGATACCATGCGGGATATCAGCCTCACCCAGGATGCCGGACGAAACGATGAAAACCTGCGACGCCCCCTTGAAGGCGTGGTGCAAACTTTCGGCATCGCCGAAATCGCCCCGACGGACACGAACTCCACGTTCCTGAAGCTCTTGTGCCTGATTCGGATCGCGGACGCTGACACCGATCTGCTCGGCAGGTACGCGCTTAAGTAACTGCTCTACCACAGCCCGACCCAATTTCCCGTTGGCTCCGGTAACGATAATCATGACAATAACATCCTTTCATTTTGTATATAGTGTTTATCCACGAACAGTCTTACCGTTTCTAAATTGCATATTAGGGAAAGAAGCGCCGGCTATCTCATTTTCGGGTATCGCTTCTTCAATTTTCTTAATATCGTCTTCAGTCAGACGAATATCAAGCGACTGCAAAGCCTCTTGAATATGAGCCGGTGATACGGTTCCAATGAGCGGTATGATGTCTTCACCCTTGGATAATATCCATGCAAGCGCCAGTTGGGATACCGTCATTTGTTTATTTGCGGCGATCTCACCCAGCTTCTTGGCCAGAGCAACATTTTTTTCTATATTTTCTTCAAAAAATAACGGGACGTAGCCGCCTTTGCTCTTTTGGATTCGCTCCTCTGTCCAATTGCCGGCAAGAAGCCCATGAGCCACCGCCCCAAAAGCGACAACACCGACCCCCAATTCCCTTGCTATTGGCAAAATATCTTTTTCTATTCTTCGGTTAAAAAGCGAGTATTCGACTTCCACCAAGCTGATCGGATGTGTTGCATGCGCTCTTCTCAATGTCTCTGCATCGATCTGGCTGACCCCGATATGCTTGACATAGCCGGCCTGAACCAGTTCGGAAATGGCACCGATCGTTTCTTCAACAGGGATACCCAGATCGATCCTTGCAGGCTGATAGAGATCGATATAGTCAAGATGGAGTCGTTTGAGCGAATAGGTAAGATAGTTCTTAACATGATGGGGGGAGACATCCAGTCCGTACAGGGATCCGTCAGGCGCATTCAATACCCCAAACTTCAGCGAGATAAAATATTGATCTCTTTTATACCCCTTCAACGCTTCGCCAATGACCATCTCGCTTCGGCCTGCACCATAGAAATCCCCCGTATTAAGATGATTGATTCCACTCTCCAATGCGGCATGAATGGCGGCAATGCCGGTGCCTTTAACGGCTTCATCGGCATTTGACATGTGACCGCAACCGAGTCCGATTCTGGATAGATCCAGTCCGTTTTTTTGACAATTCATCATGATAACCTCCTAAATTATATTTTGTAAAATAAGTAGCCACCTACATAATTATTTAAAAAAATAAACGAATACATAGCAAATTCATAGCTTTGGCAGCTGCTTTTCAACGTTTTCAAAAGCACGGGTCAGCAGAGAAACAAACATGGCTTTTTCGGCATCTGACATACCTTTGGGTGACCAATTCTTCAGATTTCGATAAGGCACCACTCCTCACGCCCGTCGGCAGGGTTACTATTGCGCGTGATATATCCGGATTTCCCCAGACCGTTCATGTCGAAAACACTTTGCATAGGTTTCTCCTTGGGTTTGTGTAGATGTCTACACTATATATTCAGTTTTTAGTTTTGTCAATGATAAGTTTCAGATGTGTCGTTGTGCTGTTGACGATGTTACCTCATGGTGTCACCTAAAAGATATGACACAGGAGAAGATGATGACATTGATTCGGATACCGGTCATCATTATTTGCCGATATCCGAAGTGGTGAATGCGATTTTTCGCGTTCGGATGCAAGAGATTTGGGGCAATGCCACGACATCCTGTGCATCGGATTCTAAAAAATTCGGCGCATGGGATCAAAATCTTATGACGGAATGGCATATCCGGTACCGCGGCCGCGGCGTTATGATTTTTTGACACGTTGAGAAGAACTCGGCAGTCGTTGGAAGTCTATTCAAAACTTGCAACTACCGATGCCCAGCAGGAACTGTCGTTATCGGAGGGGTCCTTAGCAGTAAAGGCGGCCATGAAATTGGCGGTCTTATCCATCTGCTGTTCAAAAAAAATCGACAGGTCATCATCGATTACGTCACGCAACATCACGATTTCCATTTTACGTATTCTCCCGTTTGTTCAGTAAGAAAAAGCTGATCGGCGAAGATTAGTATTTGTCTCCGTTACAGTGAACAGGCAAGAAGTGATCAACATATTTTTCTTGTTCAGCGTCAAATAGTTACCGATTGCATCATCCAATTTGGGTGTACCAATTCCGGAATTCCAGAGCAAGTTCAGCTCTGCTCAATCGGGCAATCCATTCGGGTTCCAGTGCATGTGTGGTGTCCGATACGGCAAATACCAATACCCCCGATTCGTTCATATCAAGGAAAAAACCTTCCTTATTCAGCGAATCAAGCGCTGCCACACAGCACTCGTATACTTTCTCTTTAAATTGCTCGTGGCGTTCCGCCGATTTCATGCCCTTCACTTCGTTATACAATAGATTGGATATTTCCGAAAAACATTCGGCTCCTTCAAATTCATGATCCCATTCCCCCGGACTCCAGCGATAGTAAACGGCATCATCAGGGTCGCCGGCAATCATTTTGTTCAAGTGATCGGTTGAGTTTACCGCCGGACAAACGGTGATTGCGTCTGAGTCGGAATACAAGGCGTAACCGCAAAAACGCTGTCCTGGATATTTGTTTCTGACCCGTTCGAACGCCTCCTTGGCGGCCGCCTCGATTTTTGATTGCAGCACTTGAAAATCCATGTTTCTCTCCTTTGTTCTTGTTTAGTTTGCATAGTACACTTTACCGATTCTCCAAACTTCAAGCGAAGTCCTTCCCCCTGAAAAACCGAATTTAGTTTGTTGCATTTTTTTCCATAGATGTGAGGGTTGCAACCAGTACAGTTGCGTAAAACGTTGTTTCTTATGTTTTCACCCAATCCAATCTCAAGGAGGACATTTTATGAAATTTAAAAATGTATTCGCATTTATGAGCGCGTTGGTATTATTTTTCTCGATTTCGGTAAGCGCATTTGCAGCTACTACCTCTATTGCAATTCCTGCTAATAATGTAACTGGAACACTTGGTTCCGTAAGTGATTCGCAAAACTATACATTTACAACGCCTACTGGATCCAAAAAGCATTTTTATTACAAAATAGATGGACCTTCTGACCAGATTTATAAAGTTTCTGTTTACAAAACAAACGGTTCCACAGCATCCGGCTCTGTCATTCAAGGTGTACAAGGGTACGCATTATTAGATGCTAATACAAGCTACAAACTGGTTGTACAAGTGTACGGTCAGAATTATGTGCTAGCTCAGATCATACGTTTTACATTACTGCTTACTACGGCAACTAGTAAAGCATAACAGGATCGAGAGACCCTCACCTCTTGACGCTGTTAAACAGAAAGAACCCCGCGAACCATTTATCTTTGGAGATCGAGTTATCGATACAAAGATTAAATGAGGAGTAGGGTTCTTTTTTTGTAAATCAAGACAGAAATCACCACCTATTTAGTCAACAATAGTAAACCCAGGAATTCTCTGCAAAAGCGCGCGTATTTCGCTCAAAGGCAAACCGCTCTTCTTAGCCAACACACTGGCATCGCCAATTACAGCGACACATTCCCGATCCTGATCCGTATAAATATCCAAAATCAAGCCGATCTTGTTCGGCCATTGTTGCGAGATTACAAAATCCCGCGCTTCCGCCGGATTCAACAGGCAAAAGCATGGCCATTTGGGAATAAGAATCCCGCTCATGTCACAGTTCAACATTCGGCATTCGTGCATGCGGGCGGATGAAAAATCGCACTCTGACACGGATGATCTGTCCATATCTTCCCAATCGCCAAAATCACAGCCGGAATAATTGCCCAAGAACTTGACGCGCAAGAAATGTACGCCCTGAAAATGAAAGTCCTTCAAGGCTTTCTTTTGATCGAAAACTCCTCCATACATCCTCACTCCGGCAAAAGTCATCCCTCGCGTATCAGCCTCCGAAATTACGGCGCAATCATGCAGCTCCATGTTCGGGCCCAAAATAGTTACCTGATCCCGCTTAAGCTCAATCGTTTGGCTGGAAAGCACTTGAATATTCATCTTTTCTCCTTTGTCTTGCACCATTTATGTTGATAAATCAATATCTCCAGTATATTCTATCGTATACCAATTAACGGAAATTAGGAAGGTAAGACTCTCGTCAGAAATGAAATACTCCATACCATGACTATTTTCCATCAATAGGGAAATATTTTTTGCGTCATCAACTATCACAACATCGCACTTATTTATAAAGTTTTGCTCGAAAAATAGGAATGCAGGGGCGCTTTTCATGAATAAGGAAAAGGAAAATTCGTTCGCGTCTGCGGACACTTTATTTGCACTTTCACCGATGGAAAGGTGCCCTTCCGTCTTCCAAGGCTTATATTTTTCGAGTACCGCGAAAATATATTCGCAGCCCTGCTCCTTCGGAAGCAAGGCCGCTTTTATGGACATCAGCTCCGCGACGCGCATCAACTCTTTCGCATGACTAAATTTATGCAAATCCATGGCTTATCACCTCAGATATGATTTTTGCCGCCGCTTGCCCAGACCTGCAATTCTAATTCTTGCTTTATGCCCATTTCCATTCTCGTTCTTAATTGCACATACTTTTCCATCATCGGATGATCGTATCCAAAGAAAGTGCTGATTCTGCCTGTCAACGTGTCATCCTCATGCTCATTACCCCACTGAAACAACTCCTGGTAGAGGTCGATTACAGACTCTTGATTGAGCGGAGAAAACCTTACAGGGTGCGGAACATCAGCCAATTTGAATTCCAACAGATCGTGCAAAACATGAAGCCAGTGTTCCATCGTTCGTTTATCAGGGGTGTGGGCTTTGAGATCCGAGATGAGTTCACTGAACGTTAGCTCGACCATTTGCATGGACATGTAGCCCCACCAATGGCTCCCCGTTCCATTGCCGTACATTTCCCAAAACGGCTCCATTAATATAGATTTAATTTGCTTTTTCTGCGTACTGCCAAACATGGAGATGCCAAGGATCAGCCCCGCATTGCAATCCGTTGATGCCTGTTCTCCCCACGCAAGCAGCCTGGGAACGATTTGTTCATTAGCGAATTTAAAGCTCAGAGCGGGTAAAAGTTCAGGGAAAAGCGGCTGCCCGTATACCTTTTCCAACTCGCTCTCCAACCGTTCCCGATGCGATTCACAAGGAAGGTGCAGCAGCCCGAGACAAGCATCTGTACAAAGATGCCATTCGTTAACACCGATGCAATCCACCATATAATCGATATATTTCTCATACCCCAAATACCCCATCACATGAAGAACCTCGCTGGGCATTCCTTCCTTAAGCCGCCCCTGCTCAAAGCAAAAACGATCGATCTCCTCCGCCATGGCCAAGTCTCCGCATCTCATAACAGGGTCAAGCAGCAGCGTGTACCTGTAATCGGAAGGCTGCTCTGCGAACATTTGAAATAAAGCCGCTGCATCCTCCCGGGCTCCATACTTAGAGGTTATGCGGCAATAGGATGCAAGAACGCCTGCATCTATCTTTTGACCGGATCTCAACAGTTGAATAAGCTTTTCTGTGTTTGGAATCATCGCTACACTCCTGTTTATATGTATGACCTACCAGAATCGGCGCTCTTCCAGCGGTACCTCCCAAACGATTTCGTCGAGCCATGCCTCGTACCACTGCAAAAAGGACATATGGCCAAGATCTTCGCCTGAGAGTGTTTCAGGGAATACTCCGCCAAAATCTCCCCGGTAGTCGCTCCACACTTTTCCATATTCGCTACCTTTTACAACAAGTAGGCCCAGGCCACCGCCGCCCCAATCGCATACACGGATAGCACCGGCTATCCGGTCGACCGAAAAGTAATATTCCATCAAATCGTCTTTATCCGGGGAACCCTCCTCCATTGCGCGTCTTAGCGGCTCATAGTTCCAAGCCGATACATACGCGAAATCTTTTCCAGTATGAATGGTATCATGATTTCCTGCGGGTATCCGCGGGTCTATGATCGTTTCCGCGCTAAGCGGAACGATTCCACGGCCGGGACCAAACCCTCCATTCCCTATTTCGGACAAAAAACACTTGAAATCATCGGGAATTTTAATATTCAATTTTTTCTCAAATAAAGAGATTTCATCAGCGTTGAGCGTGGGATTAAAGGATATTGTTTCCTGCTGAGGAGGAAGCGTTATTTTTTTCTTCCTAATTTCATTTATTTTTTGCAAAATGGATTGAACAGACATCATGAGCACTAGCGCACACTCCTTTAGAAGCGTCTTATGACATCATTCTACCATGTAACTCTCTTTTGCAAAAATGATTGCTCGGCTATAAAAAAAAGTCCACCGAAAGGTGAATAACCTTCCATTGGACTTTTCCTTTCACTCTGCAGCTATTCGCTGCTCCATGTCACCGCAATCCACACATCCGCCAACTCTTTGCTTTCAAAAAACAGGTCCAGCTTGCTTTCCGCACTTTCCGGCACGGCAATCTCATGCACGCCGCCGCTGAACTTGCCGATGAGCAAATTGCCCATTCGCTTGTCCTGCACAAGCGTCGATTTCTTCGTTCGATCGGCCGTTTCGTAGACATCCAAGCTGGCGGGAGACGAATGCGGGGTGCGGACAATCAAATCGAATCGCTGCATGGTTACTTTCCCCCGGCTCCAAAACGGAAAGTGCTCCGCGCGAAAATCGAGCGAAAGATTGTAAAGCGGATTGCCCCCCTCCGGACTCTGACTTTGGCTTTGGCGCTGGAATTTCGCCCATTCCGTCGGGAACTCGTGGCGTACGGAGAACAGACGCACGGAGCCCGGGGCGAGCGCTTCCTTAATCAACGATTTCAAGTTTTTAACGGCATCATCGCGTAACCGGGCGCCGCCTTCGCGTGCCGTGTAGCGGATATGCAGGATGACGTCGCTAATCGAGTTGTAATCGAACTGGCGATGATCGCTTGGCAGCTCCAACAGCCATTCGCTGATGACGCCGGAATTCTCAAACGGCAAATACCGCTCGTCGCGAAGATTAGTTTCGAACAGTCCGCTGTCGTTCTGGGCCGTGCTCGTAACGATCGCCTGCATGCTCCCGTAGTAATCGCTGAACCTGCTGTCCTCGCCCTCCCGATTGCGCGCATAGCCGTCCTCCATGCCCGCGTCTTTGCGAATCGAGCTTTTGTTCAACTTCAGGGTGCAATTCACCGAAGTGTAAGGACCGGCCACGCAAGGAATGCTGATGGCCACGTTTTTGATGCGGCGGAAAAAATGCCCAGGCCCATCCATATCAAAAAGCTCTTCAGGCAGCGATACCGTACATGTCCCTGCAGTCCGAAGCTGCAGCAGCGCCATCGGGTCCAATTGCACAAGGCTAACGTGCTTCGTAAGCTCGTATTCGCGCTGGTTCTGCTCGTGATAGGCCATCTCCATCCGCTTCAAATCGAGATAGAGCTTTTCACCGGCCAGCAATCCTTCTTTGCCGGACATGTAACCGAATTGCAAAAACGTCAACTCCGGCTTTCCCAGCTCGTGCTGCAGCGCCCGCTCGGCTTTCTTCGCGATATCGAAGGCGAATTGGAATACTTGCGCATACATGCCGCGAACTTCGCGCTTCAGCCACGTATAAAAGGCCTGGTTCGTTTTTTTGCCATTTTTTTCGTTGGTGAGAAAGTTTTCGATTTCCTGCGAATGCTCCATTTGCTTCTGGTGATTGAGCCACTCGCGCTGGGCGATGTTTTCGCGAATTTGCGCGGCACGCAGTTGTTTGAAAATTTGGTTGATTTCGCCGGCGGCGGCATTGCTCTGCTGCACCCAGTCTTGCTCCCGACGGGCGTAAACGCCTATTTTGGCGGCGCGCCCCGCTTCATAACTCAGCCGGTCGGAAATTGCGAGCGCGACGTTTGCCGCAAACCGGCTCACTTGCGACAGTTTGGAACCGCCGGAGATGTTGGTAGATCCTCCAAGCCCCCAGTAATGGAGGTTAATTTTGAAATCCGGAATTAATGACAGCCCTTGTGCCGAAAGGTTCAAAAGCTTGATCGCATCCTGGATGCCGCGCGCCTGATCCGATTTGTCCAATTCTTCCGCCTCGTATTTGTTCACGATTTTGCCGCCGGAATCGCCCAGGTCTTGGGCAATGTCGATGTCTGCGGCGCGGCGCTGCAATTCCGGTTCGACGCTTTTGAACTTTAATTTGTCCAAAAGGCTCGTGTCCAGCGGATCAAGACCCGGAATTTCGATTTCGCTCTCCTGTTTGCCGAGCATCCGCTCATAGTAAATAAATCGATTGGCGGCATTGGCAAGTGAAGTTTCCAGCCCTTCGCGGCTTTTGATTGCCTCTTGCCATTGCGCGTACTTCACTTGCCGGATCAGACCCATCATTTCTTTCTCGTGTTTGGCGCGCAGAATCGACAGCGCCTCGTTGTCCTCTTTCTCCATCGCCGACAGCAGGCTGCCGCCCAGCGATTTGACCTCTTGGCAAACCTCGGCTGCCTTTTGCACGAGCAGTTGAAAGCGCACTAATGGCAGCGGCTGGTTGACCCCTGCGACTACGCCTCCCGCATCAAGGCCCGAGGCGGCCGCGCGCGCCAGCAAGGCCGGGTCGATAGGCGGCTCGAACAGCGGCAGCTGGCGGAAAATGCCTTGCAGGTTCAAGCTGTTGCGGATTTTGAACAATCGGTCCGCTACCGTATCCCAGTAGCCCATCAACTTGTCGTTATGCGGCACGCAAAAATAGAGAGATGTGCCGATGCTGCTTAACGCCGCGAATTGGTCGCTTGAACCGCCCGCCTGGGGAAACGGCGCCAGGTCAAACAGGATCTCGCTTTCCATTTTTACCAGCGTGTTGCCGAGCTCATCCCATTTGTCGCGCACGCGAGCGTAGGTGAGCGGCGCCAAAGAAGCTTTTTTGGGCACGGCTTGCGGACGCTCGCCCAAAATCAGCGCAGCAAGCACATAAATTTGCGTCGCCTCGTTAATCGACTCGCCGGAATCCTGGCGGAACAGATCGTCCCCCCATGAGATGAGATTGTCCAAATAAGCCATGACGGCCTTGTACATATACGCCGTCTGGCGGTAGCGCGCGACGAGGTGAGGGCGAAACGGCGAATCCTTCCATGCTCCGATACTGTTGATCGTATCTTGTTTCAAAAGCGAATCGGCTCCCGAGGACAAATTGACGAGGATGTCTTCGATTTGCTTGACTTCGGTGTATTGAAACGGCTTCACTTTCCAGTATCGCTCGGGAGCCGCCCCGTCGCTGCTGTCCGTCGGATCGAAAATGAAGTGGAACCAGCGCTGGGCGTCCTCGTAGCGCTGGTTTTTGCTTAAATGAACGGCTACTGCCATCGGCACATGATAAAACAATTCCCAATTGTAGATGGAATAGGCTCCGCCGGACGTGAAGTCAAGATCGCGCACCGGATACGGCTGTTGAACCGCTTCGGTCGGGGTATATTGCGTTTCGGTAAATATATCCCGGTACAAAACAGGACGCGGCTTGCCTCCCAGCAGCTGCACATCGGTCCCGATCGGCACTTCCACGACGCTTGGCTCTGTAAGCCGGCGCAGCTTGCCGTCTTCGCCAATGATAACGACCGCTTCGGGCAAGGTTACTTTTGCGGCGTCCAACAACGAAACGATCTCACCGATGTCGAGATCGGCGGTTGTGCCGTCATTTTGCAATACGCGCGTGCCATGCTGCGAATCGTGGGCAATGACGCTGCCGGGCAGGACAGCCTGATTGCCGCCTGCAAGCTTGATTTTGACGCTGTCCGGCAGCGTTACCGCGACGCTGCCCTGGAGTGTAATCGCCTCCGATTCGGTCGGCCGGGCGGGTTTGGGTATCGTCAGCGCAAGTCCGATAGGCAGCGCGATCCGATAGCTGAACGGCAGCGTCTGAAAGGTGCCGTCGTCGTTCGCTTTGTATTCGGTGTCGGCAACCTGCAATCCCGGTACCGATTGCTCGTTCAGCCGCTTGACCAGCTCACCTACGTAAGGGTGTAAGTGCGAATAGAAGCGGTAACGCAGCGTGCGGGTCAAGGTGATGATGTTGCGTTCGCCTATTTCGGTCACGACGACATCCTCGGCGGCATTCAAATACCTCCGGGCAATGGAATCCATCACCCCGTGAAAAGGAGTCGTCACATTGTTTTTGGCACTATTCATATGCATTCTGCTCCTTTACCTTCTCAAATTAAAGCTGCCGTTAACACTGGTGATGATGCGGGTATTCGGATCGGGATTTTGCAGCCGGCCTGCGCGTCCTACGACCGTACTGCCGAACATAACCGCAGTGTCGGGCTGGGCGAGCATATCCCGGTTCGGCTTGATCGCATGCAGCGCCGTCGGGTCAATCAGAGCAGGCAGCTTGTATTTGGGCGGAATGATCGGTACGAGCTGTTGCGGCGGGTGCTCGATAAAGTCCTTCCACTTCGGACGCTGCGATTTTCGGGTATGGCTGTAACCTTGCCACAAGTCGATTCTTGTCTCCGTCAGCGAAGGCTCGACAAAAAAAGTATGCAGGTCGTCGGCATAAAACACCGGGCTAATGAGCGGCACGAACTCCGCATTGGGAAAAGCCATGCGGTTGCCGCTCGGCAGCAGCGTATAATCGCCGATGTTCGACAAAATGGGTTGCGGTGCAGGCGGATCGGCTTTTGTGACGCCATCCGTCGTTTCCATTTTTTGCACGTACGTTACCGCCAAAGAACCCGTTCCCGTATAGCGGTTATACAGCTTCTCTTTGGCATAAGGGGAAACCGGACCGGGCATTCTTGGTTCTCCTTTAAGCTGGGGGAGGCTGTTTTTGCTAATGACGCGGAAGTATAATTTCAAGTTGAGCTTGTCCGCATTCAAATGGATCCGGATGGCGCCTTCCAAATCCGAATCCGGATTCTTTTCCTTGGACGCAGTCATAAATATTTGGCTTGGGTCGAACGGCGAGGATAAAGAAACGGTATAGTCAAGCCCGCTCGATTCGCGCACGGTCCAACTGCCTTGAAAGTATTCGGACCAATTCAGCTGGATGGACAGCTTTCGAGCCGTCACCCCCTGCGAAATCGCCGTCGCCGCCGTGACCAGTTTGTCGAAATGCAAGCCACCGAGTGCACCTTGTTCCGTCATCTGCGGCCCCTTCCCTGTTTCTTCCATTTTCTCCATGAACGTCAACCAAAATACATGCAGTCGCTCGCGCCACATGACCGCTACGAGATGATCTCCGTCTATTTCGGCCGTCACGGGCTCCCACGGAGTCCACATCTGATGGGCGTAGCGGCGGTAAAAATATTGATGCGGCGACAAATAAGTGCGCCCGATGACATGCATGACCGGCGGGCTGAGCGGTTTCTCTTCGGCATACATCGTCACGATTTCCAGCCGCGCCAATTGGTCCAGCTTTTGCAGGTATACGTACAGCGCATCCTCGGCGAGCTGATTGGTCACATCGCCCTGCAGCAAACTACTCTCCAGTTCCTGGAATAAATGCGTTTTGTCATCGCGCCATTCCGTCTCCAGCCAATTTTCGGGAAACAGAAATATTTTGCGGTTCGCCTCCCACACCCGATACCGTTTCATCCAGCTCCAGTGCTGCGCGTTCAGTACGGAAGGATGCACTTGCTTCTCCAAATTTAAAAAGCAGCGTTGAATGAACGTTTGCAGCGAAGAGATCGCCAGTCGCAGGCGGGAAGTTTGCACGACAGGTTCGGTACCGGGATCGATCAGAAAATATTCGAACAGCTTCTCCACGCTGTCCAGCTCTTCGTTCATATGCATGATGCGCGCGACGAGCGCATCCCGCTGCCGCTGCCGCAAAGGATCAAAGACGGATTTGGCGATACGCTGCCAAGCCTCCGGTTCAAAGCGGGCCTTGACCGCATTGCGCACATTCATGGCGACGGGCGCGTCCGGACGCGGGGTCAGCCATCGCTTCAACGCTGCGGCCGACACGCCGAACCGCTCCAATATTTGCAGAGCATGCCACAAACTTTTCAAACGTACGACGCCGGCAAAATCGGCGGCTTCCGTCATCTTCAACATGGCCGCTGCCGCTTGAACTGCGTCAAGCCTCCGCCGCGTCATATCCGCTATTTTTTGGCACAAATCCTGTATGCCCGCGGCAATATCCGCCGTTGAACGATGCGCGGCCTCGAAAACGGCAATCAGGTCGTCGCCCCCGCCGGCCATCTCCTGCTTGAGCGCATCGTAATCCAGCAACCCCATTAATCCGGCGAAAAGCATGGCGGCAGAATCAGCGCTCTCATCGGCCTGCGTCGGCAGCAATCGCCAGTCCGCGCCCCCGCAATCCGACGGGTGCGACAACATATGACGAACCTCCCGCTCGCTGAGGTTAAGCCCTTGCGCAAGCTGCAGCGCTTTGGCCAGCATAGTTTGCGAGCGCAATGCCCCGTCCAGCCCGGTTTGAGGAATCATAGCCACGAGCTGGTTGAGGGGCACTTTGGCCGTCGTCTCCCCTTTGATTCGCAATCGAAACGCTCCTTCTTGCAAGCTGCTTGCTTGCAGCGTCACTCTGTATAGCACACCTGACTTCAAGTCAACAAAGCCGCTTAGCTCAGCGCCGTCTTTTTCCGCCGTACCGGACAAAATCGGTTCATCGGCCGTGTCTAAACGCATTTCGACTGCTGCGCCTTTCTTGCCCAGCATGGCGTAGAACCGGTAAGCGCCGTCCGAAGGAACTTCGATAGCGCCCTGCCACCGGGCTTCTGTGCATTTGTCGGCTGCCCGGATTTCGAACAGGCCGTCAATGTGCGGCTGCCCGGGAGCGGACGGCGTGAAATTCGCGGAGAATCCGCTCGCTCCGAGCTCTTCAAACCGCGCTATAAGCGGCTCGTTGCCCGATTCGGGCAAAGCGAGAAACTCGCTGTTTGTCATCAAGGTTTCGACGAGCGCCGGGTCGGCGCCGGTTTGCAGCGCCAAAGCCCGGATGATAGCCTGATGCGTCAGCTTCGCTTGCAAGAACGGCAAAATCTTTTTCACTAACCCGCTGCGTCTCTCTTCCCGCGTAACAACCGCTTCCCCGCCAAAAAAATCGTCAAACTTTAACAGCTCGTCATCAAAATGTTGGTCAAAGAACGCCTTGTATTGGTCGATCGACTTCGTCGCGATGTTATCGAGCAGCTCCGCAAACAATGCATGTGCAGCGGTGGCGGCCTGATCATCAGGCGCCGGTGGCGGCAATTGGTCCAAGAGCGCTTTTTTCGCCGCTGCGGTTAGCACGCCCGTATATGCTGCTTTTTGCAGCTCGCGCGTATCGTCATAAGAGACGGTTACTCCATTTTGACCGAATTCCGCAGGGTCGAGACGATTCTCCGGAAGTACGTTTTCCTTTGTTGCGGTAAATACGACTTTATCCAGCAGCTTCTCCACGACATCGGGCGCAAACGCCATGGCCAACTTTTGCCGCAGCGCATCATCGCTTATGTCGTTCCCGCCGCCAGGCACGGCAAAATCGCCGGCAATCGTCCGCAGCTCCGCTGCCAAAGTTCTGAGCCATGCCCCGTTGGCGCCATTGTCAGCCCCGTATTTGCTGAGGGGATCGGCTTTGTGCCGGAATACGTACTCGAGATCCGGAATCGAGAATGCACTCGTTTTTAACTGCTGTGCACGCTGTACGAATTCAATCGTATGCATGATCGGATATTCGTTCCGCGCATCCGCGCTTATACGGACAAACGGGTTCACGCCGCTTAACGTTTTCAATGCAATCAATTCGCCGATGGACAACTTTAATGCTTTTGCCAAAAGCCCGTAACGGTATAACAAGGAAACATTGGCGAGCGTGAGCGCCGCATGGCCGACATCGCCCTCGCCGCCAACATTGCCGTCCTGCAAAATTTGCGCAATCTCGCCGGCGGTTAGATTCAGCGCAGCTTGCAGAGCAGGCAGGTGATCGATAAGCGGCACATTGGAGCTGCCAAGGTAATTTCCTGATGGATCGTCGAAAACATCGTCGTCTTTCAGAATGCTGCGCGTTAAAAATAATTGCGCATACAACGAGTTTTTGCCCTTGACCGGCAAGTCGCCCCACAGCGTCAGAAGCTTGATTTTGCCAATGCCGATAAGCGCTTCGAGCTCTTTAAGCTGTGCAAGATGGACGACTGCCGTCCTCATCGCATTTCCTAACGATTGGTCGCTTACGACCTCGTTGTCGGGCAAGAAAAAGAAAGCTTTCAGAGTGCGATCCGTCTCCTCGATCGACCAGCCGAGCCGTTTCCATAGCCGAACGAACATATTCAGCTTCATCAAATCTATCGGCTTTACGACTTCATTCGGATTCGCATAGCTTAACTTCGTATCGTCGAAATTGCCTCCCGATCCCGAGTCCTTGAGCAGCAAAATGCGCTCGAATTTGCCATCGTCCCACGCACTATTCAGCCAACTTGCGGCATCGAATTGCGGCTGGAACTGCCCGGTCAGCAAATCAAGCTTCTTCTTCAATTCAGCCTCATCTTCCGGGGAGAGCGGTTCGTAACCTTCGTGTTTTTTGTAGCTGAACACCTGGCTTACTTCCAAACCGAGCTTACGCAGCGTTTCCAAAGCGCTCAGATGCGGATTTACGAATTCCGTCTCTAACAACCGGACGAGTTCTTTGTAAGTCACGCCTAACCGATGCGAAAGCGTTTTGGCAGATAGTAACGCCTCGATCGCTGCTTCTGCGGTGTCGTTTTCTTTGTCATAGCCGTATAGCTTCGGCCATTCTGCAATCCTGGGTGTCGTGTAAATGACGTATTCGTTAGGGGAAATGCCGAGATACTCCGCAAAAACATGCTCGCGGTAATAGGCTTCCGCACCCGAATCGATCGGTGCGAAAACATCATCGCCGGTCCGGAACGAGTCCAGCACTTTCCAGAACGGCATGTCAAAATAGTCGCAGAAACGGCGAACGGTTTCCAACCACAAATCAAACGGCAAAGTTAGAGGATATACCGCGTTTTTTAACGTATCGTATGCCTGAGGGATGATATGGTGCGGTTCGGCGATAAGCTCGGCCGACGGGGCTTCGCCCGTGTTGTACACGGCGTTTTCGTCCATACGATGATGGGCGACGTAATATTCCAAAATTTCGTTCACAAGATCGATGTAAGGCAGCGCCGTGTTCGTATTTTCGCAGGTCAACGGCAGATGCGGCAAATCCGGGCGGCGGAGAAGGAGCGCGTCATACGGTTTGAGGAAGTTATATTCGGGCCCTGTGTACTCCCGCTGATTGTGCCTCTCTTTCCAGTCCTTCATTATATGTTCCCAGTCTTGTTCCGCCGGATCGATAAAACGCAGCAAATCGACCATATATGCGGCCGGGCTCAGCACCGAGCGGCAATGCTCGCATTCGCAGTAATCCATGGAACCGAAAAGCGATTCCATCGACGGATACTCTTTCAGCAGCGTTTTCAAATCTTCTTTCGTTTTTTGATGCCGTTCGAGAGTGCCGGAAAGCGCCATCACCGGCGGGGTGCTGTCTATTTTTTTCGCCAGCGTATAGATGTTGAACGTGGAGGAATAAATTTGCATGCTTTTATCCCAGACGACTTCCGTTTCCGTGCGCGTGGCGAACTCCTTCCCGTATATTCTTACAAAATCCGCTTTCGGAATGGAGGCGATCTGGCTGGCCGACGTAAAACCGAGCGTGAGCAGCTTCGCCATCGTTTCGTCGCCGGGGGTCATCTGGTAAACCCGGGTCAACAGCTTGGCGCCGTCCACGGCAAATTGTTTGTTTTCCTCGGAGAGACCTTCCAACACATCTCCATGCTGCTTCAAAAACGAATCCACCGGCGTTTGCCCAAGTTGAAACCCTTTATTCGCAGCACGTTTCAAAAACGATTGCACCGGCAAGTTCATCGCTTCACGCTGCGCGCCAAGCGTGAGGTCTTCATTTTCCAACATCCGGCCGATGACTTGGGTGGGGTAACTTTGCCGTACTTTGTGCGCCATGTCGCTTGCATACGCATCAAGGCGGTCAGCGGCTTCGCTTTGGGTATAGCCTGTCGGAATCAGCTTCGCCAACCGATCCCAATCCAGAACGCCGCTATCGGTCGCCAAGCCCTTGAGCCGGATGATCCATGCTTCTTTTTTGTATAAATCTTTCTCGGCCAATTGCACCAAATTGTCCTGCGAGCCGATCTCATTTTGCAAGGACTCGATCAGCGGCGCGTTGTTCAATGTCAAGTAAGCCAATTTCCCCTGCAGCTGCAGATCGGCGATTTGTTCGCCCGGGATTCCGCTCGTCTTGGCTTCCTTCCAGAGGTGCTCGTCTTCTCCGTCGTGCATGAGCACCAGCTTTTCAAAAACCGCTTTATGCGCCGGCTCGATGTGCGCCCGATCCAGCAGCTCTCCCACGCTGGACAACGTGCCGGGGACGATCAGATTGCGCCTCGTTCTCAGGGCATAGTCCGCGAACTGTTTGCCGGCTGCAGCCAGCCGCTCATTGTCGAAGGCAATGACGCCCGCCTCATTGGCGCGGGTCAATGCCGTCGCGAACGCATCCGGGCTCACCAGTGCAAACGCTTCCGGATCGTCGGGCAATCCGGCGCGAAAAGCGCCATACAGCGCTTCTTGCGGAATGCCTGTTATGGCGTTCATTTGGACGGCCGAGGAAGCTCTGGCGATCAAGCGGGCATCCCAATCCGTGGATTGATACAGCATGGTCAAATCCTGCCGGTCTTCGCCCTCCGCAGCTTGGGCGAGCTTGCTCAAGTCCGCACCCGCGAACGTTCCCAAATCGGTCGCCAGCAGCGAAAATTCGTTGGCCAGGGATTTGACCGCGGACGGCGCGACGAGGTTCAGCACCTCGCTGCGGTCGGCGTTAAATTTAGGATTGGAGAGGCGCACCTCGTTGTCGTGCCTATCCCACGTACGCACCTCGATATTGGCTGCCGCTCCGTTTATCTCGTACGGCAGCGCATAAAACCCGCGCTCGTCAGTCTCAATCTCACCCAGCAGCGCCTCATCTTTGCCGAAGCCTTTGTTGACGATACGCAGCTTGATTTTCGCGCCCGGCAGCCCGTTATCCAGGACGATACGGCCTTCGACCCGTCTGGGATGGGCGGCATTGCCCGCGGTGATGGCAAGAGCGCTGCGCGTTGCGTCGTCAAACGCCCCGGTGCGGGCAAGATCGTATTTCGCTTGCAGCTGCAGCAGCGTATCGCGAGTCCCTACGCCGAAGATGCTCTCCGCCAGCTCGCTCTCCGGCAATATAGCGCCTGCGCGTGCCAACTGCGCGTGCAAGCCTTTTACGGCTTCGCCGCGCATGCCCAACGAAAGCGTCGGCGCCGGCGCCGGCGTTTGGCCGCATGTGCCGAGCTTCTCGTCGATCTTCGCCAAATAATCCGTACCGCGGTTAATAGCGGTTAACGTTTGGCTCTGCGCATTCAGCGCCTCGACTACTTGCGCCCAGCCGCCGTCGCCGAGCAATCCGGACTCGCGCAGCATGGCGTTGATCGCGCCGGCGGTCCGTTCGTCGACCGCACCCCCGCCTTCCATGCGCCGCTCCTCCTGAAAGATGCTGACCAGTTTACGGGTGGCATCCTTATAGACTTGCGCGGCGCGTTCGCGCTGCAGCTCGGCGCCAAGCTCCCGGCGGACCGCCTCATCGCCGGGCAAAATTTTGCCCCGGTCGAGCATCCATTGCAGCGCATCTTGCAAATCGGCCACTTCAGGGCCTTGTTTTCCCGGTTGCAGGGGGAAGATGATTGGGTTCATGATGATCCTCCTCGTAAAATCATGTTCTCCTTCGATTGCTGCGTATTTACCATCTATTGAAGCTTGCACCTCTGCCGGTTGATAAGTGAATATGGAAAAACTGATCGATGAATAACGCTTGAATAAAGACGCTTCGTTTAGCAGCTTCATCTCTTGCAGTTTCTAATTCCTTTTTGGCCGCAGGATTCACGATCCGGCTGAAACCCGCGTCTCCCGTTGTATGAATGGTTCCTTTATAATCCTTGTAAACTCGCGGAAGAATACTTTGGCCGCCCTCCGGTCTGTAAGGCGAAGGCGTCAAATTTTTAATTTTGCCGTTTGGCTCAATGACAGCAGGCGTTGCCTGTTCGCTGGAGGACAAGGAGCTGTTGTAATCATTCTCAAAAGCTTTATGCTTTGAATCGCTCTCGATTTTAGGGTTATCCAAAAAGGTCGCGGGATTCCGCGGCAGCCCAAAAGCATATTCTCCGGCGGGCAAATCGCCTATTAATTTAATTAACGCCTTTTGTGTTTCCTTCCATGCATTTTCGCTGCCTTGACTAATAAAGTGTCCGGCATATCTGCTAATATCAACTGCAAGAAGAGAACCATGCAGCCCTTGACCGCTTCTGAATAAACTATCGATGGAAAAAGTAATCAGCTGATCTTTCTTCTGATAATCCTTAGCTTTTGCCGTGAGGACCGACAATGGCTGGAGAATATTCAATTCTTGCAGCTCAGTGCCCCTCCATTGCTTGTCTGTATAAGTTAATTTCTTGAGCGATTCTAATTGCGAACGGACGGACGGGTCTAAACTTACGGCGGCGTCCGATCCGGTTGCAGAATCCAGGATCGCTGCCGCATTTTTCTTAATGGCATCTATCGCTTTTACTCTGTCGTTAAATTTTTTATTTTGTTCAGCAGCATTTCGGGCAAATTCCTGTGCGTATTTACCCGGCTTATCCTCGACCTGGTCGTCCGGGGGCTCTCCTTCGTATCCTTGCAGATCAGACAATACAGTAGGCCTATTATTTGTATATGCATACAAATTAGGCCCATCCGCCAGTCCCGCCGGATCGCAGCTGCACCACCTCCCCAGCCACGGCGCGTAATACCGCGCCCCGTGATAGGTGAACCCCGTCTCCTCATCGCGCTCTTTGCCCGTATAGCGGTATCGCTTCAGGCTCACTTCGGCGGCGCTGCGTCCGGCGCAATAAGCTGTGCTGCCATATGGCGTATATTCCTCATACGTGATCACCGCAGCGTTATCGTCCAGTTCCAGGCTGACCGAACCGAGGTGGTTGCCCAGTTGATAGCGCACAATCGGCGGAGGATCAACGACCGGTGTTTGCTCCCGGATCGTCTGCGTCTCCACCAGCGCCACAAGCTGCTTGTCGTCCATCACGTGCAGTGACTCGCGCTCCATTGCGACTGCTCCGCCGCTTCCGTATTCGCGATACACCTCATATCCGCCGAGATAAATGCGCTGCGTACCGATTGCCCCCGACTGGGTTTCGGTCACTTTGCGCACGCGTTGTCCTGCCGCATCGTACACATAGTATGTCGTCGCAGGAACAGTGTCCGGCGGCGGGCTGCTATTTATAACCGTCCCCGCAGCTGCGAGTAATTGGTCTTTGAAATCCCATTTCATCTGCGGCAAGTGCGGCATCGCTGTCATATTGCCGTGCACATCGTACGCGTAGCTCACGCTGTAACCGGGTGCGGCGGCATAATCCGGCAAAGCGTCGGGATCGCCGGGCAAACTCGTGGCCAGCAAACGATTGCTGTCCATCGCGTATTGATAGCGCCGGTCCCAAAGCGCCTGACCCGGCTGCTCCGGATTGCGGCCGGCATGATGCACCAGCTGCATGATATTGCCAACCTCGTCGTAGCGATACGTCTCGACATAGTTCCGGAGCGCCTGACCGTCATTTGGCAAGGTCGTCATATATCTCGGACGGTCGTTCCCGTCATACGGCTCGCCTGTGCCCTTGTGCTCGCGCCCGCTGGCCGCGATCAGTCGATACAGCGCGTCATAGCGATACTCCGCGCCCGGCAGCACGTGTTGATTGCCGTGAAACACGTGATCCTGAGCCTCGTCGACGATTTGGGTAATATTGCCCGCCGGATCGTACGTGTAGCGCAAGTCTTGCAGCACCGCCCCGTCGCTTGCCCTCGCAGTTTTCAACCGGTTCAGCCGAAAAGTGTATGGATCGTAATCGTACGACGTTTCCGCTCCATTGCCGTATTGCAGCAGCAAACGCTGCCCTTTGGCGTTATAATCAATACGGCTCACGACATGCCGGCTTGCCGAATCGGCAGCAAGCAGCGCCGCCGGTTCGACGGATTGGCCGAACCATACATCCACCCGCTCCAACAAACCGGCTTCGTTGTATGCAGGTTGGGTGACCGTGACGCGCTGCGTATGATTCGCCAAGTTATGGGGTGCGACGATTTGGACCGGCCGGTTCAGCGCGTCGTAACAGATACCGGCGGCATAGCGCTCATCTTCCAGAGCCGGAATTTGCGACCAGTCGGGAACGACCTTGTAATCGGCTGCCAGTTGGCGTATCGTACGCAGCGGGTTGCCCTTGAAATCATAAGCTTCGCTGGTCGCGATGCCCGCGGTGTCCATATGCTGATACAATTTGCCGCGGAGATTGTACTGCTTGCCGTCAGCCTGCCCTTCGCCATAAATCAGCTTCTCGAATTGAATCTCGCGCGCAGGATCGGCCGGATGAACGCCGGTGACGAAAGAGCCGGTCGGACGACGCAGCTCATCGTAGGTTATCCTCGTCGCGAACGAGCGGCTGTTCCAGGCGAACATCGGCTTGCCTGCCGCGTCGTTCAACATCCAGCGGTCGCCGGCGTCCATGCTGTGCTGAAAAAGCAAATTCCCTGCGATGTCGTAACAGGGTACAAACCCGCCCGGCGCCAAATTGCCGGCATCGTCGAACGGATGACCGCCTTCCGGCAGCGGCGGCATGATGTACTGCATCACGCGGTTGCCGCGTGAATCTTGCACCCACAGCGGCTTGCCCTCCGCATCGAGCCGGGTAAACGTAACATACCGCTCGTCCGCCGCCGAGTCAGCGGGTCCTACGCGGTTGTGAGCGATCGTGACGACTTCGCGCCCGAGGCTGTCGAGCACCGTCACCGACGGCGTGTCCGCATGTTCCGCAGCAAGCCGGGCCGCGCGCCGGTCTTCCGCCGATGCCGTCGGCGCGCTTTTTGCTTTAAACCAGGCATTGTCCGCTTCCAGCACCGTATCGTTCGCATCGTAGTGCACCGCATCCCACGCCGAAAAATCGACCCGGCTGTACGATCCGTCCGGCGACTCGGTGCGCCCGATCCGCCCGACCGCGTCATAAAACATGACCGGCGTTACGCCTGCTTCAACCGGTTCTTCGCAGCGATGCCCGGCTGCCGCCGGACTGAAATACGGCTCATACTGCTTGACCGGTTTGCCCTTGTTGTTCAGGATGACTTTGCCGCTCGCAATCCATCGCAAAGGCCCCCCGGCCTGCTCCGGCTCGGCCTGCGTCTTCTTCACGAGCACGCTGCCCGCCCCGTCCGAATACTCAAAAGCGCACCGTACCGGGCTATCCGCTTCGTCGGCCAAGTGCCGCTCCCGCTCGATGCTGCAAGCGCATGCGGGATGCTGCCCCCACACTGTGCCGCCCGCTTCATCCGCGGTTTCGCCCGAATAATACAGATACCTTATGCTGGCTCCGCTTAGCCAGCTTTTGGCCTCGGCCGCATCATAGTCCTCCAGGATGAAAAACTTTTGCAGCGCATCCGGATTCGGATTCAGCAGCGCCTCGCCAGGATCAAAGCCGCTGAGGCTGTCGGCTTCCGTACCTTTACCGAGCATGGCGGCGGCGGTTGGCCTGCCCAGCGCATCGAATCGCGCTTCCAGCAAATTGTCGTTCATATCTTTGATTTGACGCGGAGCCAGCGCATGAAAATCGAACTCCGTCACCTCGGTGCGGTTGCCGAGCGCATCGGTGCAGGACGCGATGTAGAGACCGTGCGGGTCGTAAGCCAGTGCAGTCAGGCTGCCAAAAGGGTCCGTATACCGTTCGGGCAAATAAAAATGAGCTGCCGGTGCCGCGTCCGCGTTAAAACCGGCAACGCCGGAACACATCCAGTATTGTCCCGCAGAGTCGGGCCCAAAACGCAAAGCCAGATCGGCGCCTGCCATGCAGCCGCTTTTACGCTGATCTGCAAGCGCGGTCCGAACATCCGGAGTGATTTTGTCCGCGAAGATCCGATCCAGAATGTCATCCGTCAGCGCCAATTTGTAACTTTCATACGGCAATGCCAAAGCATTCAGTTGGCCCAGCGTCAGCGGCTTATCCAACGTTTTATCGAAAAACAGCGTGCGCGTATGTTCCATGAGCCGTTTTTGAGGCGAACTGCGGTCAGGCTGCAGATGGTAAGCGATTTCTTTTACGGCCATGCCGCTGCTTTGATACTTGTCGCTCAACCGATAGGCGCGCAGATCCGCCAAAGTATAGTGACGATTCACCGAATCGGCGTCACGGAGTATGCCTGTCAGCTCATAAATCATGACCTCGCATGGCATGCGCAAGCGATAGTTGTCCGGATCGGGGTTAGCGGAATCCGGCAAGTCGTTGGTATAGCGCGTCTCGGTGTAGGACATCCGGAGCTCGTCCTGAAGCTGCCGGATCAGCTCCTGCGCGTCTTCCTTTAGCGTGGCGTCGGCATATTTGCCCAAGCGGGGGTACACCGCAGTGACGGACTGCCGGACGTTGCCGTACTCATCGACGTTCAGATGAAGCGCGTGCACGATGCGCGGATCGGGATTCAGCGAATCCGGACGCAGATCCAGTTCGTAATGATAAGTGACCGCCTCGCTCTCGGTAACGTGAAAAACCGCATGGAGGTTGGCCGCTTGCGGCTGTATACGGCGAATGCGGCAGTTGTGATACGCAGCCGAAAAAAGCTTGACCGGCACGTGCCTGCCGTCTCTCAGCGCATCCACATCGAGCTCGTACACTTCCTGGCGCAGCATCATGCTTTTGCACGCGCGCAGCGCCTCGCGCCACTCGTCCGCAGTAAGGTACGATGCCTCGAGGTCAGGCTCGGGCAGCTCATTTTCCGCAAAACCGCCCGGCACTTGCAAGCCCGGCCTCCCCGCTTTCAGCGCGTTCGGAAAATATTCGTCCTTAAACCGCTCCAGAGCCGCTTTGCGGTTAAGAAAATCGCCCGTATGATACCAGGTCACGGTTTTGACTGGCGGTTGAAACAGCGTATGGTCGTCGGTCATGTAGGGGCTGCTTATGTTCCCCGATGCGAAGGAACCGTAATCTTCCACATCGATCTGCTCTACGCGCCCAAAACCGCGAAACTCGCGCTCCGGCCCATCGAAGTAACCATGATGATAGCTGTAAGCGGTTGAAAAGGCGGTTTTGCGCCAACGATCGTGCACCGTTACCTTCTCCACACAGTGCACCGGGAAGGGCAGCTTGGTGATCCAAGGCTTTCCCGCCTGCTTGTCCTGCAAATAGAACTTGGTTGAGGGCGCATACGCAATCGTCGTTTCCGCACCCAGATTGTTGGACGTTTGGATCAGCAAATGGGGCTTCTGCCCGCCCATCAGATCCAGGTAACGCAGCGGACGGCGGGCATCGCCCGGCAGCGGTGAGGACCAGACCAAACAGGCCGTGCCATTGCCCAATAGATCCAGTACCTGGACGTCAACGGCGTTATCGAAGGCCGGGAAGCAAGAAATTATCGTCGCTTCGCTCCAACTGTTGCCGGATTGGTTGAAAAACACACGGACGCCTTCCCTGGTCAAATATAGGAGGTCCGTCGTGCCGGTGCCGTCGATATCCGCAAGCCGAATACGGCGGTGGTCGAATTGGTCGGCATAGTCAAACTGCGGCGCGCAATCCATCGTGACTTTGGCGCCAAAACGGCCATAGCCGAGATTCGGCCAATAGCATATTTCGCCGCTGCTGCGAATTCGGACGATGTCGGTCAGGCCGTCGCCGGACATATCCGACAAATAAATGGACTCTTCGCCGTCCGCAAAGACGATATGCGGCCCTTTTTCTTCATCCCAGTGTTTGTGGACGCGCTGCGCCGAATCAAAACCGGCCTCTCCCAGCGAGCGATACCACACAAAAGCATCGTGTTCACTAATCAAAATGTCAGCGTGGCCGTCGCCGTCAATGTCTATAAACTTGAGATTGGAATCGTCCCAATTCACATTCGGCAGAGCAGCCAGCGGCGTGAACGGAGTCCACCGGCCATCCGGGGTCCGCTCGTAAAAACCCGGATTCGGACCCGCGAATTGCACCAGATCGGGCCGCCCGTTGCCCGACAGATCGAGAAACTGCGCACGATCGGCCAGCGCTGCGGCGGGCTTAGGCGCAACGAGCTCCGCCGGCCCAAACTTGGCTTCGCTGAGCAACCGCCCATCGCGATTAACCACATGAATCGGGCTGAGGTTGGATTTGTAAAACCATGCGCCGGCCTGCTCGGTCAATACACCCGCTAGCCCTTCGCCTTCCAGGTCAATCCACTGAAACCTTGCGCCGCCGATGCCGATGCCGGCCGGTAAATTTACTAAACCGTCCTCATCGCGCAGCTCGCACACTTCGGACTGGATGACGGCATCGCTATAGGCGAACGCAAGCGGCGGGAGCTGCCGGGAGATGCAGCTCCCGTTCGGTGTAAGCTGATAACCGCGCTGCGAGACCTCAACCAGCTTGGAAAACAACGGCGTCCGAGTGCTTGCGGCACCCTTCTCGTATTCGTAGGTGAAATCGGTCGAGCGGACAAGGCCGTTATAGCCTTTTTGCCCGCCGTTCGGATGGTCAGGGATATGGTGGAACATCAGCACTCGCCGGCACAGGCGATATGTACGCACCTCAAATGCTGCCCGATAGGAGGAAAACGGGTCCGGCCGGGACGCCCACTCACCCGCCTCCTGTGGCGTGGGGTGTTCGCGGTCGTGCTCGCCGTAGTCGAACACCGCTTCGAAGTGCCAGCTGTCGCCGTCAGGCGGCTCAGGCCATGGCCGGTCAGCTTCAAGTTTAGGAAAAAAAGGAGCGTGATTGCCGTATTGTATGCGCTTTAAATAGCGGTTGGCGGAACGGTGCGCGGCCGTCATCTCGCCGCGATTTTGCTCGTGAGCTTGCGAAAGATCTACTTGATCGGCGTTTTCGGCTTTATATCGGTAAGAAACGGCGTTTCCTTTGTCATCATGGCTCAGACAGATGAGCCAACTGAATATGCGCGGAGTGCTTTCGGGATTTGCAGGGTTAAGGTCGGTGGCAGTGGGGTCGTATATACGCGAGTTTTTGTCTCTTCCGTACCATGTTGTGATATTGTCTTTGGAGATCGTGCGCCAGAACATATCATCCGGCTTGGCGGCGTTCGTCCACCGCTCGATGCGGGCGAACAAACCTTCGATGCGTGGTCGATAGCGGTGAATAAAATAGATCGTTCCATTTACCGTTCTTGGCTGCGTTTCCTCGCGTATCCAATGCCCCTCCGCCTGCTGCTGGAGCGTGGGCACAAGATCTTCGGCGCCGGACAGGATGAACACATCCGATTCTTCGTCATCCAGATAGCGCGGCAGCCCTTTGTCCGTTTTACGCGTGATTGCAGGCAAGGCCAGATTCCACCCCATTCCAAACGGACCGTTGCCTGCCCCGGAGTCATACGAGAGCGAAAGCTGGGGGCCGAAGCCGGCGCGGCCAGGGCTGGTTGGAATAGGGACGCTCATGGAGCCTGTGGCCGTGACCGGGTTCGCGGCGAACTTCTCGCCGATCCCCCGGATGGCTCCGCCTCCCTTGGGCAGCGATATGGACGGAGTCTTTAAGATATGCTCGTCTTTGCTTGAAACGTTTGGCATGTCCGAAAGGGTCATAGGGAGCACCTTCCACTCGTTTTTTTGCATCTCAAAAAAACTATAGTATACCGATTCGGAAAAGTCTGTAGTTTCTTGTCGACCTGTGAAATCATTTCTCTTCGCGTCTCGTTAGAACGGCAACCAGAGGGGCACAGCCACTCCCCAGCCACTCCTCCCCTACCTGCGCCTCTCCCGCACGGATTTCGGTGCTGAAGAGATGGCGGAAAAGTGGCTTAACAGGGAAAAAACGGTTCATTTTGACGAAAATCCTGCGAAAGTGCGGGAATTTTCGATGGGAGCGCATCTCAGCCTACGTTCGCAGCGAAAAGCCTGCACAATTGCAGGAATATTTCGCTGCGAGCGTTTTAAAGGGCAAAAAGATGCATTTTTGCAGGTTTTTCTGATCACTGCTCATGATCCGTCAGCTCTAGCAGGAGATTTTTACGCGAACAACAGCCTCTGAACTTTTCTTCTTTCATTGGAAGAAAGTATTCCAAAAAGAGGCTAATGTCAATCCGAGAAGCAGAGTAACCATTCCCCAACCCCATATTTTTCCAAGCAGCTTGGTTATGTGTTCTCCCATTAACTTCTTATCGCTCGTCATCAATACCATGAAAATAAGCAGAGGCAGCATCAGAATACCACCAATGATTTGTGTGATAATGGAGATGAGATTTAATGGCAAATTCGGTATCAAGATGGCAAGTGCCGCAAGGACCAGGCTGCCGATATAGACTGCGTAAAACTTCGGCGCCTCCGTTATCTTGTCATTTAGACTTTTCGACCAGCCAAACAATTCCGCAATGCTCCAAGAAGAAGATAAAGAAACGGTTATGGATGCCAGGAAGCCGGCATTGAACAACCCGAGTCCAAAAAGGATTGCCGGCCATCTGCCTGCAACGTCAGAAAATGCGCCAATCAGGTCGGCCGGGCCTGCGTCGCTAATATTTTGTATATTGCCAAAGAGTGCCGCACCACCGATAATGATGCCTGCTGCAATGATTACCTGGATAATGATGCCTAATGCAGTATCAATTCGGCCCAGACGCAGTTCTTTTGCCGTAACACCTTTATCAACCGTACCGCTTCCTTGAAAGAAGATCATCCATGGAGCGACAGCATTGCCGATGGTAGCGATCACGAACCAAATCACACCGTCTTGCAATTCTAACGGAACATTCCACGTTGCAAAAGCATTTCTGATTGCAGCCATACTCGGGTGTGTCATGCCCGCCACCACTAAAAAGATAACGTTGAGCGCACCCAACAATAGAGCGATTCGCTCTTTTGTCCAATATCCAGTGAAGAGGACGAAACCAACGACAAGCAATAAACAAAGGATGGAGCTGATCCACAGAGGAAGGCCTAAGAGGGCGAGGCCTGCCGTCATGCCGATGAATTCCGTAATCAGTGTCAGCAGATTCTCAAAAGCAAGGGTCGAGATGTGATAGTACCCCCAAAACTTACCATAACGTCGCAAAGCCAATCTTGCAAAACCTTCTTGCGTTACCGCGCCAAGGCGCATGCTCATCTCCTGAATCGTAAACGTCAAAGGCGCAAGGCATAGCACCAAGGCAACAAATAGACCGATGCCAAATTTCGCCCCTGTTACCGTGTATGAAATCACCCCGCCTGCATCATTATTAGCAATTGCAGCAAGTAAACCTGGTCCCATAAGAACCCAAATGAGCCAAATGTAACGTCTCCATCCCTTCTTGCGATTTGTAACCATTTCACGAAACTTGGATTGATTTACATCCGGAGAGGTCAATACTGATTCCAATTTACTCATGTACGTACTCACACCCCATACGAAATTTTCAAATTCATCGTAGTGTATTACGGGGTGTTGAAAAATGTGCATGATCTTCAATACATGTTGAAAAAAAAGAAACTCTTCTCAACACTTTAGCATCATCTAAATATCCGATTGGAAAAACATAATCAGGGATAATGTCAACATATTCAACGGATTTGCATCGTGCTCATCATTCTCCATATGATATTTATCAACAGGAGTTGCATTTTTGTCAACACAATCTCAACGGACTTGCACTCATCTCAACATTTTACCATATGCTGGATTAAAAATAGGTTGGGTGGTGCAAATGGAAATCAAAAAAAGAGCTTCAAACAACCATCATTTGTTGTAACTTGGAAAAATAAGAAGACATGGAGTGGATATCGAATGTTGAAAAAAGTTATGAAGTGCTTATCTCTTTTCTTTCTTATTAGTGGTTGTGTAGCAATTGCCTATGAAGTAAAAGAAATGCAATCGGCTACCGTTCAAGTTACCCAATCTGACGGTCAGGACCGAGCGGCTCAGGCAGATGACCGGAATCAAGCGGCACAAGGGATAATCAAGATCACGTTACCCAATCTGACGATCAGGATCAAGCAGCACTGGCAAATGACCAGAATCAAGCAGCGCAAGCGGAAATCAAGATCAAGACACCCAATCTGACACAGAGCACACGTTGAATTTAATTCTAAAAAGAGGTGATTTAGTATGTACTATTGCATTGTTTGTTCAAGACTACACAATGAAAGTAACATCCGTGGCAAGGTTTTTGAAAAGGGGGTTTATATTGAACCGGGAACCGGCGCAAGGATCCATCTAGGAATGTGTATTGATGAAGAGGATCAAAGACAGATTTGTGATCCTATACAACGAACAAACGTTAAAGAAACTATTCTCAATTATCTACCCTCTCACGATTTTATTAAGAAACTCGATAGAGTCAGGACCTTTGTCAATAGAATGAACACTTAAAACTGAAAGCAAATTGGCTGCCGCTAGGTGAAGCCAAGAACGCTCTGGCCAGAGCGTTCTTTTTCGGTAAGCTTGGGGAACTGCGGGAACGTGCACTACAACCAGCTTCAACGAGCCAGCGCATAGAACATCGCGAAAAGCATACCGATAATGCTTCCCAAATGGATCGCTCATGATCCGTCAGCTCCAGCAGGCGATTTTACGCTCATTTCCGCGATCATGGTCCGGTTTCTTCCCAACTCTTTGGCTTTATACAAGGCCAGGTCGGCCATATGGATCAGTTCTTCGGCTGAATCGGCGTGTTGGGAAAAATGCGCGATGCCCTGCGACACGGTGATCGGCTGCCCGACGAGGTTGTCGCTATTTTCCAGGGCGGTACGGATTCGCTCGGCTGCCAAATAAGCTTCCTCGGCGGACGCGCGAGCGATAAGCGCAATGAATTCTTCGCCTCCGTAACGGCAGCACACATCGCCCGGACGGACGGATGAAACGATGATATTCGCGAAATGCTTGAGCACTTCGTCACCGGCCTGATGACCGTACGTGTCGTTGATCGATTTGAATCTGTCGATGTCCATAATAATGACGGAAAAAGGGATCGGCTCCGCAATCCATTTATGCATAATGGTCTCAAGCGTTCTCCGGTTAGTTAAACCGGTCAACGGATCGGTCATCGCATCATGCGTCAGTTGATCCGTCTGTTTTCGAATATCCGTCAAGGCGTAGCCGATCGCTTGCGTCAATAAGTCGGCCTCCCGGTTCCAGTGCTGCTTCCCTGCAGGGAGCTCGACTTTTTCTCTGCCGATTTTGCTGACCAGGTCGGCAAGGGTGACGAAAGGCCGCGCCAATTTGTGCGCAAGCCATATGACTACGAGCAGCAATGCCGCAAACGAAGGCAGCATATGCAGCAGAATTGAACGGATATGACTGTTCAGCTGTTCGTAGATGACGCTGATCGGCGATACGACGACTACGCCCCAGCCGTTTTCCGGAACTTTGACATATCCCGCCAGCAAGGATTCCCCCTTCAGGTTGACCGACTGTTCTTGTCCGGTTTGGCCCTGGATCAGCTTTTTGACAATCTGGTTGGCGCTGATATCTTCGCCGATCCGGTTTGTATCGCGGTGGTACAGCAAATGGCCGTTGGACCCGACGATGTAAAAGTAGGAGCCTATTTCATCGGCAAGATTGCTCCCGAAGATCGAGTTGAAGATGTTGTTCTCCTGAAGATAAAGAGTGCCTCCGATATATCCCCGGTATACGCCTTCCTTATCGAATATAGGCTCGCTCATGAACACAATGAGGCGGCCTGTCGGCGAAACGTAGGGCTGGGAGACGTAGGGCTTTTTCGATGCCAAAGCCGTCTTGGAAGCTTCCGTCGTAATCGCTTTTCCGGCTGTGCCGATCGATGCCGGGGACACATTTCGCACGATTCCCGTTTCATCGACAATCGCGATGGAATTAAAATAATTGCTGCTGTGACGGACTAATTCGAGATCGGCATTTATCTGCTCCGCGCTCATGGCGTTCATATTTGAAAAGATGCCTGAAGCATAATGCAAGCTGCTCCGCATAGATTTGAACAAAGAATCGATGGTCTGGCTCATTTTCTCGGCGTTCGTACGATTTAAAGTGAGTGTCGTATCGATTAGCGTTTGCTTGTTCGACTGGTAAGAGGCGAAAAGAAGAATGGTCACGGTCAAAAGCACGGATAGTGAAACAAGGCCTGTAAAAAGGGTGGCGAGGCTGATTTTGCTGCATTGAAATACGGTTTTGTTGCGCGGCGGAGACATCGGATGCCCTCTTTTCGACAAAATTCGGTAAAATTCCTCCTTTATTATAAACCAAAAGCCCCAAAAATGGGGAACGAAAATAAAATGCCGAAAAGGCGCCTTTCAAAAAGACGCCCCTCTTTACCCGTGAGCCCGCCGCTCCCGTATTAAGCACACGAACTCGCGGCTCACGCAGCTGCGGATTCCCCTCGTCCTGCTATGCCTTGTTCTGGCGGCACGCTTCCCAGTCTTTCCTGCGCAACCGCGGAGTGTTTATTTGAATCATGGAAACGGATGCGGATGCTGGTTGAGCTGTTCGGCCGTCAGCGGCTGCGCCGCATAGCCCAATTCCGCCGGTACGTTAAACAGCCGCTCCAGGCCCGTTAAACGGGTCAGATGATGCCCGAACGTCATCGGCAGCATGCCGGGTATGAGCACTTTGACACAATGCAGACCGTTGCGCGAAATTTCCGGCATCGTTTGATCCACGACGATCATATCGAGGTTCAAGCGGCGAAACGTTTGAATGAGCTCCTTTAGATCGTCGGTCAAATCCATATGCCTTGCCTGAGGTTGGAATTCTTGGCTGAACGTTCGCAGCGGACGCCGGGCATCCAGCAAAAACTGCAGCCGCTCCTCCGCTTGGGGCAGCCCGTAGAGCATGACATGATCTTCCATTTGCAGCACCTTGAACGGATCGCGAAGCATGGCCTCCAAATTCTCCTGCTCCGCCAGAAACTTGTCTTGCAGTATGAACATCATGCCGGCCAATTCGTGTATAGCGCTTTTCGCCGCCTTCACGGGGTCCAGATGGGCTCCCGCTGCGCAGAGCAGATTCATTTTTCCCGGACCCCCGCCGTTTTTGGCCAGCGCCCAAATGCTTGGTATCCCATTCTCCATCGTTATATTGAACAAATGGACATCGTATCCGGCAACCTGCCGCAGCCTCTCCACCATTAACTCCAATTCCCGGTCATCGGCGGAAAATGGGTCCAGCCGCGGGACGGGCAGCTGCGCATACCAGGTCATCAGGAACGCATCGCGCTCCGCCACTTCCAAAATCCCGTATAAAACGGCTTCCTCCAGACTCCCGCCCAACGCACAGCCGTTGGAGCCCTCCTGAACCAAACCGTCCCCGCCGCCGGAGCTGTAATAAACGAGGCTTTCCGGAACGAGAATCGGCCGCTCCTGCAGCAAAGAATAACCCCACACCCAATCGACGTCACAGTCGGGATCAAACGGCTCGCACGGAAAATCCGGCAGCTCGTACTGCTCCTTCGCATATAACCCCGCTTGAACCGGATTCAGCGCTTGCCCGGCCAGACGGTTGTAGCTGTCGCGAACCACGGTGCGTCTGCCTTGAGGGGCCATGCCGCAGCGCCGTTCCAATCCTTCCAAAATCGCGGTCAATTCGCTTTCCGCATAAGAATGGCTGCGCCCTGCTGTCACCACGTCACCGGTCGCGAACGACGGCATATTCATGCCAACGGCGGCAAACGGCGAAACAAGGTCGTACATGTGTGCGTTAAAAAGCCCTGTTCGGGCATCCCGGTAATCTTGAAGCAAAACTTCCCGCAAGCCGATGAGCGAACGGGAGCGATAGCTGCCGGCACTGAGCTTGGGTCTGGGCTGCAAGGATATACGGGTCGCTTCTCTTGAATCGTCGGGCAGACACCCGCATACCGGGCACAACGGATCAGGCAAAAAATGATGAACGGAGCTTTTCAGCGTTTTCAGGTTTATCAGGTAGACGTGTTCTTCGGTATACGGCCGTCCGCCTTGCAGCGCCAGGTGCGTCTCCGCCGCCAGCAAATGTGCCGTCTGCCGAATTCCCGGACGCAATGAAGCCGCCTTGGGGGCCGCCCCCTCGGGTCCGGCTGTGAGCCAATCCGGCGTCTCCCCGCTGCCGTGTCCTGCAATGAAGCGCCGGTTGTCCGCGCATTGGGAACATCCCGGCACACCCGGACGAATCAAGGGCCCAACCACACCTTCGTCCGATAAAAGGAAGCCGCGAAGCCACGGAATGCCGGTCGGCCGCATCCGTTCCTCAATCTCGAAATAATCGCAGGAATGCCCGTTATCGTCCGCAGCCAAAACAAGTTCCGCCGCCTGCGGGATCCCTGTTGTGAAACCGGGTTGTCGAACTATTGTATAGTGGTCGGAGAGTTCCCCGCAGACGAAGTCCGCCAATAAACCTTCTCCGACAATGGCTACTACAGCTTTCATCAGGATAGCTCCTCCTCTCGCAGCAGCGTGGCGAACAGTTGTACCGGCTCATCATTCCCGAAGGGCTCAAGTCCGATGTCGTAAATGAAAAGCCGCTTGCGGTTCAGTTCCAAAATTTGCATGGCTGACCGTAAAATATCCGCCTCCCCCGCCTCTTCCATCGAGGGAATGTCAAGGACGAGCGGCGCCAGGCCTTCCGCGAAAAGAGGCTTCGCTTGATCCGTGGGCGCTTTGCACGACTCCAGCGCTTCCCGCACGTTCTTCTCCTCAGCTTCAGCCTGTGCAGCACCCCCTGCTGCAGCAACTTGCGCTTGCTGCAGCGCCTGCAGCAGAGCGGCACGCAGCGCCAAGGTCGTAGTTAAGCCGGCGCATCCATGCCAGCCCCCGTCTGTCCCGACCCACACGACGGGAAAACCGGACAGATTCTCTCCCAAGCCGACGGTCGGCGTTCCTTGCAAAATAGTTAATGACGTTAAATAAAAGCGGCAGCGGCGGTCTTCAATTTTATGCAGCCTGACTTCCCGGATAGCCAGGCTTAGGTGCGCAGAGCGCTTGCCCAGTTCATGCGCCAAACACGTTCGCAATGCGCGGCAAACGCCTTCGGCAAACGTCATGCCGGCTCCGAAGCCGATAAACTCCTGCCGCCGGTCCTGCTCGTTCCTGCTGCCGTTCCCGGCAGGCGACGGCAGCGCGATCCAATCGGACATTCGCGACGCGTAAGCTTCCATTCCGGCCAAACCGGCTTCCCTGCGCGCTTCCTCATGAGTAAAGCCGGCACACGCAATGTCCGGCAGCAGCTCGGCCGGCCCTACCGACAGCGGGTCCGCCACCCGCACCCGGCATTGGGCAAGCGGAAGCTGCCTCAAGTCCCCTTCCTCCCACGTATGAAAAATGCCGGTTACCGCCGAAGTCAATCGCTTAAAATAAGAAAACCACGGGGAAGGCTCGCCCCGGATGACCGAGTTTTGCTGCAGCCGCTGCTCTCTATGTTGGACTTGTACGCCCGCCGGGCGGCCGCTCACAAGCGGATGGGGGAACAACAAGTGTACTTCCCCCTCCAATGTTGCCAGATTCAGTATATAAATGTGCCCGGAAGCTTGATCGGACGATTGCAGCATTGCAAATACAAGCGCATTCGCAAGCATCGCAACTGCGGCAGAAGAGCAAGCTTGTGCGGACGGCTGTGTGTCAAACACCGATCGGTGAATCCGGCGCCACGCCGTTTCCCAGCAAATTTCGGAGTCCGGATGTATGAGCGGGCCTGCCAAACCTGTCTGCCGGATGCATACGGCCGGCAAAAAAAGCTTCTTTTCCTCCCGGCAAACTGAGTGAAGAGCGCGCAATTGTTCCACACGGTTTTCCTGAGATACATACAATATCCAATGAAACGGTCGAACGAGTTCCCGCCAACTATCCGTTCCTTCCTGTTCAGGGACGATCTCTTCGATGACGGCCCCGGGATCCGTCCGGCGGACGCGTTCCGCCATATTCCTTAACCGCTGCCGGTCGGCCGGCGCCGGGTCCGTCATCCGCACATGCACATGGGTCATTCCGGATTCGAGCAGCGACGCGACCAGCGAGAGCAAAATAGAACCGGCCCCGATTGCCAATATTTTGGCTTGCGGCGGGCATAATTGCAGCCTGTTCGTCCCGGCTTTGGCCGCCGTGCCGACTTCCCATTCCTCTGCCATGCCGTTCCCTCCTTCATTTATATGTTTAAATTATGTTACGAGAGCCGTGATCGTTCCCTCCGGCACGTTGTATTTTGTGCCCGGAAAGCAAAAAAAAGACGATAGCGCCGGGCGGGGATGCTCCGAGCGGTTATCGTCGCGATCTTATGTAACAGGGAACGCGAAGTTCCCTTGCATTTCTGCCAAACCGCCCTGGCATCGATTGTCGGGACGCAGCCATATTTTTTATCCGAAAGAGTCTCATTTAGGTTGTTGTCAGTATTACCAAGCAAAAGTCACCGAAATAATAACCAGAAGGATGAAAAGAACCAAAATAGCAGCAGTGCTAGTTCCCATACCGTAACCTGCGCAGCTGCCCATGCCAGCTCCGTACGCGCCCATACCAAACACCTCCTTCTGCTAATGAATCACTTGCAATGGCATTATATGTCCCGGGCGGGTGGGTTGTTTGGACGTATGACTACTTGCAAATACCTAGACCCAAAAAATTTGCCGATTGGTTACATAATAATAATTATGTAATCATTTATCCGGGTTCGGCCCTGTTTGACAATAATCGGGAACCACGAGATCATCGAATCCGTTAGATATTCATCTAAGTAGAAGCAACTCGTAACCGAAATGGTTTTTTCGTTTCGCGGTCAGCTCCTCCGTTAGCGGCTTCACGATATAGTCCAGTACCCCCATATCAAACGCTTCGAAGACTTAATCGCTGTTTGAAGCCACGAAAGCAATAGAAATGTCAGGTCTGGAAGACTGGATGACATTTGCCAACTGTAGACCATGAATGCCGGATCTATTCATGTCCAAATCAATTAGCACAAGATCGACGGATGCTCTGGGCAACTGCTCCAGAAGCTCTCGGGGATTCGTGAAAAGAGAGCAAATCCACACAATTTCTAACGCACGCAGCACGGTTTCAGCATGACGTAAGGCGAATGGATCACCACTGACAGCCATTACATTAATCACGTTCTCATGCCTCCTATAACGCCTTGTTGATCGCCTCGATAACCCTTTCTTTTTGGATCGGCTTTACGATGAAGTCCTTGGCACCGGCAGTAATAGCGTCGAGAACCATCGCCTGCTGACCCATGGCCGAGCACATGATGATTTTGGCTTTCGGGTCGATCTTCCGTATTTCTCTGACAGCAGCTACGCCGTCCATATCCGGCATTGTGATGTCCATAGTCACGAGGTCCGGGCGCATCAAAGCATATAGCTTTACGGCTTCGTGGCCGTCGGATGCCTCGCCTGCGATTTCATGCCCCATACTGAGAATAATGTCTTTGATTATTGTCCTCATAAATACCGCATCGTCAACGACCAGCACTTTTGTCATGAAGCATCCTCCTTCAGTAATCGATGTCGGTGTATTCCGTAATCTTCTAACATCTAAAGCAAGGGCCGTCCCTCAGCTTCATATCCGCTTTTGGACGGCCCCGCTTCTCAGAGCTATCTATTACTTGGAATTACGGTTGTCGATCAATTTAGCCTTTTCCAGCATCCGCTGAACGATAGCCGCCGTTTCCGCTCTCGTGATGTCGCTCGTCGGGTTGACTCCGGCATCTCTGCCTTGAACTAACCCGCTCTTCACGGTCGCTGCAACTGCTTGTTTCGCCCATGCATCTACCGACGCACCATCCACAAACGTGGAGAGCATTGATTCCGCTTCCGCGCCGCTGACGCTTGCGTTAAGTCCCGTCCACTTCATCGCCCGCGCGATCATCGCCATTGCTTCTTCGCGGGTGATTGTTTTGTTCGGACCAAACGTTCCGTCCTCATATCCTTCAATGATGCCGTATTCCTGCGCTTTCGCCACCGCGCCGACGTACCATTCACCAGCCATCACATCGCCGAATGGAGAGATTTTCCCGTTATCGGCCAGTCCCAACGCGCGAACGATAATCGCTGTGAACTCGGCACGAGTGATCGCCATGTCAGGATTGTAATGCGTTGCATCGATACCGTTTACCACAAGGCGCGAAGCCATATCGTTCACCGCGTCTTTCGACCAGTGCCCTTCTACATCCGCAAACGTCATCGGGTGCCATATCAAGGCATAGGTGCTGTTGGTCAAGCTATTGATGTTCGCATAATACTTGCCATCGATCGCAACAACTTTGGTCGGCACATGGCGTACGGTTCCATCAGGCTCGACGACAACGCCTGTAGTGATCTTGTTCTGGTCAACGCCGTCCGGTATCGCAAGGGTGCGTTTCACAATGGTGTTGAACTTCGATACTTCGATGGTTTTTTCTCCGTAGGTGCCTCTCACCGTAAAGTTCAGCGGCGGTGCGACAAGCGTAAACGTTCCTTTGGCTGCTGCATTTTCAACAACTTTCAACGTATCCGCTGTCGGAGTCGCGATTTCGATTTGCACCTTAATGTCCTGCAACGCTACAGACTTGCCGATCTGAGCGGATATGGAGTCGATGTTGATTTGCTGCGCAGGTAGAGTATAAGTAGCAGTCTCCGTCTTTACTTCGACTACCGCCTGCTTATTCTCCATAGCTTTCACCATCTGCCCGTTCAATTCTCCGATAACAATATCAGCCTTCGTGTTCATCGGTATTGTAACGATCGCATGATTCCCTTCACTTTCCAGCCTTTGATTCAGTTTTTGCGGATCCACTGTGATTGTTGTTACCGACTTATTTCCTTCGTTCGTTGTCACAGAAGTTCCAGCACTTTCAACCTTGCCGTTCACAAAAATATCCACGCTTGTATTCCCCGCTGAGGGAGTGGCAGGCTGTGTAGTCGTGGTGCCGCTTCCGTTATTGTTTCCGCTACCGTTACCACTTCCACTATCACTTCCACCTGAGGAATTTTGTTTAATATCCGCAGAGGTTAGCGTAATGAGTTTGTAGCGTACAACTTGATTATTGGCGTTGACTTCGTACACCCCGACATATTTATTGGTTGCCGCATCGATGCCAGAAATGTTTGTGCCCGGAATGTATGGATTGGTGACCCCCGCTCCTGTCGGCACAGCATCTCCTTCATTCGGAGTGGCGATGCTGCCGGACGATACGATAACCACCAGATGGTTGCCTGCCTCTGGCGCGGCTGCAACTGCCGTTGTTCCTGAAGTTGTTCCCGGTGTTATTGTTGCTGCCAGTACGGCTGCTTGTTTATTATTGACGGTGCTTGTTGTAAGAACAATCTGTTTGAAGCCGACGATCTGGTTGTTTGCATTGACCTCATATACGTCAACAAATTTGTTGCTTGCCGCATCTACACCGGGAATGTCTGTACCCGAAATGTACGGATTGGTGACTCCTGCACCATTAGGTGCAGCATCTCCTACATTTGGAGTAGCAATACTGATGGGCGATACTTTCACGACTAGGTGATTGCCGTTTCCGTAAACTGCGGAAACTACCGTCGTTCCAGATGCGCCACCCGGTGCGGCCGAAGCTGTAACTACCGGCGTTGGCGCGCTATTGCTATTTACATCGCCTGCTCCCAGGATGATCTGCTTGAAGTTTACAATTTGGTTGTTTGCGTTGACTTCATACACGCCAACGTATTTGTTCGTTGTCGCATCGACGCCAGAAATGTTAGAGCCCGGAACGTATGGATTGATGACCCCTGCTCCTGTCGGCACTGCGTCTCCCGCATTCGGTGCAGCAATGCTGCTGGACGATACTTTTACGGCCAGATGGTTGTCGTTTCCATAAATCGCAGAAACTACCGTCGTTCCCGGCGCCGCTCCCTGCCCTGGCACGGCTGTCAGCACTGGAGTAGGATTGTTGATATTAGCCGCTGTCAGCGTAATAGGCTTGAAGCTTACGATCTGATTGTTGCTGTTCACTTCATACACGCCAACATACTTGTTCGTTGTCGGATCCGCTCCGCTAATATCTGTTCCCGGCGTATACGGATCTGTCACTCCCGTTCCTGTCGGCGCTGCGTCTCCCACATTGGGGGTAGCGATGCTGCTGGACGATACTTTCACGACCAGACGGTTGCCTGCTCCTGCGGTTGCTGCAACCTCTGTTGTCCCCGGCGCCGTTCCCGGCCCTAGCGCGGCTGTCAGCACTGGAGTAGGATTGTTGATATTTGCCGCCGTCAGCGTAATAAGTTTGAAGCTTACGATCTGGTTGCTGCTGTTCACTTCATACACGCCCACATACTTGTTCGTTGTCGCATCCGCTCCGCTAATATCTGCTCCCTGCGTATACGGATCGATCACTCCCGTTCCTGTTGGCACTGCGTCTCCCGCATTGGGGGTAGCGATGCTGCTAGACGATACTTTCACGACCAGACGGTTGCCTGCTCCTGCGGTTGCTGCAACCTCTGTTGTCCCCGGCGCCGTTCCCGGCCCTGGCACGGTTGCCAGCACTGGAGCAGGATTGTTGATATTTGCCGCCGTCAGCGTAATAAGTTTGAAGCTTACGATCTGGTTGCTGCTGTTCACTTCATACACGCCCACATACTTGTTCGTTGTCGCATCCGCTCCGCTAATATCTGCTCCGGGCGTATACGGATCTGTCACTCCCGTTCCTGTCGGCGCAGCGTCTCCCGCATCGGGGATAGCGATGCTGCTGGACGATACTTTCACCACCAGTCGGCTGCCTACTCCTGCGGTCGCTGCAACCACTGTTGTCCCCGGCGCCGTTCCCGGCCCTGGCGCGGCTGTCAGCACTGGCGCTGGCGTTGCGGCGGCCAAGGCCACCGCCGTAGGAACCATGAAGGTTCCCACCATAAATGGACCTGAACTCAAACCTATCGTCTGAATCACGGTATTATTGGAGGTATCAATCACGCTCATGCTATTGGAGAGGTAATTAACCGAATAGGCACGGCTTCCATCTTTTGAGATACCCACAACAAAAGGCAAGTTGCCAACTATAATGGTAGCTGTCACAGTGTTCGTAGCGGTATCAATGACAGAAATATTATTGCTATTGCTACTTGCCACATAAACCTTACTGCCATCGGGGGTGACTTCCGTTGCGCTGGGTTGATTACTTATATTAATTGTTGCTTCCACAGCATTGTTAGCAACATTGATGACCGACACAGTATTGCTGGTTTGGTTTGCCACATAAATCTTGGTGCCGGCAGGATTAGCCGATAGACCAAAAGGGTGAGTACCCACCATAATTGTAGGTGCGATGACGGTATCACTAGCGACATCCACAATAAAAACACTATTTGAACTACAAGTGACATAAAGCTTCCCATTAACCACTACCATGGCAGCTGGACCAAGGGATACCTGTATCGTTTTGGTAACAGCAAGGGTATTTGTATCGATCACAGAGAGTGTGTTGCTACCATTGTTTGCCACGTAGGCCTTGCTGCCATCTGCGTTAAAGGCTACACCAAAAGGCGCGGAACCGACTGGTATTGTTCTAACCACCGTATCAGTAGCCGGGTCAATCACCGAAACGGTGTTGCTGCCCCTGTTGGTAACAAAGACTTGGGTGCCGTTGGGGTTAAACCCTGCACTATTAGGTTGGGTCCCTACTGTTATTTTGGCCTTTTGTACCGTGTTGGTGGTCAAGTCCACCACATCCACCACGCCGGTATTATAGCTTGTTATGTAGGCTTTGGTAAATGCGGCGCTGCCGGCTGCATGAACCGCCGCCGGCGGCACAGACAGCAGTTGAATAATCATACTGAGTATCAGTGCCCCTGCAAAAACAAGTCTTTTTAGTTTCAAATGCTGCTTTCTTGCTTTCATGGTTATATCCATTCCTTTCGCTTCGCTCAAGGCACAAAACGGAATGAAATCCGTTCGCCGTGAGCGATTTTTCTGTATTCTTGAGTTACAGGGATATCAGTACACTACAAATCACGTGGAGGTGAGTGGGCCGCCTCTTTTTACGGAGTGACCGCATGGTTATATGTGTAGATTGCCTTTCCAAGCATAAATAAGTGTCGCTTCGAGCACGCACCCTGTCTGTTGCGGAATCAACGTCTACAAAACCTTTATTGTGGCCTGCATCGCTTCCACCAACTTTGTTGTTGATGTCCAGCGTTTTTAGACTACGTTGTAGTGCTAACATTCAGCTTGGAAATGTGGTTTCGGATACCTTCAGCAAAAGCTCCTCCATGAACATCATTGACAAGCTCTTGGACAATCGTCCGATACTTCTTTTGATATCGAACCACTCATTCACAGCTCCATGAAGGAGAAACTTCCTGAACTGAAGCTTTCCCTTGCCGAGTCCTACCTAGATGAAATCAACTTGATCTTGACTGTTCCGTCCATGAAAAACCTGTTTTCCGCCATTACCGTGGTTTCGGAAATCGGTGTGAATATGGACGTGTTCCCGACATCCCCTCCCTATCTCTCCCTCCCATAATGAAACGTTGATGTTCCAATTTCCGGGACCTGTGACAAAGGTATGTCCTGCAAGAGCAGATGCTGAAATTCCGTATACAAATCGAACTTGCTTTAGCCATGGAATCGACGACTCCCGCTCAACTTCATCCACATTTTATCAAACGGTTCTCACAAAATTCTCACAAAACCGCGATTTCTGTCAAAAAACACAAAAAAAGCAGAGAGAATTGCTCTCTGCTTTAAGTCTTTATGCCTATTAGTCGCTTCATCCCAAATAGGACGCCATACGGCTTCTTATCTCCTGAGGCGGTTGCAGACCCATTTCCCGGTGATAGAAGGCTTCGTACCTCGCATAATGCCTGTTGAATTGCTCCCTGTTCCCACGACTTGCATACAGGTCCAGCAATTAAAGCAAATGTTTGCCGCGAGTTTATTAAAGCAAATACTTGCCGCGGCGGCAAAGTTTTGGTTTAACTCTCACACCGCCATTCTATACCCCGAAGATTGGCAGGGGGCGTGGGCATCGAACCCACCACAGTCTGCTTTGGAGGCAGACTCGCCGGCCGAGGAACATGGACCCCTACATAATTGGTGGAATCGAAAGGACTCGAACCTGCATTACATACATTAACAGTGCGTTTATGGAACCGAATTGGAGACGTAGACGGGATTCGAACCCGCGAATCCCTGTTCGAAAGACAGGTGTGTTATGCCGCTTCACCACTACGTCATATGGTCGGGATGACCGGACTTGAACCGATGACCTCTAGTACCCGAAACTAGCGTTCTACCAAGCTGAACTACATCCCGATGGTGGGAAAGGACGGATTCGAACCGCCGAACCCCGAAGGAAGCTGATTTACAGTCAGCTGCGTTTAGCCTCTTCGCTACTCTCCCATATTGGTGCCGGCGAAAGGATTTGAACCTTTGACCTACTGATTAAAAGTCAGTTGCTCTGCCAATTGAGCTACGCCAGCTTGTGGACACGGTAAATCCTTGCTTGGAGCGGGTTAGTCTCCCACAGATTTTTTTACAGCTTGTGTTTCGTTCAACCACAACTCTGAACCCAACTCATGGTCGACTCACACTCTGCGAACCGTTCATTTATGTACTTTTTGGTGCGGCAAGTGGGACTTGAACCCACAGGTGAGCTTTCGCTGCACGAGCATCTGAGGCTCGTATGTCTGCCATTCCATCACAGCCGCATGGCTGCCCCTCCAGGGCTCGAACCTGGGATCGCGGCTTCAAAGGCCGCTGCCTTACCAACTTGGCTAAGAGGCAATATAGGGAGATCAACCGGAATCGAACCCATACCGAATGCTTGGGAGGCACCCGTTCTTCCGTTAAACTAATTCCGCATTTTGGTGACGCATGCCGGATTCGAACCGAGCGAATGCAGGATTGAAAGTCCTGTGGCTTAGACCGCTTGCCTAATGCGCCAAGTATTTGGAGGGTCGAGCAGGATTTGTCCTGTGATCGACGATTTTGCTGATTGCCGAGTTAGCCGGCTTCACCTTTGGTCTTTTGAACCCTTGGAGGCGCTCGTTTTCAATACGAGTGCAATAACCCCGCCCTCAATGAAACATATGTTCGTTATTACGGTGTAGAAAAGGCTACTCGCCCATTGCGGTTCCACTTGTATCGTTTCGCCTAACCCGGTAGTCCGGAATTACGACAAACACAAATGGACCACTCGCCAAGGGTGCAAGTAGCCTTTTACGTACAAATCTATGGATCAACGGATTCAGATTCAGAACGGTCCGCGATTCATGATCACGTTAGCGCCGTTCCTCCTCTTTTTAGGATTGCACGGCCCAAACGTGGCACGTAAAAACTACTTTTGATTGGCTGGATATAGGCTTTAAGAAAGTTGCTAAATGCCCCTTTACTGCCGCTCTCGCGCCAAATATCGGCATGCTCATGAATGATCGATATCTCATGATAGCCAAATGGCTGTTGCTGATTAGACTGCTCGCATGGATTCATAAATAATGGCTTTCTCATGGCCTATCCCTTCCTTTCTTCGTAGTTTTTACAATGTTACACTTTTTTGCTTTCGCGCTTTATCACTTTAATGTTTTACCGCTTTACTGATTATGATCTTATCACGGGTTTTTTTTGCTGTCAACCCTTTTTTTATTATTCCCCCATCGCCTTATAAAACAAAAAGACCGCTGGACTCCAGCGGTCTTTTCATACCCGGACAAATGCGTCAAAAATGACGCAATTTTGCCTGCAATTCCTCCCTGTCGTCAGGGAGATAGGGATATCGAAAAAAGGCCGCGTGGCGAGGTATAAGGCTTTGGGGCGTTTATAAATAAATGGTCGCCTTCCGATGGGCTCCACAGTTGAATGCGCTCATATCCAAATGCCTTTTTCATCCTCGCTCACGCTCCTTCCTACATACCTAAATTTTCCTCATAATAAATCAATAACAACTCCAGTGTCAAGCAGAAGTATGATTAATCGCGAAAAAGAATGAGATCATGTTCTTGTCACCCGATACTTATTGATGGTCCCGTTACTGTACGAGCAAACAAAGCACTTGCTACATCCTCATTTCCAGCACTTTTGGGAGCGCTTCGGCCGATTCGTATTGAGCCCGGCCGCCTAATTGCCTGAGCGCGCGGAGAAAGCCTGCAAAAGTGCAGGCTTTTGCTCGTTCATACGCTGAAAACGAAACATTCCTGCATTTGTGCAGGCTTTTCGCCACGCACAGGGGCTCAGATTCATTTTCAGCGAAAATTCCTGCACTTTTGCAGGCTTTTTGCCAAAATGAATCGCTTTCTCAGAAAAAACCTGCACTTTCGCAGGTTTTCTCCCCAAGCCGGCCATGTGGCCGACCGGCCCCCGTCATGCGGCGCAACACCGCGTGCTTGGAGCTGCGCGCGGTACTGCCTCTCCGGCGCGTGACCGCCCGCCGTGCAGCGCTGCAGCCCGCGCCGGGAGAGGCGCGCATGAGAAAAGAGCCGCTGCGCGATCACCAGCACCGCCGTCTTTGGGCGGCAAAGCCCTGACCGCGTTGGAGAATTATGACGCCGGATCACCGACGTTCATCGATTATATAGGCAAAAAAGCCGCGCCCCCTCCATGCTGAGATGGAGGAATTGCAGCTTTTGCATTAATCAAAAAGTCGGCGGTATGCTCCGTAGCCTTCTTTTTCAAGATCGTCAACCGGGATGAAGCGCAGTGCGGCGGAATTGATGCAATAGCGCAGTCCGGTCGGCCCAGGCCCGTCGTTAAACACGTGTCCGAGATGCGAGTCGGCCTCCTGGCTCCTCACTTCGGTGCGCACCATGAAATGGCTTAAATCCTGCTTCTCTTTGATCGTGCCGGCATACAAAGGTTGGGTAAAGCTCGGCCAGCCGCAGCCCGAATCAAATTTGTCCCGCGAGCTGAACAGCGGTTCCCCTGAGACGATATCGACGTAAATGCCTTCTTCGTGATGGTCCCAAAACTCATTTTGAAACGGCGGCTCGGTCGCGCTATTTTGCGTAACTTCATATTGAAGCTTCGTCAAGTTGCCCCTGCGCGCTTCCTTGTCTCTGTCAGTGTTCCAGTGATTTTCGATAAAAGCGTCACGGCCGGAGCCTTTCCGGTACATTTTGTAACGGAGCGGATTTTTATGGTGATAATCCTGATGGTACTCTTCCGCCGGATAAAATACGCCTGCCGCCACGATTTCCGTCGCGACCGGGCGATCAAACCGTCCGCTTTGTTCTAGCGCCAGCTTGGACGCTTCCGCCTGCTCCCGCTGCTCCTCGCTATGGTAAAAGATCGCGCTGCGATACGACGAGCCTCTGTCATAAAACTGACCGCCGGCATCTGTCGGATCAATTTGCCGCCAAAAAATGTCCAGCAGCTTCTCGTAAGGGAACAGCTTCGGATCAAACGTGATTTGCACCGCTTCCGCGTGCCCGGTCGTTTCCGAACAAACTTCTTCGTACGTTGGGTTCACCGTGTGTCCTCCGGTATATCCCGAAACGACCTTCACGATGCCCGGCATCTCCTCAAAGGGGGTTACCATGCACCAAAAGCATCCTCCTGCAAATGTCGCCAGCTCATATCCGCCGGTTTCATGCGTATGCTCTGTCATCCACTTTTCACCGCTTTCTTTAATTGGATATTGTACCTATGACCTATGATAACAAAGAAAGCGGAACTTGCCAAAAATATGCGGCATTCCGTATTCGCGCTCTGTTGACTTGGCGCCTCCGGCGCGCTAAGGTTATTTGAAGAAAGAAACTGCCATCACCTTACGAAAACGGAGGATTTCCCATGTTCCAATCTGCCAGCTATACCGGATCGAGAGAGGAAAACTACGAAACGCTTATCAAACAGCTGACCTCTTTATTGGAAGGCGAATCGGACCAAACCGCCAATCTGGCCAACGCGTCGGCCCTGCTTCGCTCTTTTCTTCAGGAAGTGAATTGGGCGGGCTTTTATTTGCTGAAAAACAACGAGCTTGTGCTCGGTCCCTTCCAAGGCCTCCCCGCCTGCGTGCGAATTCCTCTCGGCAAAGGCGTGTGCGGGACATCCGCTCTCCAAAGACAAACCGTCCGGGTCGCCGATGTCCATCAATTTCCCGGCCACATTGCGTGTGACGCCGCTTCGCAATCGGAGATCGTCATCCCGCTGATCAAGCATAACGAGCTGATCGGCGTTCTCGATATCGACAGCCCCGTCAAGGACAGATTCGATGCAATCGACCAAAAGTATTTGGAAAAATTCGTCGGCGAGCTAATTCGTTTTATCGGTTAGCCGGCTGTCCCTGACGAGCCTCTGTCATCGCCGTACCACAATTCGCGGAAGGTGGCGCTGCCCTGCAAAAGCTCTGCGGAAGTCCCTTCCGCTTCAATTCGCCCGTCCTTCATCACGATGATGCGGTCGGCCCGGCTGAGAGCCGCTTTGCGGTGCGACACGACCAGGCAGGTGGCATCGCCCCTCAGCCTGAACAGCCGCTCCCAAAGCTTTTGCTCCGTCTCGACGTCAAGCGCGCTCGACAGATCGTCAAACACGTACAGCTCGGCGTCGCGCACGAGCATGCGGGCTGCCGCCGTCCGCTGCGCCTGGCCGCCGGACAGCTTGACCCCGCGCGGGCCGATGACCGTCTCGAGCCCGTCCTGCAAATGAGCGACGTCCTCCTCCATCACCGCGGCGTAGACCGCCCGCTTCAAGCTGTCCTCGCCGCCGGCCTGCCCTAACAAAATGTTGTTCCGCAGCGTATCGCTGTACAACCGGGGAACCTGCGCCGTGTAGGCGCTGCGCGGCGGGACGAAGAACGATCCGGCATCTTCGACCTCCATGCCGTTCCATTCCACCGTGCCGTCCGCCTTCGGCAGCAGGCCGAGCAGCGTGCGGACGAGCGTCGTTTTGCCGGAGCCGATCGCTCCCGTGACGACGGTGAACGATCCCCGCTCAAGGCTGAATGCCACGTCCGCAATACCCCTCCCCGTATCCGCGTAGCGGTACGACAGCCCTTTTACGCTAAGACGCCGCAGGGCGCCGGCGTTCACGGTGCGCTCATCCGGCGCATCCGGGTCGATGCTTTCACCGCCGTCCGCAGCCATTCCCCGGCTTGCCGCAGCGAATCCGCCGCTTTTACGAAGGTGCAGCGGCCTGACCATCGTCAGCACTTTGGCGGAAGCCCCCTGCAGCAGCAAAGTGAGCCGTTCCAGGGCGACGCTCATCTGCTTGAAATAAGTCAAAAATTTGCCGACATTGGAAATAAACTGCGTGACGAACGTCAAATAATAGACGAACAGCGCAAAATCGCCGACGGAAAAAGTGCCTGCGCGCATTTTTTGCCCTGCCAACAGCAAGATCAGCCCCGTGCCGAGGTTGACCGAGTTGGAAAAGACCGAATCGAGCAGTTCGCTCATCAGGCGGTCCTTGATCATCGCCTTTCTCCGTTCATCGCCCGAACGGGCAAAACGGCCGATGACCCGCCGCTCGGCGCCGGCCACCTGAATCGCCTGCACGTTCCCGAACATCTCGCTGATCTCGCTGGTCACGCGGGACGTCGCCTCCCGGCTGGCTGCGCGGTATTTTTGCAATCGCGCGGTGGCCAGTTGGGCTGCCGATACGACAAGCACCAAAGGCAAAAAGACAAGCAGCGTCATCTGCGCATCGATGCGAATAAGAATCCAGCTGGATACGGCAGCGAAGCAGGTCATCCCGAACACGTCCACCGACCAGCTCGCCGCTTCTTCCGAATGGTCGACGTCATCGCGGAAATGGCTGATCGCCTCCCCCGGAGAAACCGGAATCGCCCGCGCTCCGGGCTGCTTGAGCACATGCTCCAGCAAGTTGCGCCGCAGCAGCATGCCCATGCGGAAGCGGAAGTTTACATCCGTAATAAAGCCCATCAGGATCAGCATCATCCGGCCGAGCGCAGCGCCCAGCAGAAGCGCGATAATGCCCCATACGCCGAACCCCGCAGCCGATTGGCCGGCCAAAAAGTCGAAAAACTCCTTGGTCACAAGCCCCGGCGCGATCGGAGCCAAATAAATGGCCGTCCATGCCGCCGCATTTATCCAATACAGAACGGGACGGTACATAATTAACCGCCACAAATATTGATGCGTCTTCATCGCTAAGCGAGCACCTCCTCAAGACCGGTGGCAAGCAGCCGGCTGAACCGGGATGACGGGTCCGCAGCCAACTGCTCGCGCCTGCCCGACTCCAGAATCCGGCCGTTTTCCAAAATGACGATCTGGTCCGCCCGCTGCACCGTAGCGAGCCGATGCGCGATCATCATGCAGGAGCGGCCTGCCAGCAGCTTGCCGATCGCTTTCTCGATGCGCTGCTCCGTTAGCGGATCGAGCCTTGACGAAGCTTCGTCCATAATGACCAGCCCCGGGTCCGTCAGAAACACCCGGGCAAAAGCGAGCAGCTGCGCTTCGCCTGCCGAAAGGCTTCCGCCCCCGGAAGCAAGCTGCGTCTCCAGCCCTTCCGGCAGCGACTCGTACCACGCTTCCAGGCCGAGGTCCCGCAGCACTTCGACAATCCGCCCGTCAGGCACGGTATCGTCGTAAAAGGTCAGGTTGTCTCTGACCGATCCCTGCATAATTTCGATATTTTGCGTGACCATCGCCACGCGTTGTCTCAAGTCGTTGAGTGTGCAGCTGCGAATGTCGACGCCGCCCAGCTCGATGGAGCCGTGCTGCGGATCGTAAAAGCGGAGCAGCAGCCGCGCCAGCGTCGTCTTCCCGCTCCCCGTCCGCCCGAGCAGGCCCAGCACTTCTCCCGGACGCAGCGTCACGTTCAGCTCCTCAATCGTCGGCGCTCCGGCGTCGCTGTCGCTCTCGTAGCTGAAAGTCACATCGCGAAACGCCACGCCCAGCGGCCCTTGCGGCAGCGGCGCGCCGGGACCGTCCGCGATCCGCGAGCGCGTTTCGAAGAGCTCGCGGATGCGGCTGATGCTGGCGTCGGCTTTTTGCAAATCTTCCATTTGCGTCCTGATTTTCTCAATCGGCTTTGCCAGCAGCTCGGTGTAGAAGAAAATCAAATACACGGTGCCAAGCGAAATATGCTCGGTGTGCCACAAGTAAGCGCTAATGCCGAATGCAAGCGCATTCCCGAGAGCAAACACGAGAATCGACGTGTTCCACATCGCGCAAAATCCGAGGAACGCTTTGATGCGCAGCGGCAGCATCCGGCGAAGCATCGCATAAAAGCGTCCCATCACAAATCCGGCGGCCCCGTTGGCCCGAATATCTTCGGTGCCTTCCAGATGCTCCCCGATAAACCCATAAAACTCGGCGTTCACCTGCCTCCACCCCGACCATACGGGGACGGCGAATTTGCGGATCCGCCGAATGATAACAAACGCAAAAAGCACGAACAGCGCCATCCCCGCGCCGATCATCCAATTTTCCCGGAACAGCAGGACAACAATCCCGATCATTAAAAGCAAATTGCCGACCAGATGAATCATCATGCTGGAAAAAAAGTTGGCCAGCGCATTCACATCGCCGTCAACCCGCTCGATCAGCGCCCCCGGCGTATGCGATTTATGGAAAGACATATCCAGAGACAGGCAGTGAGCGGCCAAATCCACGCGGAGCGTATTGGTCGTTTTCCACCCGATATTTTCACTAAAATACGTAACTGCGACGGAAATCAGCTGATGCGCGAGCGAAAACGCGATAAACAAGCCCGCGGCAGTGTACAGCGGCGTCATTTCCCCCTGGGATTGCGCCGTATCGATAAAAAAACGGATAATTTGCGGATTGACAAGCTGCATGCCGATGGAAACAAAAAGCAGCAGAGCAAGCACAGTCAGAGCTTTCCGCTGCGGGAGCAAATACTTTTGCAGCATGTTGGAATATTGATGAAGCGAATTTACGCTTTTCGATTGCTGCATGCGAATCCTCCTGAATATCGAAAAAAATAATTCCGGCGTTATGAGCGTATGCCCGTTTCAAAAGCTTGAATCATGACGTCCATCCACATATTCCAGGCGTCATCCACCATACAGCGGTGCGGGTCCGCTTCGAACCAGCGGATCGTGCGCTGAATCCCTTCGGCAAACGGGACAGTCGCCGCATACTCCGGCACGTACCGTTTGATTTTGCTGTTGTCGAATACGCTGCTGACCGCTTTGTCGCCATACAGCCCACCGGCCAGCTCCGGGGAACGCGCGCACAGAAAATCGGATGAAATATGTATAAGTTCGGGCTCCACGCCTGCCGCCCGGCCAATCAAGCCGTAGATCTGATTCCAGGACAGAACCTCATCGGAAGTAATGTGAAACGCCTCCCCGATAGCCGCTTCATTGCCCAGCAAACCGACCAGACCTTTGGCAAAATCGCTGTTATGCGTCATCGTCCACAGGGATGAGCCGTCTCCGTGCACGATGATTTTTTTGCCGCTGCGCATGCGGTCTATGAGCGACCACGGATGCTGCCGGCTGTTCAGCGCCGACGGAATCATCGTATTGCCGTACGTATGGGACGGCCGCACGATGGTCACAGGGAACCCGTTCCGCCCGTACGCTTCCATGAGCAGCGTTTCGCAGGCGATTTTGTCGCGCGAATATTGCCAGAACGGATTGTCCAGCGGCGTTTGCTCCGTGACGAGATAGTGCTGGAGCGGTTTTTGGTACGCGGAGGCGGAGCTGATGAAAATGTACTGCTTGGTCTTTCCTTGAAACAGCTCGATATCCGTTTGCACATGGTCGGGGGTAAAGGCGATCCAATCCACGACAACGTCAAAATCGTAGGGCTGCAAAGTCAGCGAAGCGGCCGCGGCATCGCGAATGTCGCCTGTAATGACGTGCGCTCCTTCGGGAACAAAGCTGCTGCGCCCTCCCCGATTGAATAAATACAGCTCATGCCCCTTCTCCACAGCTAACTTGGAGACAGCTTCACTAATGAGTCCGGTACCGCCGATGAACAATATTTTCACACCTATTTCCCTCCCAAAATTTCTAGTTCATTCCTAAATATGCAGTACCCTCAATGATACTAGATTAAGCCTCTGCCGACAATGCGGTATTCATCGGACAAGCCTGGAGAAACCGGGGAAACTTGACGTTCCTCATCGATTACTTTCAGAAATTCAACTATTGATTTTAAAGATATGCAGCTTTTATAATTAATTTTTAAGTGAAATTGGAGAGGATGTGTAAGCGTGTATCAAATCGGATTAATTGGCGATTACGATGCGGAAGTCACGGCACATGCAGCTATACCTCAAGCGATCCAATTGGCGGCAAATGATCTGGGTGTCTCCATCCATTTTGAATGGGTTCCCACCCCTTCGCTGGATCAGGATTGCGAGCGGAAGCTTGCCAAGTATCATGCGCTTTGGGTAGTTCCTGCCAGCCCTTACCGCAGCATGCAAGGCGCCCTCAATGGCATCCGGTTTGCCCGCGAGCGCCGGATTCCCTTTTTAGGCACGTGCGGCGGTTTTCAGCATATGATAATTGAGTTTGCCAGAAATGTCCTGGGACTTGCTGAAGCCGATCACGCCGAGGAGAATCCTTCCGCTTCTTTGATACTGGTTGCTCCTCTCACATGCTCGGTCAGTGAAAAGATACATACGTTTAAGCTGAGCCCCGGTTCAAAAGCGGCAAATATTTATGGAACCCATGAGATTGTTGAACAGTATGGGATTTGCAATTACGGCTTGAACCCCGAATTTGGCCCTATGTTAGAAAAAGCGGGCTTGCGCATTGCCGGAACAGATCTTGATGGTGAAGTTCGCATCATGGAGCTCGATCAGCATCCTTTCTTTATGGGGACGTTATTTCAACCTGAGCGTTCGGCTTTGAAACATGTCAGTCATCCATTGATCGCAGCCTTTCTTCGCAAAGCCATCCAAACAGGTGGAGCTAGAGGGGACGCTTAATTAGGGCGCACCGGGTGCTGGGAGCTGTGCCCGATGGGTTGTACGGCGGCGGTCCAGCGCACCGCGCGGCTGGGAACTGCGCTCGTTACGGCGTCGCTACCCGAGCCGGCTAGGCGCGTGTTGGGCAGGAACGGTTGCATTTCGGCGAAGTGGCATGAGGCGCTTGGCAGGCCGGGCCGACGGGAAAACCTGCGAAAGTGCAGGAATTTTCTATGAAAATAGCTCGTTTTGGCGAAAAGCCTGCGAAAGTACAGGAATTTTTGACAAAATGGAATGTTGAGCCCCTGTGCCGAGGAAAAGCCTGCACAATTGCAGGAATTTCGCGAAGCATGCGCATAAAGGAGCAAAAAACTGCACTTTTGCAGACTTTCTTCGCGCAGTCGGGTAGATTGGACGACTTTCGCACCGCGCACAGCTCCCAGCGCGCGGTGTCGCGCTGCATGACGGCGGCCGGTCGTCAAAACAAAACGGCAGCTGAACCCTTCGGGTTCGGACTGCCGTTTTGTTTTGGCCGCTGCGCAATCACGCGGAAGCTGCGCGCAATAGCGAGCCTGGCTCCATGTAGGCCAGGTGGTGCGCCTCGGCGACCGCTTCGTGCGTAATGCAGCCGCCGATTACATTGATTCCTTTGCGCAGAGGGGGGCTGCCCAAAGCCGCTTCATAGATACCCTTGTTCGCGATTTCCAGCGCGTACGGAAGCGTGGCGTTCGTCAACGCAAGGGTTGACGTGCGGGGAACCGAGCCCGGCATATTGGCGACCGCATAGTGCAGGACGCCGTGTTTTTCGAACACGGGTTCGTCATGCGTCGTGAGGCGGTCGATCGTTTCGAAAATGCCGCCCTGGTCAATCGCGACATCGACGATGACGGAGCCGCCGTCCATGGCGTGTACCGCGGATTCGCCGACCAGCTTGGGGGCTTTGGCTCCGGGGATGAGCACAGCTCCGACGGCCAGGTCCGACTCGGCCACGGCTGCCGCTACGGCCGAAGCGCTGGACATGATCGTATGCACGCGATGGCCGAACAGCTCATCCAGTTGGCGCAGCCGGTTCAAGTCGGTATCGAAAATCGTTACGTCCGCCCCCAGCCCCAGCGCAATGTGCGCTGCGCTTGTGCCGACGACGCCTCCTCCGACGATCGTCACTTTCCCGCGCCTGACGCCGGGTACGCCGCCGAGCAAAATTCCTTTTCCGCCGCGCGATTTCTCCAAAAACTGTGCGCCGATCTGCACGGACATGCGGCCGGCGATCTCGCTCATCGGCGTGAGCAGCGGAAGCTGCCCGCCTGCAAGCTGTACAGTTTCGTAAGCTACAGCCGTCACTTTTTGCTCGGCCAGCGCATAAGTCAGCTTAGGTTCGGCCGCCAGATGCAAATACGTGAAAAGGAGCAGATCGTCGCGAAAAAACCGGAATTCTTCGGCAAGCGGCTCCTTGACTTTCATGACCATCGGTTTGGACCACGCCTCCTCGGCGGTCGCCACGATAACGGCGCCTGCGGCGGCATACTGCTCGTCGGCGAATCCGGAACCAATCCCCGCGCAGGATTCTACAAATACTTGATGCCCATGCCGCTTAAGCTCATGTACGCCTGTCGGCGTCATCGCCACGCGGTTTTCATTGCGTTTGATTTCTTTAGGGATTCCGATTTCCATACATGCTCCCCTCCTCGCTCAAAAATAAGTACGACAAATTCCCCTCTTTTGCCATAGCACAAAGATCCCTGATAGGGGCGAAAGAAATGTATACCACTTCCATTGGACACATTGTATAATGAGAAAAACTGTTTTTCATTCATTTTGTGTTAGTTTACCTGACATAAAGGCGGTGTGTTTCATGGTACAGACATGGCTTCAACTTACTGTGCGAGACATTCTTCAACGCCCTTTGTTCCGCAAAGCGGAAGCTATCGCCGACGAAGAAGCGCTCAGCCGCACAGTCCGCTGGGTCCATATTATGGAGGTCACCCATGTCGGGCATCTGCTTAACGGCAGCGAGCTCATTTTATCGACAGGCATCGCATGGCACGACGATGAGGATTTAAGCGTCTCCTTCCTGCAGCAGCTTATTGATTGCGGCGCCTCCGGTCTGTGCATCGAGCTGGGCACGTATACCAGACAGCCGCTGGAGAAAATGAAAGAGCTTGCGAGGCGCGAGCACTTTCCCCTCATTTTTTTCCACGAAGAAGTCCGCTATATCGATATTACTCAGGATTTACACGCATATTTCATCAATCAGCATCACCGTATGGTATCCGAGCTGGAATCTTTATCCACGGAGCTCAATCAGCTGCTGCTTTCCGGCAAAGGCTTGAAGCCGCTGCTGAAGCTGCTGCATCAGACGACGGGGGCGCAGGTTGCCTTTTTCCCGCTTGGCGCGGAAGCGCACTTCATGCCGTTCATGCCGAAGCCCAAAGCGGATGCTTTTTACCAAAAATGGATCTACGGCGAAATGTTCGACGCCCCCGAAATCAAAAGCAGGCTGGCGCATCGCCCGATCCTCGCCCTCGATCATCTGTTTGCGGATTTGCTGCTTTATTCCGAACAGGAGCTCAGCGAGTTCCACGTTCTGGCGCTGGACCGTTGTGCCACGGCGGTCGCCCAGGAGATGATGCGCACGAAGTATATCGAAGAAAAAAGGCGCTACAAAGAGGATCTGTGGGTCATCGAATGGCTTGGCGGCAAGCACTCGCTGCCGAATATTCGCGAGACGATCGGCTCGATCAAACCGACCGCAAAGCTGAGCCGGCTAGCCGTATGCGTGTTCGACATCCAGGCGGATATCGCCGTTTTTAAAGACTGGGAATCTTTGCTCATCCAGAAAAATATGGTCGCCCGCGCGATTTTCGAAGCGGAAGGCATGTATTTGCTGCCGGCTCAACTTCAGGAGCAGATCGTTTTCGTCCTGCTGGATCAGCTGCAGGCTCCCGGCTTCAAGGAGCGAATGCTGAGAGCGATCCGCAGGCTGCAAAAAACCGAAGCCCGGCAGGAGCTTGCGCTGTTCTCCTCGCTTCTGGGCATCGGCAAGGTGACGACCGATTTCACCCTCGCGAAAGAGAGCTACGAAACGGCTCAGGAAACGATCCTGATCCAAAAAGACGCCGGAGCGCTGGAGGAGCCGTTCTATGACGACCTGCACGTGCACAAAATCGTGTACATGATGAAAAAGTCAGGGATGCTGCACAGCTTCATCGCAGCGTACATCGGGCCCGTCATCAGCTTTGATCAGGAAAAAAACGGCCAATTGCTGAAAACGCTCAAGATGTATTTGGCTTTGTGCGGCTCCAAGCAGGAAACGGCCAAAGAGCTGTTTGTCGCCAGGCAGACGCTCTACCACCGGCTGGACAAAATCGCGCAGCTGCTCGGCGGCGATTTCATGCAGCCGCAGAAGCGAGTCTCCATTGAGCTCGCCCTGCATGCCTATGAATACGTTCACGGCGCGATACGTTAGGAAAGCGTGCTGCGCCGCTGCCGGATCAGTACGCCGCCGAAATATTTGCGGGCCTCGGCCGTTTGCAAATGCAGCGTCGCCTGCTCGCCGCCGGGATGCTCCAGATCGAGCCAGGAACCGCTCAAATCTTCCTTGACGGCGACGATTTTAAATTGACGGGCGACAAACCCGTCAAGTTTTTGTTTTTCAAGCATGGCTAGCTCAAAATCGGACATGGGAAAAACCTCCTTAGAGTTTTGCGAAGCAAAACCGGCTTCGAAAGCGGCACAGCAGCTTGTCAAACCTGCAATGGTGAAGAAATTCCCTGCCAGTGATGAGCCGATGCAGGAATTATTCGAAGTGCGTGTATTACAGCGCAATAAAACTGTATGTTTGCAGACTGTCGAGAAATCCGCTCGTAAGAGCTGGGGCGACTCCAATAACATCGCGTGTAAAAAACCGAAAAAGCCAGACTGTCGAGAAAAACCGCTCACAAGAGCTAGTTTATCTGCTTGGCAACGCGCAGAAAGCCTGCAAAAATGCATCCTTTTGCTTCTTGATGGTCTGGTTTCGAAAAAGTCGGGCTGTTGAGAACCCTACGTGCTAGAGCCAGTCGCATAATCTGCTTGTTTGCGCGAGGAAAGCCTGCAAAAGTACAGTTTTTGCTCGGTTGATACGCTGGCCACGAAAAATTCCTGCAATGGTGCAGGTTTTTTGCCGCGAACAGGGGCTCAGGTTCATTTTCATCAAAAATTCCTGCACAATCGCAAGCTTTTCGCCAAAATGAACCATTTTTACGGAAAAAGCCTGCACTTTCGCAGGTTTTTCCGCCAAGCCGCCTTGTCTTCCCCTACTTCAATTCCGCGCCCCATACAGGAGAGAAATGAATTACGGAAGAACGGCGGTGCCCCTGCCCCTCTGATTCCTCTAAACCGTCACTTTATCAACAATCTGATTTTTGCTGGTTGTCTACGCGTTTATAGAGATTCGCCTATCCAATATACGTTTTCTCAACAGCCTGATTTTTGCAGGCTTTCTGCGCGTAGGCAAGGGGGCAGCGGCTTCAGTGAAGGCTTTTTCGATGGAACCAGCACGTTTGGCGGAAAAGCCTGCAATGGTACAGGAACTCCCCGCCGGCGATGGGCCGGAGGCCTGATCTGGCAGGAAAGTCTGCACATTCTGCGGCTTCCGTCCTTCCGTCCTCCCGCCTCGCTTACAGTTGAACGGGCTCTTTGGCCGGCGTCCCCTTCTCCGTATACGGCGTATAGTAAGCGGCGCGCTTCACGAATTGTCCTGCGCCCGGGGTGCCGGCGAACTGCTTGTTCTTGACAACGAACTCGCCCCTGGACAGCACAGATACCGGCTCCCCCGTCACCGTCATGCCTTCGAACGGATTGTAGTCGACGTTCATATGATGCGTCTCGGCCGAAATCGTCCGCTGCACGTTCGGATCGAACAGCACGATATCTGCGTCCGCGCCTACGGCGATAGTGCCTTTTTTCGGGAAAAGCCCGAACAGCTTGGCGCTGCGGGTCGACACGATATCGACGAACTGATGGATCGTGATCCGGCCTTTTGCCACACCTTCCGAATACAGCAGCGTGAACCGGTCTTCGATGATCGGGCCGCCGTTCGGGATTTTGCTGAAATCGCCGATGCCCAAATCTTTTTGTCCGTTGAAGTTGAACGAGCAGTGGTCGGAACCGAGCGTTTGCAGCTGCCCGTTTTTCAGCGCATTCCACAGCACTTCCTGATGAAATTTCTCGCGGAGCGGCGGCGACCAGACGTATTTCGCCCCTTCAAAATCGGGCTTTTCGAGAGCGGACCGGTCCAAAACCAAATACTGCGGACACGTCTCTCCCCATACGGCCAGCCCCTGGTTGCGGGCTTCCGCGATTTGCCGGACGGCTTCCTCGCAGGTAACGTGCACGACGTACAGCTGGGAATCGGCTAGCGCGGTCAGCTTGGCCGCCCGGCCCGTAGCCTCTCCCTCGATCGCCGAAGGCCGGGTCAAAGCGTGATAGATCGGCTCCGTCTGCCCGGCGTCCAGCGCCTTTTTGACCAAATATTCGATGACGTCGCCGTTTTCCGCGTGAACCATCACAAGCGCCCCGTGCTCCTTGGCTTCCAGCAGCGTGCGGAACAAGGTGCCGTCGTCGGCCTGAAACACGTTTTTGTAGGCCATGAACACTTTCAGCGATGTAATCCCTTCGTCGTGGATCATCGCCGGAAGCTCCTCCAGCACGGCATCGCTCATTTCGGCGATCATCAGATGAAAACCGTAGTCAATGACGGCTTTGCCCTGCACCTTTTGATGCCACGATTGCACGGAGTGCCGCAGCGGAACTCCTTTGTTCGTCAGACAAAAATCAATAATCGTCGTCGTACCGCCAAACGCAGCCGCCTTTGTACCTGTCTCCCAATCGTCCGCCGTAACCGTGCCGCCAAAAGGCATATCCAGATGCGTATGGGGGTCGACCCCGCCGGGAAACACATAGAGCCCTGCCGCATCGATGACCTCAGCTCCTTCCGCTTCCAATCCGATTCCCACTTTCACAATAACGCCGTTATCGATGTAGACGTCCGCCTGATAGCTGTCTGTGGCGGTGACGATCGTGCCGTTCTTAATGAGTTTGGCCATCGGCTACACAGCCTCCTTGGTCGTATTCTCTTTGTCGGTTCGCATGCCGGCTATCGCTTCCTGTCTTTCGTTCCACGTCATGGGCGCGAGCCCGGAAGGAACTTCCACCATGGTAATCGCCCCGTCTACAGGGCACACGATCGAGCACAAATTGCAGCCTACGCAGTCTTCCTCCCGGACTTGCAGGATCGGCGCACCGCTTGCATCCGTGACGCGTTCGATGCACTGGTGCGAAGTATCTTCGCAGGCGATATGGCACTTGTTGCAGTTGATACACGTCTCCGCATCGATCCGGGCGACGACTTGGTAGTTCAAGTCAAGGTTGCCCCAATCCGAATAGCGGGTTACGGTTTTGCCGACGAGCTCGGTGACGCTGGCAAGCCCTTTGCCGTCGAGGTAATTGTTCAGGCCGTCGATCATATCCTCGACGATCCGGAAGCCGTGATGCATCGCAGCGGTGCATACCTGCACGCCCGTCGCTCCCATAAGCAAAAACTCGACCGCATCCTGCCAGTTGGAAATGCCGCCGATTCCCGAGATCGGCACGCCGATAGCGGCGCCCATGGCACATTCCGCGACCATGTTCAGCGCAATCGGCTTGACGGCCGGGCCGCAGTAGCCGCCATGGGCGCCTTTGCCTCCGACGTGGGGAATCGTATTCCACGTATCCAGATCGACGCCGGCGAGCGAGTTGATCGTGTTGATCAGCGAGATCGCGTCGGCGCCTCCACGCACGGCCGCTTTGGCCGTCGCCGTAATGTCCGTAATGTTCGGCGTCAGCTTGACGATGACCGGCGTTTGCGCCGCTTCTTTGGCCCACATCGTCTGTGCTTCGACCAGATCCGGCTGCTGCCCGGAAGCGGCCCCCATTCCGCGCTCCGCCATCCCGTGCGGACAGCCAAAGTTCAGTTCGAGCCCGTCAACGCCGACGGCTTCCACTTTTTTGACAATTTCATGCCATTTCTCGCGCTTCGGCTCCACCATCAGGGAAGCGACTACGGCATGGTTCGGGAACCGCTTTTTCGTCTCGTAAATTTCTTTCAGATTGACCTCCAGCGGCCGGTCGGTGATCAGTTCGATATTGTTGAAGCCCGCTACCCGCATGCCGTTAAAATGCACCGCCGCAAAGCGCGAAGAAGTGTTGATGATCGGGTCCCCCAGCGTCTTCCATACCGCCCCGCCCCATCCGGCTTCAAAAGCGCGCTGCACCTGGTAGCCCGTGTTCGTCGGCGGCGCGGAGGCCAGCCAAAAAGGATTCGGGGATGAAATGCCTGCCAAATTAATACGTAAATCAGCCATTAGAGATCCCTCCTGTTCCGATTGATAAAATGAATAAGCCTGGCGCCCAAACAGCGAACCAGCGCTCTTACGCCGTTTCGTGGCGAAGCTTGATCAGCTTGTTGTAAATGGCAAAGGCGGCCTGCTTGCCTTGCTGTGCAGCGCTCACGACCATCGCTTCCCCTTGCCCGTCGCCGAACGTCACATCTCCGGCGGCAAAAATGCGCGGATCGGACGTTTCGCCCGTCTGCGGATTCACCTTAACCGTACCGCGGTAATGCTCCAGGCCGAACTCCTCGATAAGCGAGACATGCTTCGTCTGTCCGATCGCTTTGATGACGGCATCGGCTTCGATCACAAAGTCGGAGCCTTCCACCGGAACCGGGCGTTTGCGCCCTGTGCCGCCCTCGGTTTCCTCCAGCCGCATACGGACGCATTCGATGCCGGTCACTTCTCCGCGTTCGTTGCCGATGATCCGTTTCGGAGCGGTCAGCCATTGGAAACGGACGCCGTCCTGCTTGGCGAATTCGAACTCGAAGTCGTAAGCGGTCATCTCTTCCTGCGTGCGCCTGTATACAATCTGCACCTGTTCCGCACCCATGCGCACGGAACACGTTGCGGCATCGATGGCCGTATTTCCGGCGCCGATGACGGCTACGCGCTTGCCGGCCATGCGGCCGTCGATGTCCGTCTTCGTCGATTCGACGAACTCGATGGCGTCATGCACGCCTGCGAGCCGCTCGCCTTCGATGCCGAGCATCGGAACTTTCGACATGCCTGCGGCCAGCACGACCGCGTCATAGTCCCGCAGCAGCTCCTCGGGGCGAATATCCCGGCCGACGACCGTATTCATGCGGAATTCGACGCCGAGCTTCCGCACCTGTTCCACTTCCCACAGCGCCACATCCTGCGGCAGCCGGAACGATACGATGCCGTACGTATTCAGGCCGCCCGCCTGCGGCTTGGCGTCGAACACCGTAACGGCAAAACCGAACCGCGCCAGCTCGCGCGCCGCAGACAATCCCGCCGGCCCGGCGCCGATCACGGCAACGGCTTTGCCGTTCGGCAGACCCGGCTGGAACAGGTTCTGCTCGTTACGCATCGCCCAATCGGTCGCATACCGCTGAAGATCGCCGATCAGGATCGGCTTGGACGAGCGGTTCAGCACGCATGCGCCTTCGCACAGCTCTTCAGTCGGGCAGACGCGCGAGCAGCTCGCTCCGACCGGGTTGGCCTCCATAATCGTGCGCGCCGAGCCTTTCATATTGCCGGAGGCGATCTTTTTAATGAAGGACGGAATATCGATGCCCGTAGGACAGGCGTTCACGCACGGGGCGTCATAGCAGTACAGGCAGCGGTTGGATTCCTCGATCGCTTCCTTCGGCCGCATGCCGGCCTTCACTTCGGCGAAATTTCGTTTCAACTGTTCGATGGAAATAAATGTGCTGCTCATAGATAGCCTCCTCCCGTTACAAGCTGACGATTTGATCGTAAGTTTCCGGCCTGCGGTCGCGGTAAAACTGCCACACATTGCGCACTTCGCGGATCAGCTCTTTGTTCATCTCGCCGATGACAACCTCGTCGCTGTCTCTGCTGCCGATGGCGACAATCGTGCCCCGCGGGTCGACCAAATACGATTGGCCGTAAAATTCGCCCATGTTCCACGGGGCTTCCACGCCGACGCGGTTGATGGCGGCCACGTAATAGCCGTTGGCGACGGCATGGGCCGGCTGTTCCAGCTTCCATAAATATTCCGACGTTCCGGCGACGGTAGCCGACGGATTAAACACGATTTCCGCGCCGTTCAGCCCAAGTGCCCGGGCTCCTTCCGGAAAATGCCTGTCATAGCAAATGTATACGCCGACCTTGGCATAAGCCGTATCGAAAACGGGATAGCCCAGGTTGCCCGGCTTAAAGTAATATTTTTCCCAAAAGCCGCAGGAACCGCCGCCGGCGGCAACGTGCGGAATGTGGTGCTTGCGGTATTTGCCCAGGTACGCGCCATCTGCATCGATGACAGCCGCCGTGTTGTAGTAAGTCGCGATCCCTTCTCTTTCATAGATCGGGAGGACGATGACGACGCCGAGCTCCTTGGCCAGCCCCTGAAACAGCTTCGTCGTCGGGCCGTTCGGAATTTCCTCGGCGGCGTCATACCATTTGGTCGTCTGCTCCGAGCAAAAGTACGGCCCGTAAAAGATTTCCTGCAGCGAGACGATTTGCGCGCCCTGCTGCGCCGCATCCCGGATCAGCCGGATATGCTTCTCAATCGCCCAGCTCTTGTGGACTTCAACCGGCTCATCGCCGTGAACGTCATTGGCCGCCTGAATAAGCCCGATTTTCACGATACTCACGTTTATTGCCCTCCTTTGGCGGAACAAATTTGCAGTGCCGCCCGGTACAGCAGTTCCGCGCCCAGCGCGATATCTTCCCCGGCGGCAAACTCCTCGGGGTTATGGCTGATCCCCTGCTTGCAGCGGACGAAAATCATGCCGTAATCGCATACGTGCGACATCGTCAGCGAATCGTGAAACGGCCCGCTCATCAGCTCCGGCGGAGCCAGGCCCATGGCGGCCGCCTCCTGCCGCAGCGTTCGCTTGATCCAGTCGGCGCAGTAGCGCGGCTCGCTGTTCGTATCCTCGCGGATCGTGTAGGTGAGCCCGTGCTCCTGTGCGGCATGTTCGATCACGCTGAGCAGCTCGGATTCCAGCGCGTTGCGGCGCTGCAGGTCGATATCGCGAAGATCGACGGTGAAGGACACCTTCTCCGGGATGATGTTGCGCGAATCCGGAAACACCGTGAGCGAGCCGACCGTGCCGACCGTCGGCGCTCCCGGCTCCCGCTGCGCCAGCTCGTTCAGCGCTATGATCACTTTCGCGCAGCCGACCAGCGCATCCCGGCGCAGCGGCATCGGCACCGATCCCGCGTGCCCGGCGAAGCCGGTCATCTCCACCGTCAGCCACAAGGGACCGGAGATGCCGCTGACGATCCCGATCGGCGCTTCCAGCGCTTCCAGCACAGGGCCCTGCTCGATGTGCAGCTCCAAAAAAGCGCCGATCCGGCCGTCTTGAAACCGGTAATCCGCAAATCCCGCCGGATCGCAGCCGAATTCGGCCAACGCCTGCCTGCGGGTCACGCCGTTTTTATCCGTTCGCTCCAGCTCTCCTTCTTCAAGCCTCCCGGTCATTCCCCGGACGCCGAACAAGCCTTTGTTGAACCGGCAGCCCTCCTCGTCACAAAAAGCAACGACTTCAATCGTGTATGCCGGCACAATGCCTTCCTCCGCCATCGTTTGCACGGCTTCAATAGCGCCAAGCACGCCGATTACGCCGTCATACCGGCCGCCGTAAGGCTGCGAATCGATGTGCGAGCCGAGCATCAGCACGGGAGCCGCCGGATCGCTGCCCTGCTTGACCCCGATCAAATTGGCGAACGGGTCGATCGACGCGCTCATACCCGCTTCTTCCATCCACGATTTGACCAGTTCCACGGCCTCCCGGTCTTCCCGGGACAGCGCCAGCCTGCATACGCCGGTATCGCCGATGCGCCCGATTTGGGCCAGCTCCGCAATACGCCGCTGCAGCCTCGAAGCATTAATACGAAGAGCGGGTGTCGTCTTCATATGGCATCATCCTTTCTCCCGATTGGCATCAAATACGTCAAGCAGCGTGCTTATGATGAATGCAAGATCGTCATCGGTCGTCGTAAACGGCGGGCTTAACGTCAAAATGTTCGCATAACCCGGAACCGTATCGCCGTTTTTTCCGATCAGCAGCCCCTTCTGCTTGCAGCCGTTCAAAATCGCCGCCACCCGTTCGGGCGAAGCCGGCGTCTTCGAGCTTCGATCCTCCACCAGCTCGATGCCGAGCGCGGAGCCGAATGCACGGATCTCCCCGACATTCGGATGGCCGAGCAGCGGTGCGAGGCCGGTCTTCAGCTTGCCGCCGATATAGGCGGAACGGGCGACGAGATTTTCCCGCTCCATAATCTCCAGGTTTTTCAGCGCAACGGCGCAGGACACCGGATTGCCGCCGAACGTATTCACGTGCCGGAAGTGGCTGTCCGCCTGCTTATCCTGAAAAGGAGCGTACAACTCCGCGGCAACCGCCGTCGCCGACAGCGGAGAATACGCGCTTGTCAGCCCTTTGGCCATCGTGACGATATCCGGCTTGACCCCGTAATTGTGATGGCCGAACTTTTCGCCCGATCTGCCGAAGCCGCAAATGACTTCATCGACGATCAGCAGAACGTCGTAGCGGTCGCAAATGCGGCGCACTTCCAGCAAATAGTCATCCGGAGGGACGATCATCCCCCCACCGGTGATGACGGGCTCCAAAATGACGCCCGCCACGGAATCGGGCCCTTCCCACCGGATCGCGTCTTCGTAGGCTTTGGCGCATTCCAGCTTGCAGGAGCCCGGGGTTTGCCCGAACGGGCAGCGGTAGCAGTAAGGCGGCGGAACGTGCTGGAAGCCGACGCCGAGCGGCTCGTACTTCAGCTTGCGCTGCGCTTGGCCCGTCGCCCCGAGCGCCCCCATCGAATTGCCGTGATAGGCGCGGTGCCGGGAAATAAATTTGTGCTTGGTCGGCTTGCCGTTTTGATGATGATATTGTCTGGCGATTTTAAAAGCGACCTCATTCGCGTCCGAACCCGAGTTGGAAAAAAAGATCCGGTATTCCCCGTCCAGCCATTCGTTCAGCTTCGCAGCAAGCTCAATCGCCTGCACATGGGACTGGACTAGCGTGGCGTAGGCGATTTTGGTCATTTGCCCTGCAGCCGCCTCGGCTATTTCCGCTCTCCCGTGCCCGACGTTGACGCACCACAGCCCCGACATGCCGTCCAAATATCGGTTGCCCTCGATGTCCGTAATCCAGCTGCCTTCGCCGGATTCGACAATCATCGGATTGTCGTTATGGGGAGACATGTGGTGCCATACATATTTGCGGTCTTTGTCCAGCAGTTCGTCTTTGACCGCCGCATCCTTCACTTGATTGACGTTCATCTCGTTCTCCCCTCTCTGCCTCTACCTCTGCCTACTTGGCGGCGCCTTCCAGAACCGTTTTGTCGATGGAAGCCGCCAAATCGGCCGGTTTTTTGATCAATCCGTACTTCAATGCGATATCTGCCGTCCGTTTTACGGATTCGTCGACGAACGCACCGACCTGCTCATCCTTGAAACCTTCCGGCTTCACGAGCTTTGCCATCTCTTTGAGCATCGTCACTTGGTGCTGCTTCGTCGTGCTGCCCTGCGTCACGCTTTTCATCACGATGTCGACCGCTTCGTCCTGGTGATCGATCGCGTATTTCCAGCCCTTCAGCGTGGCGCGCACCGCTTTGACGGCGAGATCATGGTTTTTGTCCACCCAATCCTTCTTGGCGATCAGCGTATCCTCCAGCATGGCGACGCCCGCATCGTCAAAGTTGAATACGTTCAGATCGGATTCTTTCACGCCGCTTTCCAGAACGACATAGTACTCGTTATAAATCGTAGCCGTCGCCACGTCGAGCTGATCATTGAAAAATTGGTCCATCGTAAAGCCCTGCTTGACGAGCTGAATATCCTTTTTCGAGTCCAGTCCGTTCTTCTCCATAAAAGCAAGCACCTGGAACTGCTGGCTGCCCATCCATGTGCCGACTTTTTTGCCTTTCATTTTGGCCGGGACATCGATGCCTGCGGCCTTTTTGGCGAGCAGCCGGTAGGAGCTTTTTTGCGTGATTTGCGCCAATGACACGAGCGGCAAGCCGTTATCGCGGTTCACGAGGAGGCTGTCGAAGCTCGATACGCCAAGATCCGCAGCGCCGTTCACGACCTGCTGTTCGATGACGACGTCAGGTCCGCCGGGGATGATCTCCACATCAAGGCCTTCATCTTTGTAAAAGCCTTTCTCTTTGGCTGCGTAAATGCCGGCGAATTGCGCTTGCGGCACCCATTTCAGCTGAATTTTCACTTTTTTCAGCGGTCCGGAGGACGGCGCTTGCGCGGACGGCGACGATCCTGCAGCGGCAGGAGCCGGGGCCGCCGGCGAGGCAGCCGGACCGGAAGCGCAGGCGGACATGATCACAAGCGCGGACGATATGCAGCTTAGCAGGGCAAAGCGGACAGCAGATACTCCCTTCAACATTCAGACCAACCCTCTCCGAAAATAATGTTCTTTTCTAGGAAGTCCGGTCCTGAGCGGACCATGGAACGGACAGTTTTTCAATGAGCTGCACGATGTTGTAAAGGGCGATGCCGAGCGCGGCGGCTATTGCGATGCAGGCCCAGGCAAGCGGCATGTTGGCCAGCCTGATTTGATCGGATAGCAAATAACCGAGCCCCCTGGACGAGATGAAAAACTCGCCGACGATCGCCCCGATAATGCCGGTCGACATGTTGATCTTGAGGGCGGCGAACATGGACGGGAGCGCTTTGGGAAGCCTCAGCTTAAAAAAAGTTTGCCGCTTCCCGGCCGCATAGGACTCCATCAGCTCCAAATACGCCGGATCGACGGATCGAAATCCTTTGTACGCGCTGACCGCCATCGTCGCCATCGTCATGACGGACACGATCCCGATGCGCGAAGCGATGCCGTCGCCCAGCCAGTTGTTCATGATCGGCGCGAGCGCCACGATGGGCAGTGCGTTCAGCGAAGCCATGATCGAGACGGCGCCTTTCCCCGCATTCGGATAAAAGGACGCGGCCACGGCCGCCAGCCACCCGAGGAAAGAGCCGATCAGGCAGCCTCCGACCATTTCGATGCCGCTGTAGAGCGCATAGAGCGCCAAAGTATCGCTGTTGTCCCGGATTGCGGCGGCAATGTCGTACGGTATCGGCAGCTGGTACCTCTCCAGATGAAACAGCTTATGAAACGCCTCCGTCTGCCACAGGACGAGGAACAAAACGCCGAACGCGGAAGGCAGCAGCTTCGCCGGCCAGGAACGCGCTTTTGCCGCAGCGGCCGGCTTCGGGCGTTTGAGTTTGAGCGGGGCTTCCGCCGGCTTCGCGGGACTGGTCTGCTCCGCGCCGATCGCCATCTCCTTCATTGGCCATCCCTCCCTGCTTGCCGAAATTCGGGCTGCCACGGCGTCAACAACCGTTCCGCCAACAAAAGCGCCAGAAAAGATGCGAACCCGATTGCCATGCTGACCAGCACCGTGCTCCAAAACATATAGACTTGCGCTGTGCCGTAATATAGTGAGCTGACCATCAATACGCCTATGCCGTCGGGCGCGCCCATCAACTCGACGATGATCGAGGCCGTAATCGCCAGCGGTGCAGCCAGCTTCAGGCCTGCAAATACGCCCGGCAGCGCGGCGGGGAGCTTCAGCTTCATATAGCTTTGCCATGGACTAGCCGCATAGGAGCGCATGAGCTCCAGATGCTCGGACGAAACGCTTTTCAAACCGCGAAGCGTATGAATCGTGACCGGAAAGAATGTAACGTATCCTGACATGATGATCCGGGAGATGCCCGGGTCGTGAAGGATGCCATAAACGATGGGGGCAAGGCCGATGATCGGCACCATTTGCGAAGCGACCATGTAGGGTGACAGCGTATTTTCGACCGTTTTGGAAAGGCTCATGGCGATTGCCAATCCGCTTCCGGCAACAGAGCCGATGAGAAAGCCGAGCATGGAGTTGCCGAAGGTGATCGCCCCTTGCTCCGCGAGAGCCGGCAGATTCGCAGTCATCGACAGCACGATTTGGTGAAGGTAAGGCAGTTTCGAATCGGGGGACTTGAGCGGAATGCCATGATGCAGAAGCCATGCGAGCGCCTCCCACAAAATGATCAAGACTGCGGCCCAGACGGCGATTGACGTCCCTTGGCTCCATGTTCTAAATAATTTGCTCGTCAAGGGATTCACGCTCCTTGTAGAAGCAGTTCCGAACGGTGGCCGTCCACGCGTGGAACGTCTCCGATTCGCGGATCAGAGCCGTCCTGCTGCCGCCGAGCGGGATATCGAAAATGGAATGGACGCGGCCCGGATGCGGGGACAACACAATGACTCTGTCGGACAAAAACACGGCTTCCGGAATGCTGTGGGTGACGAAAACAATCGTTTTGTTCGTCTTCTTCTTGATTTCAAGCAGCTCCAGCTGAAGCTTTTCTTTCGTAAACTCGTCGAGCGCAGAGAACGGCTCATCCATGAACAGGATCGGCGGGTCCAGCGAGAGCGCTCTGGCTATGGCGACCCGCTGCTGCATGCCCCCGCTCAGCTGCCAAGGGTAATGCTCCTTAAACTTGGTCAGTCCGACAATGTCGAGCAGCCCGTCGACGATGCCTGCCGCTTCGCACTTCGTCTGGCCGAGCACTTCGAGCGGAAGCTCGATGTTCTCCCTGACGGTCCGCCATTCAAACAATGTGGGGCTTTGAAAAACGATGCCGAACTTACGGCGGAGACGAATTTCTCTCGGATGCTCCTTCCGGACGGAGATGGTTCCGCCTGTCGGCTGCAGCAGGTCGGCCATCAGCCTGAGCAGCGTCGATTTGCCGCAGCCCGACGGACCGAGCAGGGAGACGAATTCATTGTGATACACCTCGAAGCTGGTGTCTTGAAGCGCGGTCACTTGACGCCCCTTTTTGCCAAAAACCATCGAAACGCCGTCCACCGAAATCTCCACTTTTTTGCCGAAACCGTCTGATTGCATGAAGCCCCTCCTCATCCACTTTCAAATGTGAATTCACGGTCAACTTCAATTACTATATATGTTATATTATATAACATAATTACAAAATGACATTATACAAAGTGTTTCGAAATCAGTTGCTCCACTTTACATTCTGTAACATGGTGTGAGAAGTAAAAAAAAGAAAACGAAGTCCTGAAGGGTGAGCAGATTTTTTTGCATAATTTTTGTTATGTAAACTATATTGGCGTAACCGGGAACCTTCGCTTCACTTTCGTTCTTGATGGCCGTCTGTATAAGGATAGGAACATTGGGCAGACGCCTTCGAGCTCCGGCAGCATGATGTCGAGAATGTGATTGCCCTATACATGATATTTCCGATACATTAAAATTAAAGAGACAAACAGAATCTGCCAGAACGCCGCATAAGTTTCCGCACCTTGTTGGGACAAGCGGAAGGCTTCCCTTTTCGTCCAAGCAAAAGTATGACTTTGGCGCCACATGCGGCGCAACCGTTTTGCAATCGGCTTAAGCAGTTACAACGCACAAAACCTGCGAAAGTGCAGGCTTTTTCCGTAATCATGGGTCATTTTGGCAAAAAGCCTGCGATTGTGCAGGAATTTTCGATAAAAATGAGTCTAAGCCCATGTTCGCGACGAAAAGCCTGCACTTTTGCAGGAATAATTCCGCAGCCAGCGTATCAACGGGTAAAAAGATGCACTTTTGCAGGCTTTCTTCGCGGGCCAGGCAGATGTAGACGAAACGATGGCTCTGGCGTGCAAATTGCCGTTGGCTCTGGCGTGCGAATTACTGTTGGATCTGGCATGCAAATTGCTGTTGGTCCTGGCATGCGAATTGCCGTTGGCTCTAGCGTGTGGGTTTCTGGGCAGCTGTCTGACTTTTGCGGGTTTTTAGCGCAGCATGATACGTTAGTTCCGGCAGACGACTTGCACTACGTTCCGATCTATCAACCTTTGCAGCTGGCTTACGTTACTATGATTATTGGAGGTTTATTCGATGATCCCATCCGAAGTTTTAGCGGTTCCAGGCTCCGAGCCGCAAGTGCCTTTCCTTGTATCCGCCTCCTACCCCATCCGCCCCGGTAATGCGGTGCGGCCGCTTGTGGATAGCGCCCCCACCTTCCGGCGTATTTGTGAGGCGATCGATGCCACGCGGCACAGCGTCTGGCTTGCGGTCACTTTCCTGGCGCCGGATTTCCAAATGCCGGACGGCCGGGGCACGATCTTCGATGTGCTGGACCGCGCGGTTGAGCGGGGCTTGGATGTGCGGATCATTTTCTGGCGTCCCAATCCGGAAAGCAGTGGCTACGGTCAAGCATTTGCCGGATCGCACGCCGACTTTGAACTGCTCGGCGCACGCGGTTCGCGTTTCCGCGCACGTTGGGATCGCGCTCACAGCTACTACTGCCAACACCAAAAAATTTGGCTTATCGATGCAGGCGAACCGTCCGAAACGGCATTTGTCGGCGGGATTAATCCGACTTTCAAGGCTTTCGAACCCGGCCACGCGGGAGAAGGCCACCGCCACGATGTCTATGTCGAAGTGACCGGACCGTCCGCAACCGACGTGCATCACAATTTCGTCCAGAGGTGGAACGAGGCCAGCGAAAAAACGGCGGAAAACGGCGTATGGGGCCATGACGGCGACGACGAACTGCCCTTTCCGGTGCGCGTCACCGAGCCGCGGGGCGATAGCCTCGTGCAGATCCAAAGGAACGTGTACGCCGGCCGCTACAGCAATAGCCACCCGACTCCCGGGGGTTCTTCCTTCGATATTGCCGCTGGCGAGCGTTCCGTTTTGGAGCAGTACAAACAGGCGATCGATGCCGCGCGACGCTCGATCTATATCGAAAATCAGGCGCTCCCGGTACCGGAAATAGCGGCCAGGCTTGAGGACGCCCTGAAACGCGGCGTCGATGTCGTTCTCCTCGTTCCGGCCGAACCCGAGGAATACGTGCGCGCAGCCCGCCGGAACCCGGACCGCAAGGGCTTTTTCGATCACATCGAAGCGCTCGGCCGATACGGCAATTTTACGCTTGTCGGCATTGCCGGTCCAACTGCTCAAGGCGGACGCAGCGATATATATGTACATGCGAAAATCATGCTTGTAGACGACACGTGGGCGACAATCGGGTCCTGCAATCTCCACTCGAATTCACTATTCGGCCATACGGAGATGAACGCAGCGATATGGGATGCAAAAGTGGTGCGCGCACTGCGCCGTCAACTTCTGTCCGAGCACCTGGGGCAGGACACCGTGCAGTTGGACGACCGCGAAGCCCTTCGGCTCTACCGCAACGTCGCCGGTGAAAACCGCCTTAGAAAAGCGTGCGGAGACTTCGACTGGCAAGGTCTTGCATATAGCCTGGACCCGGCGACTTACGGTGAATAGCGGCAATCTACAGGCTAGACGGCAGTTCCGCGCTTACAGAGCTTTTTCATTTTGAACCAAGCTAAGCTGCTAGCCTAAATCCAAAGGACCTCACTCTCCACTTGGCAGTGGAATTTGAGGTCCTTTTGCTCGATTTTCGCGCCGTTCTCATACTATGCGAGCTTTTTTGGGACAGTTCCTTCTTTCGTTTTGGGATGTATTTTGCGTCGCAATAATTAGCTAAGTTGATGCCGAACCGGTTCGTGCGCGGACGCAACTGGGACAAGACGGTGCTGCCGGCCAAACAGCTCGCAGCCTACGCAAGTTGATATGGCGTTTCGAGGTTGGACAAGGTACAAGCTACAAATAAAGTCACCGATTTAGTTGTTACCAAAGTAACGCAGCTTAGTGAGCTGTGCGGCCATCTGGAACGCATCGATCAGCGGATGAAGGCGCAGCACGAAGGTACCTCCTTTGGGAGTAGTTGGCGATCCGGCGGCTGAACAAACTCCTTTGTCTGCTCCTCACTGTACCCGAGCCACTTCGCGCCGAGGATGGCGCTATTACTCCAGCTTCCCTCCAGCCGCAATTCATGCAATTCTTTCGCATTTATCCTCTCATTTGCTTCTTCGTCCTTGTATTGTAATTACAATGATTTCTATAGTACTTGCTATTATTAATACGATCAATCCGCACGTAAAAATTGGTTCCACTAAACAGTTTTATCTAATCAAAGAAGTGCATAGAAAATTAAGTGGCGAGGAACACAGAGGTTATTGGTAAGTGAAGATAGAAAAGGCTACTCCTCCAATTGGGGGAGCAGCCTTTAAATTTCAGTTATCACACCATGGAATTAGGTTGGGCGAGATTTCCTGACGAACATACTGTCAAAATGTGCGAATACAAAAGCGACCGCTTTATTTTGATAGTTCCTGCATTTGCTCAGGCGTAATATTGTAATGAAAGAACAGCGAGTAGAATTCGGTCCATTTTTGTCGGAACTGCTGCTGGAAAGCTTGGTCGTCAAGATGATACATGACGCCGTTCGCCCATTTCAAGCCCATGATGGCCATCATTCCGTCCATAATCGCATAGCGGGGCTGCACCGCAATCCGCTGCTTTTTGACGGCATCGACGCCTTGCCATTCCGGGCTTTTCAGAATCTGTTCTTTTTGCGCGAGCGATTTGACGATTATGACCTGCGGATTCCACTCCAGCACTTGTTCCATTTTGACCGGAAGGTTCTCGTCCGTCGAATTGCCGGACAAACCGCTCGCCACGTTCACGCCTCCGGCAAGCTCGATAACTGAAGCCATTATCGTATCTTTGCCAGGGGTTGCAAGCAATTCCGAATTCGCATAATAAACTTTCAACCGCTGGCTGTCGGGAATGCGCTTGCTTTCGCCTGCGACTTCTTCGATCGCGTTTTTCCAATAATCGGCCAGCTTCGCCGCTTCGGATTCGTTGCCGACTAGCTTCCCGATCAAGCGAATCGATTGTTCATAGTCGGTCAACGTATCTTTGGATATCGCGTAAACCGGAAGTTTGATTTTTTCGGCCAACTGATCCTTTTGCGGATCTTTCGTCATCGTGATGACGATGTCCGGCCGTACCTGCAGCAATTGCTCAGGATCGAGCCCTTTAAAAAATACGCCCGTCGTCGGCAAAGCTTTCAGCATGGCGGAATCTTGCTCGGCAAACAACTTCGGGCTGTTCTCCGCCAAATACTGGGATACAAAAACCATGTCTTTGCTCACCATCTTTTTCGGGGCAAGCCGCCAAAGCAAGTAGGACGGGATCGGATGCAGCGCTGACACGCGTTCGATTTTGCTTGGCACGGCTACCTGCCTGCCCGCCATATCCATCTGTGTGTTACCCGATGCCGATGCCGGCTCCGCGTTTTTCCCTAAGCCGCACCCGGACAGCAGCAGCGCCAGCAGCAGCACCGCAGCCATTACACTTCGCGTCGCAGCGCGCTTTTTGATTGTTTCAAACATATAGTCGCTCCCCTTCTCTGGTGTTATAAGTTGGCTAACTCAGGCATGACCCGGGTTGAAAAGCGCTCCAAAGATTTTTCCAGCAGCTCGGCAGGAAGTAATCCGAAAAAAGACGGCAGCAGATTGATATCGTTCACGCCGAGTTCTTCGCGAAGCTGCCTTAGCTTGCCGCTGCACGTTTCCGGGCTTCCGATAATGGCGAGACTATCGTAAAACCGTTCCGGCTCCAAATCGTCTTCATCGTGTATAAGCGAGAACCGTTCGGTGCGAATCCGTTTCAACAGGTCCGTTAACCGGCATACGGTCGGCCAAATGTCCCTTCTTGCTTCTTCGTCGCTTTCTCCTACATAAACGAACCGCCCTACAGGCAATGCTTCCGAATCGCCTCCGGACTCCTTGTACACGTGGAGGCAGCCGCGAAGGCTGTCTATGGACTGAATGCCGTGCTGTATAAGCCGATACCCGGACCGGGCGATCCATTCGACGGATTCATCCGAATACGCAGCCACATAGACGGGAGGATGAGGCGCCTGAACCGGCAGTGGCGCAAAAAGAACCTCTTCATCCGCCAAAGAGACGATGCCGTTGCGCCAGTAGCGGATGATTTCTTCCAGCACGTTGCGAAATTGTGCCGTTCTTTGCTCGGGATCGGCGCCGTATGCTTCAAAATAACGGCCGGCGTGCCCGCGGGAAATGCCGAAATCGATTCGGCCGTCGGATAGCCGGTCCAAGGTTGCAATCTCTTCCGCCAACCGCAGCGGATGATGCAGCGGAAGCAGCAGCGCCGAGAAGCCGATGCGGAGCCGGGACGACAACGCCGCTGCAGCAGCCGCCAATATAAGCGGTGAATAACCGTGCCGATCCGGCGCCGCTGCGTTTCGTTGAAAATGTTCCTCATTGATCCATATCGACGTAAATCCCATTTTCTCAAGTAAAGGTATGAATGCTTTCATGCGGGCCTGCGGCAGTGATTCAAGCCCCCCGCTGCTTCCTGATAATCCGAATTTCATCGCTGATTACCTCCCTTTTATCATGCCGCTCTCGGCCATTACGGGTATTACAACGCGCACGGTCCGGTCCGGCGAATCGTCCAGCTGCGCCTTCGCCGTGCGGATATCGGCTTCGTAAAGCTCGCTGAGCAAAGCGGATGTCAAAATCCGATCCGGCGCGCCTTGGGCAATGAAGATCCCATCCTTCATGAATGCGGCCATATTGCAAACCCAGTGCGCATGGTCCGGGACATGCGTAGTCATAATGACCGTACGGCCGCTCGCGCCCAAATCTTTTATAACTTGAAGAATTTTAAGCTGATTGCCGTAATCCAGACTCGCAGTCGGCTCGTCCAGCACCATGACAGGCGCCTGCTGGGCCAGCGCTCTTGCAATGAGCGCCATTTGCCTCTGCCCGCCGCTCAGCCGCGAAAAGCGCATGCCGGCGAGTCCGGCTATGCCAAGCTGAACCATCGCGTCATGCACGATTCGTTCATCCTCTCCGGATGGCGATGACAGCATTTTGATGTAAGGATTCCTCCCCATCATGACGACATCAAAGACGGTCTGGTCCATGTCGGCCAGCGCCGCCTGCGGAACGTACGATATGCGCCGGGCAAGCTCTCCGGGCTTCAAAGAGGCCACATCGGCCCCTCCGACCCGAATCGTTCCGGGCGCAGATTTCACAAAGCCAAGGAGGCACTTGATCAGCGTCGTTTTGCCGGTTCCGTTCGAACCGAGAATGCAGAAAACATCTCCCGGACGGAGCGAAAATGAAAGCCCGCGAAGCAAAGGGCGGTCGGGCGAATAATGAAAACGAAGATTATGTACGTCAAGCATCACCGATCCCTCCTCCCTTTTTGAATGAGCAGGAATAAAAAGAACGGCGCGCCCAGCAGCGCAGTAATAATTCCGAGCGGTATTTCCGTCGAACCGATGGAACGCGCAGCCGTATCAACAGCGAGCAGCAGCATGGCGCCGGCCATGAATGTCACCGGGAGCGAACGCACGATATTTTCTCCAGCCAGCATTCTCGCCATGTGTGGAACGAGCAGCCCGACCCACCCTACGATTCCGCCCAAGCTTGTGGCGGCGGCCGTCAACAGTGTCGCGCATAAAATGACAATGAGCCGGATCCGGGCGACCGGGACGCCGAGCGAGCGGGCCTCGTCTTCACCGGACGAGATGACCTGCAGCGGCCAGCGTAATCCGAGTAAAACAAGCAGTGCGATTGCGATTGGCACGAGCGTTATCCAAACTTGGCTGCTTTTCACACTCGCAAAGCCGCCCATCAACCAAAACACGATGCTCGGCAGCGTATTGTCCGGATCGGCCACATATTTCACGATGGAAATCAGAGCCTGGAAAATGGCAGCCACGACAATACCGCTCAAAATGATCATCATATTCGAACCGTTCCATGCTAATCTGGATACGAAAAGCGAACAGGCAACTGCAGCCAGGCCGAATGCAAAAGCAAGCAGTGGAAGCACCGTCCAGGGCAATAACAGCAAAAGGGCGAGCGACGCGCCGAATCCGGCCCCGGCGGAGACGCCCAGTATATCGGGCGATACCAACGGGTTTTTAAATAAACGCTGGTAGACGCTTCCGGACACCGCAAGAGCTCCCCCGGACGCGATTGCGGCAACGATGCGGGGCAGCCGAATGTCCCAAACGACCGTATTCATAATATCGGAGGTTTCACGGGTTGCGCCGAATCGGGAAAACAAGGCATCGACCACCTGCCAGGGGGAAATGGAAAACCTCCCGACCATAAAAGACAAAAGCACAAGCGCCGCCAGCCCGGCTAATAATACGAGAAATACCCATCTGTCGCGGATCGGGCTTATGGACCGCATATCGTGATCACCTCAATCGCTTGACTGGCCGGCTTGTTCGAGCCGATTCAAAAAGCTTTCCAGCAGCGCGACGGATTGTTTCATCTGCGGCCCGGCGTCCAGCATCTCCTCCGCTGTCTGAATAAACAGCGCATCGCCAATTTCGTCACCGCAGTTCTCGACGATCAACCGGACATTATCCTGCATCATTTCCAGATGGAACTGAAAACCGTACACGGACCGGCCAAAAACGAATCCCTGATTGCGGCACGCAGCGCTTGACGCGAGCAATGTCGCGCCTTCCGGCAATTCGAACGTCTCGCCATGCCAATGAAACACGACCGGCGCCTCGGGAAAAGACTGAAAAACAGGCATATTCAGCCCCGCTTGCGTCCATTGAAGCGGAAACCATCCGATTTCTTTTTGTTCGTTCGGATATACCTTCGCACCCAGCGCATCCGCAATCAATTGTGCGCCCAGGCAAATGCCGATGACGGTTTTGTTGCTGCGGACCGCTTCGGCAATGTAACGCTTTTCGCCAAGAAGCCACGGGTATTCACGCACGTCATGCACGCTCATCGGCCCGCCCAGAACGAACAGCCAGTCCCAGGAATCCATCGGCGGAAGTTCTTCTCCGGCGTATAATCGGCTGACAGAACACTCGTGCCCTCTTTCCTGGGCCCAATCCACGATTGCTCCCGGGTTTTCAAAAAAGACATGCTGCACACATTGAATTCGCATCCTGTTCATCCTCTCCTTATCCAATCCGGTAATAAAACTAATTATATCTAAACCAAACTAATTATTATCAATATATATCGTTCTACGATTTATTTCAATGCAGTTTTGATATATTTGCGTCATTTTTCATCACATAAAATGGCGAAAAGCAGAAGTTTTTGTTAAATTTATGTGAAAATTCAACATTTTGTGTTATGTAAAATAACAAAGATTTACCCTGCACGTTGCAAAGTCAGGCAGTTACGGAACGCGCGCGCAGAACCGGTTCGCCCGGATGCCTGACCGCCAGGCTGCCTAGCAGCGCGAGAAAGCCTGCAAAAGTGCAGGTTTTCACCTATTCATGCGCTGAAAACGAAATATTCCTGCATTTGTGCAGGCTTTTTGCCCCGCACAGGGGCTCAGATTCACTTTCAGCGAAAATTCCTGCACTTTTGCAGGCTTTTCACCAAAATAGTCCAAATTCAGAGAAAAAAACTGCATTTCGCAGGTGCAGCACTATAACATCTCTATATGCAAAAAAAGGCCCCTTCCCCAAGGAAGAGACCGTTAGATCCAACTTTACTTTAGATAGAACGCGACCCGGTTCCGTATCTCCTGCGGCGGCTCCAGACCCATTTCCCGGCGGTAAGAGGCTTCGTACCTTGCGTATTGTTTGGCGAGCTGCTCCGTGTCCCCGGTGCTTGCATAAATATCCAGCAGCATCTGATTCATTTCCTCATGCAGCGGATACAGAGTCAAATACGTTTCAAGCCGCTGCTCCGCCCTTTTCCAATCCTGTCCTGCAAGATCGTGCCGGATCAGACTGCGCATTAGCGCTGTGTACTGTTTGAAATACCCTTCCTCAAGCGGAGTTTTCCAGATGTAATCTTTTCTGTCCAGCAGGGGGCCTTTGTACAATGAACACACATGTTCCGCATGCGCCGTATCCTTCAGCTCTTCCGCAGGGGAAAAGCCGTACTGCTCGTATCTCAACACATCGTACACTTGATCGGCTGGTTTCAGTATGTACCCTTCGTTCATTTTTTGAATGTCCATGCCGATTTCTTGCTCTTTCAACAGTTTTTTCAAGCGATACATCGTGTTGTGCAAATTGTGCGACGCGCGGTCCTCGCTCATTTCCGGCCACAGCAAGTCCGCCAATTGCCATTTGTTTATATCCTGATCCGGATGGCAGAGGAAAAATGCGAACAGCTCCTCGGTCTTGCGTGTCGGAAACCGGATTAGCGAGCCTTCGCGATTTCGGACTTCGAATCTCCCGAAGCACTGGATCGAGGCAAGCCTCGCCTGCTGCTTGGCGTCGGAGGCCGGGCGATGCAGCTTGACGAGCCGATTCGCAACCCGCTCGATCGCGGCGGGCGTCACAGGTTTCAAAATATAATCGGAGGCGTACACCTTGAACGCATCCAGCGCGTATTGCTTGTAAGCTGTCGTGAAGATGATTTTCGTATGCTCCGACACTTCAGCGATCTTTTCCGCCAGTTCCAGCCCGTTCATCCTTGGCATTTCCACATCGAGGAAAGCGACATCCGGCTGAAGCTCAGGCAGGCTGGCCAGCGCCTCAAGCGAACTTGTGAACGCGCCTGTGATCGTGAAGTGCGGGTTTTGCCCGATGACATATTTCATTAAATTCAAAATCGGTATTTCGTCCTCAACAATGACCGCATTAAACAATCTTATCCCTCCCTCGCCCGCCTGAGCCGGCGATATCGTTATTCCTTACAGGCAAATACATCGTTATTTTCGTTCCGCTTCCCATCTCGGAGCTGACGGTCAAAGTCGCCCCCGGCAAAGAATCCAGACGTTTGCGGATATTGCGGATGCCGATGCCGCTGTCCTTCAGCTCCCCTTTGGACATGCGATACAGCAGATCATCCGGTATGCCGACGCCATTGTCTTCGACGACCACCCGGATATAACCGTCGCCCTCGCTGATCGCCAGCGTCACCTTGCCGTGGCCGTCCTTCTCGAACAAACCGTGCCGGATCGCGTTCTCAACAAAAGGCTGGATGCATAAAGAGGGAATTTCCACATGCCCGATCCGTTCGTCGTAATGAAATTCGTAGTCGAAGCGCTCCCCGAAACGTGCTTTCTCGATTTCGACGTACGCATGAATCAGCTCCATTTCCTGATAAAGAGGGACGAATAGCGTGGAGCGATCCATATCCAGAATGTAGCGCAAATATTGACTGAGCATGGACAGCAAATACGCCGCTTTTTCCCCGTCCGTATAGCAAAAAGAAATGACGCTGCTCAAGGCGTTGTAGAGAAAATGCGGTTTGATCTGCGCGTGATGAAACGCCTGTTCATTGCGAATCGCTTCCTGGAGCGACGTTTTCACGGCGATCAAGGTGCGGATTCTGGCAATAAGCGTTTCGGCATCGAACGGCTTGGTCAAATAATCGTTCGCCCCGGCCCCGAAACCGAGCGCGATATCCTGCGGCGTGTCCTTGACTGTCGCGAACAAAATGGGCAGATCGAGTATGGAATGGCTGCTCCGCAGTCTCCGGCACAGCTCGATGCCCGAAATTCCCGGCATCATCACATCGAGAATGACGAGATCGATTTGCGGGTACTCTTCGATTTTCTCCAATGCTTCCTTCGCCGAGAAAGCGGTGACGACATTGTAGCGATGCCGCTCTAAAATATTCAGCAAAGTACGGATATTGGAAGCTTCATCGTCAACGATCATGACCGTATGTTCGTGCCCCTCCCAATTGTCCAGATCCTGCTCTTTACCGGTATGCCGCTGCTGCTCTTCCCAGGCGTACGCCGTTTCGCGATGAACCGGCAGCTCGATTGCGGCCGGCAGCGTAAAGGTCAATCTCGTGCCATGGCCGACCTCCGACCAATCCACCCGAATTTGTCCGCCCATCCGCTCGACCAGCTTTCGGCTGATGTACAAACCAACCCCCATTCCTGTATATCCGTCCTTCGGCAGCGGCCCGTCGAGCTGCTCAAAATATTCAAAAACGGCTTCATGCCTTTCCTTCGCAATTCCGGTTCCGGTATCTTCCACAGAAATCGTTACGGCATCCCCGCGGACGCCAGACATCACTTTGATCACCCCTGCGTCCGTATGCTTGATGGCATTGCTCACAAGGTTGTACAAAATTTGACGCAGCCGATTCTCATCCGCGAGAACCCAGACGTCGGAACCGACTTGATTGTCCAGCCGCACGGCTTTGCCCGCAAGTTCAAATTGCAGCACATCGAACACAATTTGCGCCGCCACCCGTACATCCACGACCGTCGGGTGCAGGAGCAGCTCGCCATGCTTCAAGCGGGAGACATCGATTAAATCATGAATCAGCATGGACAGTTTGACGGACGTATCTTTGATAAGCCAAAGATTTTGTTTTTGCTTCGACGATAAATTGTTGGCCTCGTCATCCAGCAGATGGGAAGTCAAGTTCAGGATGCCATGCAGCGGAGTCTTGAGCTCGTGGGACGTGTTCATCAAAAATTCGTCTTTGAGCTGAATGGAAGCCGACAACTGATGCGATAAGATTTCCGTCTTTTCATAAGCGTTCGAGAACCTGACGGCGAGCAAAATATTGATGAAAATAATGAAGCAAATGACCCCGAATTTGCCCGCCAGGTCGGTCGGGACGACATTTTCCGCGTAGAGGCTCCCGTCCACCAGGAAGATCGCCAGCGAAACGCATCCGCCAATAAACAGCATCAATTCCTTCCGCTCGGACGATCCTCTTTGGCTTTGACTATACAAATATGACATTCTGCCAATCATGTATAGAGTAACTATGCCTAAGTAAAGCATGAGAACATATTTGGCAGAGATATGGATACGGTAAGGCAGCACGACAACCGCCGCAATATAGAGGACAGGCAGAGCAAGTATCCACTTCATGATCCGGGCCGTCATTAGCCGTGCCTCGACGGAACAGAAAAACACGATGATCACTGCCGCGCTTACAACTTCGCTTATATCCAGCAGCTTGTAGGCTATGTCAAAAGGGAGGCCGGGAAGCGCCCGCTGCAAAATTTTCTCGCCGTAAAGCACTTTTTCAAGCATCAGGATCAGCAAATACAGCCCGCTGAGCCAATACGTTTTCTCTCGCCGCCCGAGGAAATAGAAGCTGAGATGATACGCGCCGAACATGCCCAAAATCAACATAATCCCGATATCCGTTCCGAGTTGTATCCCGTTTAGCTTCGTCATGTCTCTTTCCAATCCGAACGGGATCGAGTTAACGATGCCTCCGGTGACAAATACGTAGTTGGACACTTGAATGACAATATCGATTTCTTTGTCGTTCGTGTAAAAAAACGCAGTATAAGGCGTATTGCCTGGTTGATTCGTCTCCAGACCGGCCGAAGGACGCCCGCTCTTGCCTTCCAGCTTGTCGTTGACGAACAACCGGTGGGAAATGCGGATGCTCCTTATTTTCAGACCGTAAACTTCATTCGCATCTTTAACCAGCACTTTCAGCCGGTACGTTCCGTAGCCTTTGTTGTTCATGCCGCCATTCGCTGATTTTCCCCGCCAAGTGCCGGGTGCGGATAAATATGAAACTTCCGCCCGCGTTCCTTCGCGAAAATCGGCAGGCTCCAGCAGCTCGCCTTCGTAAAACTCCCACTCTCCATCGAGATTGACCCATCCCTGCTTGTGAAAGTCCCAATTCGACAAATCGAGCACCCCGCGCTTTGCAGGCGGCATGTCCCGATTCGGTATCGTTTGCGAATAAATTGCCGCGAACAGCGCAACAGAGAGCGCAAAAATCAAGCTGATTCCGATGATTTTGCGGTAATGACCCCTTTTCAAAACATAGTCCCCTTCCGGAATACGACCACACGACCTTGATCTTGTCATTCTATCATTGCACACTCACAAAAAACTCACAAGATGGGCGCAAGTAAGGAATGACTTCCGGGCAACAAAAAAAGCAGTCCGAACCGGGCCTAAGCCGGAATCGAACTGCTTTTGAAGGTGACGGATTCGCCATGCTGTGACCGGCCGCCCGCTCGTGACACCGTTAGGCGTGCTCAGCGGCTGGTTGTTATCGCGTCGATGACTTGTTCCAGCCTGGACATATCTTTATGGAAAGGAGACAGGATAGCATGTACAGCCCCTCCTTCCAAATCGTGCAAATTGCGTTTGACGAAATTCGCAAGCGTGCCTGACGGTCCCAGATCGATAAAAATTGTATTTTCCTCGGGTCTCACATGGCTCAAGGCGCCGCGGAAATCGAACGGTTTCCTGACGACATTCCAGAAAAAATCCGCTTCAAAGTTGGTACAGGGCCCTCCCATGAGGCTGGATATAACCGCAGTCTGCGGGGACTTGAAGGAAACCGAGCTTAAAAATTGCCGGTAAGACGGACCGGCCGCATCGATCCACCTGGAATGAAACCCGTAGGAAACCGGCAGTCTTAGATAGAGGATGTTGTTTTTCTTTACAAACGCTTCCACTTCCGATAGTCCCTCTTCGCCCCCGGAAACAACAAAATGAGAGTCATAGTTAACGGATGCAAGTTCGCTGTTCCGGTTCAGCGAAGGCTCGGCATCAAATAGCGAGCTGCGCTCAAGAATGGCCGTCATGCCCCCAGGCTCGCACTGATTTCGGATGCATTCGGCTTGGACAACCAAGGATTCCAGTGCCGAATCGCAGTCAACCGAGCCCGCAACCGCACAGGACGCAAACTCTCCCAAGCTCGTGCCCAGCACATAGTCGGGATAGATCCGATTTTCGATAAAAACTTGCGCCAAGGCGTACTCAGTCATAAATATAGCAGGGTGCGTGTAGTGCAAACGATCAAATGTGTCACTGCTGCGACGAGCCTCATCGTACAATTCGCTCACCACTGATTTGCCGCAAATGTCGCAGACGATTTTGTCCAGCTTCAGCAGCCAATGGCGGAACACGGGCTGATGGCGGTACAGCTCTCTGCCCATGTGATAATATTGCGAGCCTTGCCCGGAAAACAAAAACACGATCGCTTTCCCCATTGTTTTTTCACCCCCAGGTCTATTGAAAATTGTACGCTTTGCGCTGGTTCGGTCTCATTCTAAAATGAACAAAGTGCTGCAAAGAATCGATTTGAAACTTCCTTTGAACTCACAGCTTCCGCAGCCTTCGATAAAAACGGTATCTCCCGTAAATATGCAATCCGGAAGCAGGAATTAATAAACGGGTGTGAAACTGTTCGCAATGGAAACACTTCGTAATTTGCCATAGACCCTCCAGCTCGTTTTTGAGCATGAGAAAGCTTCCGGCCAAGCGCGGTTTCGCGTACCCCGGCCGGTAAACTCTCATAGCTGAATCGCGCTCATCGGAACGGAACCGTTCAAACCTTGCTTCCGTGCAGCTGCTTCACCTTCGTTTTAAAAGCCTGGAGAAATTTGCCCGTTACTCCTTTACCGGCATACAGCTTTTCGCAAAATTCAAAAATCGTTTCATACACTTTGGGCTCGGACAGCATCACCATATGATTGGGTGAATCGATATCGATGATGTGCAGATTCGCAAATTGACGCTCCCATTCCTCCCAATATTGGGCACTATCCAAAGTGGACGAATCTTCGGTCGTTGAAAAATAGGGCTCCAATTCCCCGAAAATAAGACCGCGCTTATTGCGGAAATAGTAGCAGGATACCGCATTGACGTCGGAAAGCGGCATAACGGAAAAACGGTCGAACTGGTAAGCGTGCTGGATTTTAATATTTGCTTCTATCATGGAATGGATTTGGCTTTCGGTTTTGGTGAGCCCGCGTTCGTTTCCAAGCTCGATAAGCTGTTTCAGCAGCTGTTCTTCCTCCGCGTTCAAATCCAATTCATCCCTGTGAATAAGGGTTTGCGCAAATTTCTCCGGCTCTTGGAAATTTTTTGACGCGAGCACCAGGTTCACCGCCTGCAATACCGCCGATTTTCTGGAAATTTCCCCTTGCTGGAACTCTATGCCGAAAGGCGAATCCAACATTACAACCGAACTGACGGTTTTTCCCAATTCCTGCAATTGGCGTATGACTTCATAGGCCAGCATTCCGCCCAGCGAATATCCTCCCAAATCATACGGTCCTTCCGGTTGGACGGATTGAATAATGTGCGCATAATAGGCGGCCATTGCCCCGACTCCTTGCAGCGGAGACCGGTCGGTCATCCATCCTCTTGCCTGGATTCCGTAAAACGGACGTTTGCTTTTTTGGGCTAGCGATTGATACATTTCCACTCCGCCCAGACCGCCGTGGAACCAAAATACAGGCAGTCCCTCCTTGCCTTTGTTCAGCAAAATAAGCTCGGGAAACTGCGGCCAGCCGGCCGCAACCGGGGTCTTGGCTCGCTGTTGGAACAACTGCGGCTTATTATCTTAGTGAAGCTCGACGAGACGGATCATATCCTGCAGCGTCCTGCACGTCTGCAATTGGACCGGGTCGACCTCCGGATTCACCTGATTTTGCAATTGCTGCAGCAGCTGCATCAGTACAATGGAGTCAAGCCCATACTGAACTAATGGTATGTCCGGATTTATCTCGGCAGGTTCCATGCCCAATATGCGGGATAAGCTGTCAAGAACGCGGCTGTCGGACGGGATACCGTCGGCCGCAGCCCGGCTGCTGATTGTGACCGGTAGCTTGACCGGTCCTGCATTGGATTCCGGTTTATGAGGCTCCGGCCAACACCGTCTTTTCTCGAACGGATACGTAGGCAGCGACATTCTCCGCGGGTTTTCGCCTTCATGAAGCGATTCCCACGGAATTTTGCCTCCATTTGCCCAATGCGATGCCATTTTCTGCAAATTATTTTCCGCCAAAAGCGCTTGCCAAGCATCATCTCCAGGCTGCCCGAAAACCATGCTCCTGTCATCCGGGTCGGAGCCTCCCGTAAAAATAGGTATCGAGGCTTCCGCCGAAAGGAACGATTTGAAGCCGTCGATCAGCTCCTCCCTGCTCCCGGCCACGAATGCGAGGCGGCATTCCATTGGCTCTCTCCCTACTTGCAGCGTAAAGGTAAAATCGGCTAAAGAAAATGATGGCTCGCGCTCTGCAAATGCAAGCATCTGTCGGGCGGATGCCTCCAGGCTCCCATTCCTTTTCTTTGGGCGCCCTGCCCCGGAAAAACATAAGTTACCATAAGCTTCTACCATCCTCCCAGTTAGATTCGAATAGGTATGTTTAAGCTCTTTTTGACCGCATCGGCGTCCAACTCCACCCCTTTGGGGTAAACAATCGAGCAGACGAACGGATGAAGAAAAAAAGAAGCGGCTTCATATTGATAAAAGTTTTCATACCGGCTTATGCAACCATGTTCCCCGATTTCAATCCGATTCAGTTCAAAGATGCGAAGCGGCGCCATCAATCCGGTCTTGAGCACTTTGGACAGCGTTTCTTTTACCGACCATAACACGGTCAGCATACTTTCGAACGAATACGGCAGCGAGCGAATGAACTTAAGTTCCCCAGGTGTCGCTTGACTTTCCAAAATATCCAGCTTATCCGGCCGGATGAGCTCGATATCGATGCCCAAAGGCTGCTTTTCCGAAAAAGCGACGGCGGCAGCCAGGTTCTCGTAGTGGGTGATGCTGACCTGAACATTGGGCCGATGAGCGACAATCGGCTGTGTAAAGATGCCTTGATCAATGCAAATTTGCTGCAAATCGTTCTCCTTCAAGTGAAGAGAGACGGTTCTCTTGGCTGCGTACCTGCCTGCCAAATAACTTTTGATTCTCCGTTCAAACTTGAGAGAACAGCAGATTCTCAATCTGACGCTCCATCAATCGTAAAAGTCCTCCCCGCCGGAAAAGAAAACATAAAAATGCCTGCGGATCCTCCCCTGGCAGGGAGGCTTCGCAAGCATTACACAGCACCATGTGCATGACTATGGCCCTTACACGCACCTAACGCGCCGAAACGTCGATTAAGTTTACGTAAGTTAATGTTACATAAAGTAATGAATTACCCATATAATACTATATTTTTTTATATCAGTAAACTACTAGTTCTGCAAGAAAATAATATCGGTTTCTTCGCATAGAAACTATGATTCGACATTTTCTCTATAGTTTTTTGGTATTATACCCATAAAAAAACAAAAAGGAGTTTCACCTCATGTCATGGTACGTGCTATTCGTAAAATCAGGATCACAATTGAAAACCAAGAAGTGGCTTGATCTGAAATTTGATAGCAGCGTGTTGCATTATGTGATTCCTAAAAGAAAAGTGCCCGAAGAGGAAATACTCGTAGTGCTGAAGCTTATTCATCACAGCGAAACTATCGAATATTCCCGAGTCTATTTCAAGGAATCGCGTATAATCGTTCAGGCAGGCCCGTTAAAAGGAATGGAAAGCTCGATCAAATAAATCGACAAGCATAAAAAGCGGGCCAAAGTGAAAATGACCATGATGGGAGCCGAACAGTTAATCGATTTTGGCATTGAGATCATTCACTCGAATGAACGAACGGATATGTGATATCATTTATATCATCATCAAATAAAAGGAGGAGTCGCTGTGCCAAGAGAAAAAATCCCCCGGTAATCTCGCGGTCCCCCCTCTCATTGCGCTTTCTATCCCATTCAATTCGACAATGAGAGGATGAGTGTGTTGGTTAAATCAGTTGATTGGAAAGACTTGAGATTCGGTGTTGAAATTGAGTTTATCGGCGGCGATGCGGAAAATTTGGAGCTGCTGCCCGGATGGGTTATTTCATTGGATGAGCTGCAGATTGACGAGACGGGCGCAGATTCGGGCAGCGAGCTTAAAACGCCCCCGATCTTGTGGGAAGACCGGGAACAAATACGAGTCATGTTGAACCGGCTGCATGTGCAGGGAGCATCTGTAAATTGGAGCTGCGGACTCCATGTTCATATCGGTTTGGAATCGTGGGGGCAAGATATCGTGCTTCCGCTGATTGATGCAGCGCTACTGTATCAACATACGATCCGGGCGCTGTTACAGACGAGCGAGCATCGGCTTATATTTTGCCCTCCTTTCACTCGAGAGATGCGGAGCCGCTTTATTTCTGATCCGGGTCCGGACGCAGTCCATCATCGGGGACGCCCTCAATCCCATCGCTGCGGAATCAATGTCGGGGCCTGGTATGATATCGGCACCGTGGAAATTCGCTATGCGAACGGCACCTTGGACTACGATGAGGTGCTCAATACGATCGAGCTTTGTCTGCGGTTCGTAGCGGCGATCGGCGCCGGCCGCAAGCTTTCGTGCGACCCGCAAAGCCTTGCGGCGGAACTGGAAGCTCCCGCCACAGGCTATCCGGTGCCAGTGCCGATTCCCCGCTGGTATCAGGAAATTGGCTCGAGGAATCCCTTTTTCCGGCTGTAACCGATCTTGCGGCTGAGCTTGGGCAAGACGGTGAAATTCTCCACATTCTGCCTGTCTCGGACGGCATTAAGATTGTCATAGAAGACGCTGACGGACAGTTGTTCAACTATGTTGTCCACCCCCCTTCCGCAGGCTGGACTCTAGTGCGTCAGCAATAATTTGAACCTTCCGCCGCTGCCGCGATATTCGCAGAGTCCCCCGCCGTAGGCCTCGCCTATACGGGGTGCGGAGGTGCAGTGGGCCTTCTCGCCTCTCCTGCGCAGACCTGTGGTGGGCCCACCTCGACTGTACGGGTTGTAGAAGGCCTCTCCTGCTTGGGTTGCGGAGCTAGAATAGACCTCTCAGGGGTTGTAGGGCTGAAGTGAGCCTCACCTCTCCTTCACTGCGGGGCTGAGGTGGGCGGCAAGGCTACTTGGCACGGAAAAACCTGCGAAAGTGCAGGTTTTTTCCGTAAAAAAGGTTCATTTTCGCGAAAAGCCTGCAATTGTGCAGGAATTTTTGCTGAAAATGAACCGTAGCCCATGTTCGCGGCGAAAAGCCTGCACAATTGCAGGAATTTGTCGCGAACAGCGTATCCATCGAGCAAAAGCTGTACTTTTGCAGGTTTTCTTCGCGCGATCAGGCAGATGGTGCGGTCGGCTCTGGCGTGTGGGTTTCTCACCCTGCAAAAACTGCACTTTTGCAGGCTTTCTCCGCATTGCCGAGCAGTTGCTGCCTCTAGAACGCGAATTCCTAGCTTTTGCAGGCTTTCTTCGCGCGACCAGGCTGATGGTGCGGTCGGCTCTGGCGTGTGGGTTTCTCACAGCCTGTAAAAACTGCACTCTTGCAGGCTTTCTGCGCATGGCCACCCGATTTCCCGCCAGACTCTTGCAGCGCTTCCCTGCGGGCACCTCCTCCAAGTCGCGTTTCTAGTAGCCGGCTAGTCCAAATCAATCACCTTCAGCGCATCATGAATCTCAACGGCTACGTTGCCCGGCTGTCTCCATTCGCTGGCGTATCCGAGGCAGGCGCAAATCAGCTGCGTATGCGCATAAGCAGTTGATTTTCTGTAATGGACATGTCCCATAATGCCGAATTTGACAAGGGGGTCTTCATACAGCTCGGCGTACTTTTCGCTGCCCAAAAAACCGTTGAAATAGTCCCATGGTTCGCGGTCCGCCGGCACTTTGAAAAAAGGATGCGTTAGCATGTGCGTAACCAGCACGATTTTTTTGCCCTTGTGCTGCGCCAGTTCGTTTTTCAATTTGTCGTAAAAAAATTCGGTCATCTCCTTGTTGCTCTTTCCCCATCGTACGTGCAAGCTGTCCCCCCACGTTCTGTCCGCAGTCATCATCCTGTCAAATTGCTCAACCGAATAGCGCGGATCGCCAAACGAATAGTCATACCACCCCGAGTCCCCGATAATGACCCAGTTGTCGTTCGGGTAATAAGGTTCCCCGCTCAGGCAGCCCGGCGCTTCTTGGAATTTTTTGTAAGTCCCCCAAGTATTCTGCACCTCGCCGTTCACCGACCAATAATCGTGATTGCCCGGAACGAACAATACTTTAATCCCCGTAAGCTTTTCGATTTCCCGTACGGCCTCTATGCTTTTCAAGTAATCATTCGACAGATCGCCGGCGATAATCAGCAATTGTAACTCATTCTGTTTGACGGCATCGCATAAAGCGGGCAAAACCGCCTTCTCCTTATTGATATCCAGATGCAAATCGGAAATTACGCCTGTTTTCATCGGACTTTCCCCTCTCGGCTTTTTTATTCGTACAAATGGCACCTTACAAAATGTTTGTCCGCAATTGGCCTTAGCTGCGGCTTGATCTGCGTGCACTGCGGCTGCGCAAAAGGACATCTGCCGTGAAACGAGCAACCGTCAGGCACATAACCGGACGCGGGGGCGCCGGATTGAACAAGGAATGGATTGCTGTCCTCATCCTGCCGGTTCAAATCTGGCACCGCATAAAATAAAGCTTGCGAATACGGATGCATGGGCTTGCTCCCGATCAGGTCCGCGTCCGCAATCTCCACCATTTCCCCCATATACATGACACCGACGCGGTTGCTTATATATTGAATCACATTCAAATCGTGGGAAATAAACAGCAGCGTTAAATCAAAGCGCTGCTGCAACTCTCGAAGCAGGTTCAAAATTTGGGCTTGAACGGAAACGTCCAGCGCGGAGACGGCTTCATCGGCAACGATAAATTCCGGGTTCAGGATGAGCGCGCAGGCGATGCCCACTCTTTGCCGCTGGCCTCCGCTCAATTCGTGCGGATAGCGGTCCAGATAGGTTTCGTCCAGACCTACGTGCCGCAGCATTTGCACGACGGCTTGCCTGCGGGCCTCACGGTCCCCCATCCGATGAATGATCAGCGGTTCTTCCAGGATCGCTTGCACCTTCATTTTCGGATTTAGCGACGAGTACGGGTCCTGGAAAATCATTTGAATGTGCCTGCGCAATTCCTGCTGCTCTTTCCCTTTGACATTCGTAATGTCCTGGCCGCGAAAAGCCAAGGTTCCCTCTGTCATCGGCAAAAGCCGCACTAGCATTTGGCCTAATGTCGACTTGCCGCAGCCGCTCTCGCCGACGAGCCCGAAAATTTCGCCTTTGCGGATTTCGAACGATACGCCGTTGACCGCTTTGACGTGCGAGCGCTTTTCCAGCATATGTTTGCGTGGAACCGGAAAATATTTGTGCAGTCCGTTGACTTCAACAAGCGGTTCGCTCATACGATAGCCTCCATGTTCGGGAAATGGCAGCGCACTTGATGGCCGAGCGTCTTCTCTTCCAACTGCGGCAGCTCTTCATGGCAGCGCTTGTCCGCTTTAGGGCACCTCGGCGCAAAAGGGCACCCTTTTTGTTCCTCTTGAATGGAGGGAACGAAGCCCGGCATCGTGTAGAGCGGCTTGCCTTTTTTCTCGGCGGTCGGCAAAGACTCGATCAGCCCTTTCGTATAAGGATGCAGCTGCCGTCGGCTCAAACTGGCCTTATCCGCTTCCTCCACGATATGGCCCGCGTACATGACGATAATGCGCTGGCACAAATTAAAGATAACGCCCAAATCATGCGAAATAAACAAGATGGACGTATTTTGCCTGGAATGAATGGTTTTCAGGAGGGCCAGAATCTGGGCCTGCACCGTCACGTCCAGCGCGGTTGTAGGCTCATCGGCGATCAGCAACTGTGGGCCGCAGACGAGCGCCATGGCAATGACGACGCGCTGGCGCATTCCGCCGGAGAGCTGATGCGGGTAATTGTCGTACAGCTGTTCGGCTCGCGGGAGCTCCACCTGATGCATCACTTCAAGCGCTTTTGCTTTGGCCTGCTTTGCCGACAATCCGCGATGCCGGATTAATCCTTCCGCAACCTGCCTGCCCACGGGAATAAGCGGGTTGAGTGAAGTCATGGGCTCTTGAAAAATCATCGATATCCGGTTGCCGCGAACGTTCATCCAGCCCTTTTCATCCAGTCCGGACAGATCGCTGCCCTGAAACCGCATTTGTTCGGACACGCTGCGCGCGTTCGCCGGCAAGAGCCCCATTAACGCCAGCGAAGTGACGCTTTTGCCGCAGCCGGACTCCCCGACCAAGCCGACCACTTCGTTTTCGCGAATATGAAAAGATACGTCCTTGATCGCCCTGAATTCGCCTTTGTCCGTAGAAAAGCGGACATTTAAACGATCGATGCGAAGTAATTCGTTAGCCATACGCCCTCCTCTTCCGTTACTTCCGTTTATCGGCCAAATCTCTTAAGCCGTCTGCCAAAAAATTCAAGCTGAGTACCATCAGCGTAATGAAGCTTCCCGTAATAATCGTGTACCAGGGAGCCGACATCACGTATACCTGCGCCTCGTTCAGCATTCTCCCCCAACTGGCCAGCGGCGGCTGAACCCCCAGACCCAAATAGCTGAGCCCGGCTTCCGCCAAAACCGATCCCGCACCCGCGAGCGCCGCCGCCACGATCAGCGGCGAGGTCATGTTCGGCAAAATGTGGCGAAAAATAATGCGGAGCGGACCCGCACCGCGCACTTTGGCCGCCTTGATAAATTCAAACTCCTTGTATTGGATGACTCCGCTCCTAATGATGCGCGAAAATCCGGGAATGCTCATAATGCCCAGCGCGATAATCGTATTGCCCAGCCCCGGCCCGAACACTGTGACGAGCATGAGCGCGAACAAAATGCCCGGGAACGCCATCATACCGTCCATAACCCGCATAGCCAACTCATCGATCCAGCCTCCGAAATAACCGGCCGTCGCACCGATCAGCAGGCCTCCGGTCAATCCGATCGTAACAGATAAGCTGCCGACATAAAACACGATCCGCGAGCCCTCCATAATCCGGCTCAGGATGTCCCGCCCGAAATTGTCGGTGCCGAACCAGTGGGCTGCGCTCGGGTGGGCCAGGCGCTGTCCCGTGTTCATCGCCTCCGTGGCATAAGGCGTGTAAAACAAGCCGACCAAAAAGACGATAAACAGGATAGCGAACAAGAAGGCGCCGATCATGAGATGGACGTTCTTATAAAATCTGCTCAACTTCATCAAATTAGCCCTTTCTACCGATTCTTGGATCGACTGCTTTATACAAAATGTCCACGATGAAATTAATCATGACGACGGTGATGCCGATGTAGAGAACCATTCCTTGAACGAGCGGCAAATCTCTGCTGTTGATGGACGTCACGAGCAAGCTGCCCAAACCGGGCAGACTGAACACATTTTCCACAATAATGCTGCCGCCCAAAGTTTCCGCCACGATCAAACCGAGCACGGTCAATACCGGAACAAAAGCATTGCGGATGACATGTCCGTATAAAATGGCGGCCGCATTCAATCCCTTGCTCCTGGCCGTCCTCACATAATCCTGTTTCATTTGGTCCATGACGGTGTTTCGGATATAGCGGATGAGGACTGCCGTATTGTGAATCGCAAGCGCCGTCGAGGGCAGCAGCAGCGATCTGAACGCTTTCCACGGATCTTCGCTCCAGCTCACATATTCCCCGGAAGGCAGCCAGCGCAGCACGACCGAAAATATAAAAATCAAAACGATGCCCAGCCAAAAGGAAGGAATCGCCAGCCCTAATTGCGTGATAAAAGATAACAGATAGGCCACGGGTTTTCCATTGCGGGTTGCGATGAAAATGCCCAGGGGGAGACCGATCAGCACGATCAACCCCATGGAAATGAAAGTCAAAGACAACGTGACCGGCAGACGGTCGCCCAGAAGCTGAAAGACGGGAAGCTGATAGCGGACAGACATCCCCAGATCGCCGTGGAGAGCCGCTTGAATCCATTCGGCGTAGCGGACAATGGCCGGCTGATCCAGCCCCATCTGCTGTTCCAGAACTTCGACCTGCCTCGGATCGGCGTCAACGCCTAACATAATGAGCACCGGGTTTCCGGGAAGGATTTGAAATACGAAAAAGGTAATCACGGATACGAATAGTACCGTAGATAGCAAAGTTGCGATTTTTCGGGCAAAAACGGTCACTGTATACCCTCCATCAGGATTGGGTGTAGTACAAATCCGCCATATTCAGCAATTGGTTCGGATAAATTTTGAATCCGTTCAATCCTTTTTTCATCGCTGCGGTTTGGTTCATGTCCATAATATAGACAGATGCCGCTTCTTCCGTCAGCAAACGCTGCGCTTTCTTATAAATTTCGATCCGTTTGGCGGTATCCGATTCCAGCGTCCCCTGCTTCATAAGCTCATCATATTTCGGATTGGAGTAGTTAATAAAATTTTTGCCGTAAGAACTGTCGTACCGGATTAGCACATCATAAGGGTCCAGCTTGCCTGTAAAGCTGATTACAGTAGATACGTAATTGCGTTTCGTGTACACATCATCCAGCCATTTGCTCCATTCGATCTGTTTGATCTGCACTTTGATGCCGACCGCCTTCAACTGATCGGCGATGACCTGGGCGGTGTCCACATGGGTTTTGTAGTTGGACGGAACGGTCACTTCCAGGTCGAAGCCGTTCGGATAGCCCGCCTCGGCAAGCAAAGCTTTGGCCTTTTCCACATTCACGTTGTACATTGTGTCAAGACCCGGTTCGTAGAAGCTCGCCATCGCCGGGCTCATATTGGAGCCGAGCTTTGTGCCGTTTCCGTCCGCAATCGTTTTAATAATCGCATCCACATCGATCGCATAATTGATGGCTTGTCTTACTTTGAGGTCGTCCAGCGGCTTCACTTTATTATTTAATGCCATTAACTGCACCATATTTTGCGGACCTTTGACGTAATTGAAGCCATCTCCCAACTGCTGCAGCCCTTGCGCCGAAACCGACGGGATCATGTCGATGGCGCCGGATTTTAACGCCAGCAAAGTTGCGTTGGCATCGGTCATGAATTTAAACTCCACCCGATCCAATTTGGCGGCTTTATCGGGATTGTAGAAATCTTTATTTTTCTCCAGAACGAGCGACTGCCCGGGTTTGTATTCCACAAATTTGAATGGTCCTGCGCCAATCGGCTGCTTGCTTTGATCTTTATAATCTTTGGGCAAAATAGCCGTAGTCGTCCGGGAAATAAACGACGAATCGCTCACTTTCAAATGAATGACCGCCGTATAGTCGTCAGGCGTATCGACGCTTTTCACCATCTCGAATTTAGACGACAGCGGCTTGTCACCGTTAAGACCGGCCAAACGGGAATACGAATATTTCACATCCTGAGAAGTTAGCGGCTGGCCGTTATGAAACTTGACATTTTGCCGCAGCTTAAACGTGTATGTAAGCCCGTTGTCGGTAATTTGATAGGACTCGGCGATTGCGGGTTCCATACTCCCTTTGTCGTCATTTCCGAGCAAACCGTCGAACACATTGTCCATCATGGAAGCCGTATCCGTCGCTGAGGATAAATACGGGTCCAGATTATCAGGCTCCGTAGCAATCGGCAGTCTGACCGTTCCCCCTTGCTTGGCCGCTGCGGCCGTTTCCGCTTTCGGACTCTGCTGGGGACTGCCGGCGGCTGTGTCCTGGCCGGACTTCTGCGGACTGCACGCAGCTAGAATAAGGACGAGCATCAAAACGCAGCATACAAAAACAACCGGTTGTTTGCTTATTTTCTTTTTCATGGTTTCTCTTCCTCCTGGTTATTGTTCTTTCTCCGTTTTCCCGACAATCGACCAACTGAAACTTTCTTCAAAAGCTTCGAACATGTGCTCCATCGTTTTCATGCTTTCCTGCATGCGGTTTTTGTCGTGAATCGACATTTCCCGCAAAATCGCGTTGACAAGCGCGAGCGGAGCCGTATAAGAGTCCAGAAAACTGACCGATTTCGTCAAGGCGTACAAATTGACGTCCCCATACTTCACGAACGGCGACATTTTCGAATCGGTCAGCACAATGACGCGAAGCCCGCGCTGCCTGGCGATCTCCGCAAGCTTCAGCGTTCTTCTGCAATATCTCGGAAAACCGCTGATGAACATCACATCCCGCTTATCCAAATAGGTCGCGTATTCTGCGGTTTGCCCCTGCGGGATGAGCTCGGCATTGCCCAACAAATATTTGAAAATAAACCCCGAAAATGACGTAACCGCCAGCCCCATCCGCCATCCGGCCACCCAAATTTTGTTCGCCTGAAGCAGCATGTCGGCCGCTTTTTGCAAATCGGAGTAGTCATTGAGCCGGCGCGTCGCCTCGATATTATGAATTTCCGCATCGTAATGCGCGTCCACCCAACTGCTGTCCGAAATGTCGGCGGTCTGCTGCAGCCTCGAAATCGCTCTTTGCTTGAATACGGCTTCCTTAATCGCTCCATGCATGTCTTTGTAGTTCGCGTAATCCAAAGCTTGCGCCAGCCGGTGCAGCGTCGCTTCGCTGACGTTCGCCAGTTCGGCGATTTGGCGTGCGGGCAGCGTCACAATTTCAACTAAATTCGAAGCAATGTAGTGCGCCGCTTTTTTTTGGCTGGTGCTTAGTGAATCGAAATGCAAATCTATTCTCTCTGTTATTTTCAACTTTGTTACCCCCTGGATATTTACTGCAGCGCCTGTTTACGTTGGCACCACGGCAGCACGCCCGTTACATCTTCGATAACGGCCTGGAACGATAATTCTTCGATGCCCGTCGTTCCGAACCGATTGATGAGCAGGCAATCCATCCCGACTTTGCGCGATCCGATGACATCATCGTAATAGTTGTCTCCAACGTATAGGCACTCCTCCGATTTCAATTTTTGCTTGTCGAGGGCGATTTTAAATATTTTCGAACTGGGCTTTTCCACGCCGACCTCGGCAGAGACGACCACTTCGTCGAACAAATCATCAAGGAGATTGTCCTGCAGAACTTGTCTGGCCGATAAATCCCAGTTGGAAATCAGGCCTACGCCGTAACCTTCCCGCTTCAGCTTCAAAAGCGTATCCCTCGTATGCGGATAAGCTTTCCAAATATCAACGCTGAAATAATTGTTTTGCCTGAAATGCGCCACAACGTTTTCCAAATCAATCGCGATGCCGAGAAAATGATTGACGACCCCCATATACCACAAAAAGTACGTTGAGCTTTTTTGGCTCAGCACTCCCGGGTACTCCCGCATGAACAGCTTGTCCGTGCAGTGAAACGCCAATTCGACTTCGCGAACCGTTTTCTGAATCTGGTATTCGCTGGAAAGAATGTTTTGATACAAACGTCCTATGTAACGATCCACCAGCGTATACCCCAAATCGAACCATACGAATGTTAAAGCCACTCTGCCGCCTCCCAAATGAAGCATTTGCTACATTTTTTTTATTTTGAATGATTTGCCTCACTGCCATTGTACTTGCCTTGTGTAAATGGAATGTCAGAATAAAATGAATTGTTTATTAAGGTGAAAAAATAGCATGGATTCAGCATCCATGCTTGTTGCAGCTTTGCGCTGTGGCGGCTAGGGCTCCGCCCTTATGGGCGGAGATTCCTGAGCTATCGCGGGCATTTCCTTCAAACCGGCCTCTTCCTGCGAAAATTTCTGTATTTTCGCAGGTTTTCAGGCAAGGCCGGCCGTTGCTTGAACAGCCCGGGCCGCTTGAGCTAGTGCGCCGGCAGCGACGTGTTCACAAAGCCTGCAAAAGTGCAGGTTTTTGACCCTCGTAGCCCTTGTTTCCGGAAAATTCCTGCAAATCTGCAAGCTTTTCCGCATAAATCTAGGGCTTCGCCCCTCACGAGCGAAAATTCCTGCACAATTGCAGGCTTTTCCTCCAAACTAGCCTCTCCCGGCGAAAATTCCTGTATTTTCGCAGGTTTTCGGGCAAGGCCGGCCGTTGCTTGAATAGCCCGGGCCGCTTGAGCTAGTGCGCCGGCGGCGTGTGTGCAGGAAAGCCTGCAAAAGTGCAGGCTTTTGACCCTCGTAGCCCTTGTTTCCGGAAAATTCCTGCAAATCTGCAGGCTTTTCCGCATAAATCTAGCGCTCCGCCCCTCACGAGCGAAAATTCCTGCACAATTGCAGGCTTTTCCTCCAAACTAGCCTCTCCCGGCGAAAATTCCTGTATTTTCGCAGGTTTTCGGGCAAGGCATGGCTGTTGCAAACAATAGTGGATCGGACAACCGGGTTCGTCTTGATAGGACCTGATTTGGCATAACATTAGCGCTTGAGAAGCACTGTTACATATCCGCGGCGGCTTTAGTCGACAAAAATTAAGGCCACGGTACACAAAAAGTGTGCCATGACCTTTTCATCGATGAAATCGCCGACCGCCAGTAATTGACATGCCGCCGCGACCCGCTCTCCGCCGGCCATCGTCTTGCCGCCGCGACCCGCTCTCCGCCAGCTATCGACTTGCCGCCGCGACCCGCTCGCCACCGGCCATCGTCTTGCCGCCGCAATCCGCTCTCCGCCGGTTATCGACTTCCCGCTACGATCCGCTCGCCACCGGCCATCGTCTTGCCGCCGCGATCCGCTCTCCGCCGGTCATCGTCTTGCCGCTACGATCCGCTCCCCGCCGGCCATCGTCTTGCCGCCGCGATCCGCTTTCCCGCCGACCATCGTCTTGCCGCCGCGACCCGCTCGCCACCGGCCTTCGACTTGCCTCCGCAATCCGCTCTCCGCCACCGGAACCGCGCCCGTCGCTCCCAGAACATCCATTCCAAGATGGTTCGTGACGGCATGACGGCCTTCCAACAGCCCGCCCATCGCAAACAAAAGAGAGCCTCCGCAAACCGTAGCCACAGTTATATCGGGTCGCTGAAAAGCTTCTCTCATCAAATCCGTCAACTGTGTTTCCATCGCTCTCTTGAGAATAGCCGGGACGGAATCCAGCCCATCTCCGCTTACTTCTCCGGACGCTCCGGGTACAACAATGAGTCCGGCTCGTTCCGGATCGAGTTTCCCGCCGGCCGCAATGTGCAGGCCGTTCAAGCCGCTGGGCACGGACCGCACCCCTTCGGCGGTAACGAGCTCAACGCTAACTCAGCCGCGCAGAACACTTCATAGGGCGCCAAAGCATCCAGCAGATCAAAACCGTCAAACAAAACAATTTGTACGTGCATCGCAACCCTCCTTTCTTATTCAACAGCTTTTATGTTCGGCTCCTTCGTATACACAAAACGAATCACGATCTCCGCGAGGATGAAGTTAACAAGTATCGATCCGTATACGCCGATTATGTAGCTTAGCTCATACTTCATTGCTAACCCGTTATGCAGAATAAAGGTAATCAGATGAATAAACAGGTTCGTAAAACAAAATACGAAGCTTCGAACCATCCATTTGCGATGTTTGGCGACCTGCTTGCGTTTAATTTGAACAATCGCGGCGATCGTCATGGCGAACCAGACCATGCTCAACAGATTGAAGGCAATGCTCGTAACCCTCCCGCCTGTCGAATAGGGCGCCATATAACCGGAAGTTATACATACGATCAGGACGAAAATAACGTACAAATAGCCGTTGATTCTATGGAATTTCCGGTATTTTCGCAAAAACGGGGTGGAGAAATTCAAAGCTCCGGCCAGCATAGCCAGACAAGCGGCAACGACGTGGATATGCATCACGCTCAACCAAACCGGAACATTAAGTGCCCGTCTCAGATTGATTTTTTGCCCCAAAAATGCGGCGGCCTGCGGGTCGTGATACAAGTTCATAAACGCAACATAAATAATGTAAACAACCGATGCCGCCAACATCAGCGGGTATAAGTACTTGAATTTCGTTTTTTCCATAAAAAAGACATCCCCTCCTCATTTTGAAACCGAACCGTCCGGTCTCTTTTATTGTACAACAAACTGCATTATAATTCACTTATGAACTGTTACAATATTATGAGAGAGTCCAAGCCACAGGTGAGAGGAAGCTGCACATGCGCAAAAGCGACAAAACAAAGCTGCATATCATTATGAAATCTGCGGAGCTTTTTAACGATAAAGGATATGCGGGTTCGACGATACAGGATATTATGGATGCGACCGGTTTGACCAAAGGGGGAATCTACCGGAATTTCGCGAACAAGGACGAGATCGCTTTGGAAGCTTTCGCGTATGCGGGCCAAGTTTTATGGGGGCATTTCTCCGCGGCCATCGAAAACGCTTCTACCTCAATCGGCAAAGTGATCGCCATGTGCGACGTTTACAGCGATACGGTCCACAACCCGCCAATTAAGGGCGGATGCCCTTTTCTTAATACAGCGGTCGAAAGCGACCACTCCTTCCCCGTGCTGCGGGAACGCGCCCTGGAAGCGTACGAAGGCATGTCCTCATTCATTCAAGACATTTTGCGGCAAGGTGTCGCCGACGGGGAATTCAGCGCCGATATGGACACCGAATCTATCGCCTCTTTCATCTTTTCTTCCATCGAAGGCGGAATTATGGCAAGCCGGCTGACCCGGGACAACAAGCATGTCGGCTACGCCAGAAGCAACATCGAACGGCTGCTGAACAGCTTTAAAGCGGTACCGCAAAACGCTGAATAAAACGATAAAAAGCCGCATCTGTGCGGCTTTTCCTCTTTTCACGATTAGGGATTACTCTTCAAATTCCACATTATGATACACTTGCTGAACGTCTTCCAGGTCTTCCAGGGCGTCGATCATTTTTTCGAATTGCGCCTGTGCGTCTTCCGGGAGCGTTACGAAGTTTTGCGCAAGCAAAGTCAATTCGGCAACTGTAAATTCCGTTATGCCGGCGTTCTTGAACGCTTCCTGTACGGCATGGAACTGTTCGGGTTCGGCGTATACAACGACGGAATCGTCTTCTTCCTCGACGTCGCGCACGTCCACATCCGCTTCCAGCAGCAGTTCAATGACTTCATCCACAGTTTTGCCGGCGAGACCGATGATCGCTGTCGGATTGAACATATACGCTACCGATCCGCTTACCCCCATGCTGCCGCCATTTTTATTGAACGCAGAGCGCACAGTCGAAGCCGTGCGGTTCACGTTATTTGTCAATGCATCTACGATGAGCATGGAACCGTTCGGTCCGAAGCCTTCATAGCGAAGCTCTTCATAAGTTTCTTCCGAACTGCCCTTAGCCTTTTCAATCGCACGGTCGATGATCGCTTTGGGTACGTTGTACGTTTTTGCTCGTTCAAGCACGACTTTTAACGCCCGGTTGGATTCGGGGTCCGGCTCGCCCTTCCTTGCCGCCACATATATTTCAAGTCCGAACTTCGAATAAATGCGGCTCGTATTTACATCCTTCGAGGCTTTTTTTTCCTTGATATTGTTCCACTTACGACCCATGCTGATCCCACTTTCTTATTTTACTTGATCTTCGTTAACGGTAACGGACATGTTAATACCCAATCTATTATATCTCTTAGCGCCATACTTGAACAAGTTTATAATTTCGGATTACACATGAAAACGCCGCTAACAAAGGGCGGCCTGTAACGGCCGACGAGCTTGCCGAGCGGATTTCCCGCAATTTCGTTATCTTGCTATTACATTCGAAAATGCGTACAAACGATCCTTTTTGGGGTTATACTGTTCGTGGGAGGTGAGCGAAGATGACGAACCAAAAGAAGCAGGAACCGAAAATCGTTCATCGCAGCTTTGACGGCGGCGCGGCCGGCCCGGCAACCATGGAGCCGCTGACGGACGAGCAATGGCAAGCGATCATCGGCAACGATGCTTCGTATGACGGTCATTTTTATTATGCGGTCAAAACTACCGGCATTTTTTGCCGCCCATCCTGCAAATCCAGACCGCCGAAAAAAGAAAATATCGGCTTGTTTCGAACCGCGGAGCTGGCGCTGTCCGCCAAATTTCGCCCCTGCAAGCGATGCAAGCCTACCGGCGAGCGGCTGCCGGATGACGAATGGGTAGCTCTGGTCACGGCATACATGGACAAACATTACATGGAAAATTTAACGCTCGGCATGCTCGCGGATATCGGACATGGCAGCCCGTATCATCTGCATCGGACGTTCAAAAAGGTGACGGGCATCACGCCGGTCGAGTACATCCAGCAGAGGCGGATCGAGCAGGCCAAGGAGCAGCTTGCTTCGACGGATAAAGCGATTGCCGAGGTTGGCCGGAGCGTAGGTTTGTCAAATACGCCCTATTTTATAACTTTGTTCAAAAAGAAAACGGGCTATACGCCGGCAGGCTTTCGCCAAATGCGGCACCAAATGATAAAGGAGGCAACTGAACATGAGCAACAAAACTAATTCGCCGATTTATTGGTCGGCACTCGCGCATGACGAGTGGAATATTCATATCGCAGCTACGGCGGCAGGGCTTTGTTTCGTAGGGTCGCAAAACCGCCCTTTCGAGGAATTGGCCGACTGGGCCCGCATCCGGTTCCCCGGCAGCGCGTTCGTTCGGGACGATGACAAGCTGCTGCCCTATGCGGCCGAGCTTACCGAATATTTGCAAGGGGCGCGCACGAGTTTTTCCGTTCCTTTCGACCTGCGCGGGACGCCCTTTCAAATGGCCGTATGGAACGCGCTTTGCGCCATTCCCTATGGGCAAACTTTTTCTTACTCGGATATCGCTGAGCAAATACGGAAACCGGCTTCGGTACGGGCTGTCGGTGCAGCCATTGGGGCGAATCCCGTTTTAATAACGGTGCCCTGCCACCGGGTCATTGGCAAAAACGGCGCGCTCACCGGCTACCGCGGCGGCCTGGATATGAAAACGAAGCTGCTGCAATTGGAACGCAGCGGCGCTCCGGTCGAAGGAGGCTTGCAGCATGCCTGACCGCCTCGCTGCGCGCATGGCCGCTCTGGACTGGGAGTCGCTGCAGCAGTCGCTAGATAGGGACGGGTACGCGAAGCTCCCTTCCCTGCTCGATCCGGCGGCGTGCACGGACATTATCGGCACCTACGGGGAGCAAGAGCATTTCCGCACCACCATCGACATGGCCAGATACCGTTTTGGCATCGGCGAGTACAAATATTACGACGCTCCCCTCCCCGCTCTGCTGCAGCAGCTGCGCGGCGGATTATATCCGGAGCTGTCAAAGACGGCCAATCGCTGGCTTGAGCAATTGGGCCGCGAGGCCGTTTATCCGCAGACGCTGGCGGAATTTCTGGAGCAATGCCATGAAGAGGGGCAGACCCGTTCCACCCCGCTGATTTTGAAATACGAAGCCGGGGGCTACAACTGCCTGCATCAGGATTTGTATGGAAAAGTATTCTTCCCTTTTCAGGTCGTTTTCGCGCTGAATCAAAAAGGCCAAGATTACACCGGCGGGGAATTTCTGCTTGTGGAACAGCGGCCGCGGGCGCAAAGCCGGGGCCACGTCATCGCCCTGGAGCAAGGCGAAGGGCTCATTTTCCCGACCCATCATCGGCCCGTATCGGGATCGCGCGGCTATTACAGAACGACGCTGCGGCACGGCGTAAGCACAATTACGTCAGGGACGAGATATAGTCTCGGCATTATTTTCCACGACGCCAAGTAAAGGCAGGTATGAATGGAATATTTATACAAACACCCCAAAACGATTCTGAATAAAGGGACCGGCTTTTTGCGCGGCTACAGTCATTCGCTGAACCCTTATACCGGCTGTTCGTTCGGCTGTTCTTACTGCTATGTGCGGCAAATGCCCGTCTCCACTTTCCGGGACGCGCCGTGGGGAACGTGGGTCGATATCAAACAAACGGCGGCAGGCGTTTTCCGCAAAGAGTTCCAAAAAGCGAAAGCCAAAGGGCCTGTCACCATCTTCATGTCATCGAGTACCGATCCGTATCAGCCCGTCGAATATAAGGAGCAAATCACCCGATCCTTGCTGGAAATTATGGCCTGCAACCCCCCTGATTTTTTATTCGTGCAGACCCGCAGTCCGCTTGTTCGCAGAGATATCGATCTGCTTGTGCGGCTCGGAGATAAGGTGCGTGTCAGCATGACAGTCGAAACCGACCGGGATGATATCCGGAAGCATTTTTCGCCGCAGGCCCCTCCTATCAACGCGAGGTTAAAAACGCTCCGAATGCTGGCCGACGCCGGCGTGCCAACCCAAGCGGCGATCGCGCCGATGCTGCCGAGCAGCGAAAACTTCCCTGCCCTGCTGCGCCCGCTCGTCAATCGCGTATGTGTGGACGATTATTTTATGGGGGACGGCAGCGAAGGAAAACGCTCGCGCCGCTTGGGCCTTCAGGCTTTGTACAAACCGCTGGGCTTGGAAAATTGGTACGACCCTGCCGCCTATCGCATCGTCTACGAGCGCTTGAAGCAGGTTTTTCCCGAGGATCAAATTTATGTGAGCCAAAAAGGATTCGAGCCTTAAAGCGGTTTCCTGCGGGCGCTGCATGACAGCGGTCGGTCGACCAACCCGGCATGTCCAGGGTTATAGTTTGTTTCAACTTTCAATAAATCGCAATGCGCATTGGGAATGATGAGCGGCCAGATTTTTTGCAAATTGTTGATCCGGAAATCCTCTATGAAGCAGCTTCAACCCTCCCGAGGTTAACGATATGTGGTGGTGGAATCGATAAAATAACATCCTGTCTGGATCGAGAGTATCGTTCTTTAAATACCGGTAGAAGTCCCCAAACCGCAGCTCCAAAAAACTGTGCTCATGTTCAATATCAAAGTACGCAGCCCCTTCGATATCGATTAAAAAGGGTTCCAGTTTATCATTAACCAGAACATGATCAGGACCCAGTTCCCCGTGAATAAATCCGTACTGCGTTCTAGGTTTAATCCTTGATTCAAGCTCATACAAAGAATCGAGCAGCTTGCTTTGATTGGACTTGATGCTATCAATATGGCCGGAGGCATAAGATAACTGCATTTTAGCATTTTCCATTTGTATGAGATGACAATGTTCTGTATGGGTGATTCCGGTATAATTCGGCTTGCCAAAAAAATGTCTTTCGTTGGCATGCATGCCGGTAAGCATATCCCCCAACCGCTGGAATAGTTTATCTCGAGCTTTTGAATCGGAATGATGGAAATAATGTTCCGCCATCTGTCCGTCTACGTATTCAACGAGGGCATAATCAAAAGGGTAACGGTTTCTTTCCTTATTCAGGTCATAAAGAAAGGGGGTTCGAATTCCACGCTCCGTTAAAAACTTGTTGTTTATTTCAAAATGATCGCTTCCATAGGATCGCTCGCACGTATCCATGTTTGCTATTTCTTCTTTAAAATAATTCATGGAAAGATCCCACACGTACAAAACGCAGGAAAATCCATTGCTGCAGTCGATCTTGTACACTACCTTTTGTGCGCCGCCGCGCATTTTTGATACGTTAACAACTAAATAACCGACACCTAAAACCTTTCTCACATATTCCTGCAGATCAGCTTGATCGAGGTGGCAAGTCATGTCCATTGAACATCTACACTCCATTTTATAAGTTTTGCCGGCAACCCAATAGTAAATATAATCCATCAAAAAGTATAGACTTTTTCTTTATGAATTGTTATGATGTTGAATAAGGTCTCGAAAAAAATAGCCATACAAAAAGCCTCTGGATCCGATTCCAAAGGCTTTTTTTCATATCCAAATGAAAAAGGAAGACTGCAACGTCCATGAAGACCTTTGCATCCTCCCGATAATGCGTGCATGTTATTCGCTGAATGACATATCCGACAAGCCCGTTCTGACCGCCAGTCCCCATCCAAAACTTTCGTTTTGCGATACTTGCGCGCGGACGGTGTTCAGCCCTGCTTTCCATTTGACCGGAACGCTGGCGAAGTTTGGCCTGATGCGCCCGTCGGAGGCAGGAGGATTCCATTTCCAGTCGCCCCGGTAAACTTCCTGTTCATTCACCCAGAGCCGAATATGGTCGCTGAAGCCGAGAGTAAGCACCGTCTCTTGTTCCTCCGCAATCGTAAACAGGCTCTTCGCTTCGACTGCGATGCCCGGTTCAGCCTTAAACAGTCGATTGAGGTTCAGCGTGCCGTTCTCTTCCACGATAGCTTTCGTCCAATTGTGTTTGGAAGCAGCGGGCTGTTCGCCCGGCAAGTACGGCTGCGAAACAAGCCATTCCGTCACAAACGATTCTGATTGAAGAGCGTTGATATCGCTGTTTCTTCCGGCAATCGGCGACGGTTCGATTTCTTCGACGGTAAGATTGCGGATGCAGCTTGGCAAAAAGCTCCAGAAGCCGATTTTTCCCGCGGAACCGCCGTGCTGCAGGTTGGAAATGACAAGCTGCGGCTCAGGATCGTCGCCGAAATACACCGCCGCCCCGTTCGGCTGAACCTCCAGGGCCAATTGCTGCCATGCGCCGGTAGTGTCGGGCAGCGCCTTTTGATAGGCCGGTCCGTTATAAATTTGCCAAGTCATGGAACCGTTCATGACAGGATCGTATTGAATTTCGACCGGAGCCAAATAAACGAGCTCATAATTCTCGGCATCTCTCGCTCCGAAAACAAATCCGACGAACCCCACCTCTCCGGGGATGGCCACTTCGGCTTGAATGCGAAAAGCCTGGAAACGGATCTCGTCGCGAAGAAAAACTGCGGAGTTCGGCTTTTCAAGCAATAAAGCTTTGCTGCCCAGGAATTCGGCCGGACGCGCCCCGGAATCCCCCAAATCCAACTTCTCCCAATCATCCCAGAGCGTATAGAACAGTTTGGTTGACGTCATTGCAGCACCTCATATTTTCAGATTGTCGAAAAACTCGCACGTTGCAGCCAGAGCGGCCCATCCGACTTTCAGTGCGAAGAAAACCTGCAAACATACAAGAATTTGCGTCCTTGATCGCTCGCCACGAACAATTCCTGCAAAGGTGCAGGCTTTTCACCGAACACATAGGCTTATACTCACTTTCAGCGAAAATTCCTGCACTTTTGCAGGTTTTTCACCAAAACGAGCCACTTTCGCAAAAAAAACTGCACTTTCGCAGGTTTTGCAGCTTGCCAAGCCGGCTCCAACTCTGGCTGCGCTAACAGAGCGTCCCTCTCAACACGCCTCGGACATCGCGGTTCCATGGAATGGTTCCCTGCACTTCCTATACAGGGAATTGTCCACCCGCGGCCGACCAGTGCGGAGGACGGGTGAGTGACGGCGGCAGCTTCGTATCACCGTCTCCCTTCGCTGCGTTAAGCTGCGCTTGGGTGAGAAAAATGCTCCCGGTAAGGTCCGCTCCTCCCAGGTCGGCGTCCCGGAAATCGGCCCCGATCAGATCGGCCGCTCTCAAATCCGCTCCCTTGAGGTCGGCGGCGATCAGGTACGCCCCTCTCAGGTTGGCGCACCGAAGGTCGGCGCCTCGGAGATTCGCGCCGATGAGGTCGGCTCCCCGGCCGTAAGCTTTTTGGCGCCCGGTGCGCCCCTTTTGCCGGCGGCGGGCTTCATCACGCACGAGTTCGCTCGTTTGCAGCAGCCATACATTGACATCCGCCCGGTGTGCCGCCACATCCAGTTCCACGAGGGACTCAGGACTGAGCTGCGTGAGGCGCAGCGTTTCGTCTAGCGCCGCACCGAGCGCGCTGTGGATCGGCCTGGCCGGCTGCAGCGTCAGCGCTTCGGTCAAATACCAGAGCAGCTCATGAAGCTGCTTCATGATCGGGAACACCTCAAACATAAGCTTCGCGGACTCCGGAGCCTGCCGCCAGTCGCGTCCCTTGAAGGTCACTTGCGACACCTTCTGTCCCGCGCCAAAACAGTCGTAAACCGTGCAGCCGCGGAAACCCAACTGTCTGAGTTTGTCGTGAACGCCGCAGCGGAAGTCCGGCTGCAAGTTTCGGCAAGGCTGTCCGGCGCTTTTGTCGGCCGCGAAGTCCGCCGAAGCCGCAAAGGGCAGCGCGACGCAGCACAAACCGAAGCAGTTTCCGCAATCGGCTTGCATGTGGTGGTATTCGTGATTCTCAGTCATAGCGTGATTTCTCTCCGCTTCATCTTATTTTCATATCGTAGTTTAACAGATATTTTACCGGTAAAACAGTTTTTTCGCCAGCAAGAGCATGGGTGCCGCTATCTTTTACAAAACGAACAAACGATTGAATCCTGCTTTTATGATATATTCATAGCGTATCTGCCCATCCAAATCATGAAGGGATGACACTTATGCCAAATCCGGTCGTACATTTTGAAATCCTTGGAAAAGACGGAGCGAAACTGCAAAGCTATTACAGAGATCTGTTTCAATGGGAGATTAGCGCCGACAACCCGATGAACTACGGTTTGGTCGATACAAAAAGCGGCGGAATTAACGGAGGCATCGGCGGTTCGGAGTACCCGGGGCATGTGACGATTTATGTTGCGGTCCCTGACATGCAGGCGACTTTGGACAAGGCCGTCGAGTTGGGCGGCAAAATCATTATGCCGATTACCGAAATTCCCGGCACGGTGACGATGGCGCTTTTCACGGACCCGGAAAACAACATTATTGGCATCGTTAAAGATCAACCGCCGGCATAATCGGAACCAACGCGCAAACCTCCAACCCCACGTCAAGTGGTTTTGGAGGTTTTTTACGTCAGGTGGTTTTGGAGGTTTTTTTGCTGCTTTCCCTGGGAATTTTGCGAATTCTTTAAGATGATATGTTCAAATTGTTAAATAAAACCTGAAAAGCTTAATTCCTACTATATTATGCATAAATAGATGAAATGAAATATTCACAAACATTTTAAATGCAAATATATGGAAAAAATGAGATACTAGTAGAGTAACATAAAAATCCATTTTTTGAAAGGAATGAAATTATGAAGAAGTTTTACACCCTCATCCTGGCATTTTTACTCACAGTAAGCTTCGTAGTCACCCCTGCAAGCGCTTCAGTCAGCAATCCCAACCTGTCCCGAGTTCCGGGAACATGGGCGCCCGGAGCAACGCCCGCCAACCTCGATCCCAAGCTGCCGGTCATTTTGTTCGTACAGGGCCTTGACAGCTACGCCGGATCTTGGTATGAAACCAATGACATGTATCAGACCGCGTACAACAACGGGTATCAGACCGCTTTCGTCGAGTTGAACGATTCCGGCGGAACTCCCAAAAGTATGTGGGACAACGGCCAAATGCTGGCCCAAAAAATCGCCGACATCTCCAGCTATTTCAACAAAAAAATCGTCATCGTCGCGCACAGCAAAGGAGGCGTGGACACGCAAACCGCCCTTGTTCAGTATAACGCATACCCTTACGTGACTAACGTGATCACGCTGGGCTCCCCGCATCACGGTTCCCAATTGGCCGATCTGGCTTATACGAGTTGGGCTGGATGGCTGGCAGACCTCATTGGTTATAAAAACGACGGCACTTATTCGATGCAAACGTCCTACATGAACTACTTCCGCTCCGTAATCGACGCGAACCCGAACACCGCTTACAACAAATTTTACACCTTCGCCGGCACAGGCTGGTCGGATTCGTCAAAAGGCTCTTATGTCGCCGGCGGCATATTCCTGTCGCTTTTCGACAGCAATGACGGCGTCGTTACGGTGAGCAGCGCAAATGTGCCGAAAGGTACGATGGTCAAAGTCGGCACTTGGGACCACAATACGATCCGTCAAGGCTCCCAGACGTTCTCCTTGTTCAAACCTTATTTGACGGCTGCAGCCAAAGTTTCCGCCGGGCAATCAGGCCAAGACGACCTTGCCACCATTGCATCGCCCGCCTCCGCTTCGGCCCAGGATGCCGACGCTGCCGGCAAAAATGTATTAGTCCGGGGCGGCAGCCATAACGGAACCGCAAGCGAAAGCTTCCCTGTAGAAAACGACGTTAAAAACATTACGCTGGACTGGATTTCCGATCAAAAAGCGAACCGGGTGGAGCTTGTTTCACCTACAGGCGATCAAGTGGGTGTAGAAGTCAAATCTTATCAGGACGAGCAGGTGTTCAAAAATGCCTGGCATCATGTTGCCGTAGTGAACCAGCCGAAACAAGGCGAATGGACCGTCAAAACGCAATCCGGCAATCCCGGCGGCTACATGATGACCGTTCGTTTCGACTCGGAACTGGACAAGTCTATTCAGTTGCAGCTCAACAACGATAAAACGAAAATGCACGTTCAGCGGAATAAAGCTTCCCTGAAAGCGGACAAGCTGAAAATCCAATATCAGGTGGATTTCACTCCCGAAGACGGCAATGCCGGCAAAAAGCAAACCCGCAAAATGACCAAACTCGAATCCATCGATTCGGACAGCGATGTCAATTTGTCTGACACAAGCAGTAAAGGCGTTTACCAAGCTTCATTCGTCGTCAAAGGACAAACTGCAAAAGGCGCTCCATTCGAAAGAACGCTGCTTCGTTCCGTCTACATTGACGAGAAAGGCAACAGACACTAAGACGCCATGAAAAAACGGCTCTTTCGCACAGCTTGCGAACAGGGCCGTTTTTTTGCCGCATTGCGCAACTATTGAAGCTTATGCATACAGCGAGTCTGCATCGACTTGAATAGGGTGTTCCGGCATAAAGGGCGATGCGGCGCATAACGATAATTTATAAGCCGGGTCGATTTCATACTGCTTAAAATAGAAGCTCCGCAAATCGTTTTCGGCGGTCAGACGGATGTCGTCCCCCTGCTTGAGGATGCTGAATGAATCCAAAGCCAGACTGAGCCCTCTTCCATCGGCTTTGATATAGCTTTCTTTTAACGTCCAAATGTCAAAAAAACCAGCCAACCGATGCTCGCCGGGCATGTCCATAATCCATGCGCACTCGGCTGCGGAAAAAAAATGCCTGGCTATCTGCAGATCGATCGGTTGAATTTTCTCAACATCTACGCCTATCGGGTTCGAATCGACCGCACAGACGACCCAGTCCCCGGAATGGGAAATGTTGAAACAGACGCCATCCGCACCGTCAAGCTGCGGCTTGCCGTACGCACTCAAGCTGAAACGAATCTCATGGCGAGGCAGTTTGGCCGCAAGCCCGATCGCATGCTTGGCAAGCAGCTCCCCGATCGCCGAGCGAACCGCGTCTTCGATTCTCAGCATGCGCCGGACTTTGTTCTGTTTTTCCGGAGTTAACTGTTCCGTCATCCGCTCAAGCTTCAATCGATCCATACTTTCCGACACCCGCACGGCAAAAATTTGCGGTTTGAGCAAAGCAGATCCCTCTCTTCTTTTCAAATCGGCCCATTAATCGTTAAACTCAAGCAATCCCGCTCTCATTAATTCGTCCATATGAATTTCGGACAACTCTTCAAGGAGGCCCAATCCGGTTGCGGTTAACCTTATAAAAATACTGCGTTTGTCATCCGGGTTCGGAAAGCGCTGCACCAGCTCCAGTTCTTCGCAGCGTTTAATCAGCTCCACGCAGGCATGAGGAGTAATTTGCAGGCGCTCGGCCAGCTCTTTTGGCGTCGCATAGTCACGGTCGGGAAAACCCATTATAGACAGCATAAGTTGATGGTACTGCGGGGTGAGCCCTTTTCTCCGCGCGGCCTCCTCGCTGAACCGGATAAATTTGCGTATGCGATATCGGAACAAAGCGAGCTGCTCGTACACATGTTTAGGCAATCGTTCCTTATTCATATCCAACACCTCGCTTCAACCGGAATATATTTACTGTACAGCATTCGCTTAAGAGGAACAAGCTGAAGAAATGAAAACAGCTCAGTCTGTTTGATCAAAGTCATAATACCTTACATATAATTAATGAAAATATGATTTGTGAACAAAAAAACATATTTATATGTCATATTTTATAACATAAAATCTTGACTTAAATCGTTATACGATATATATTGAGCGTAAATAGTTATATCCAGTTATATTTCGTATCATGAAATCTGTCCGTGCCACGCACGTTAACGCTGGTGAATAAACATGACAACCAAAAAAGTGAAAAGCGTCTGCCCGTATTGCGGCGTCGGCTGCGGCATTGTGCTCGAAGTGTCCGGGGACCGCGTCGTTAAAGTTACAGGCGATAAAGAACATCCGACCAATTTCGGCCGACTGTGCACGAAGGGTAACACCTGCGCTCAGGCAATCGCCGAATCCGGGCGAATGGAATATGCCTACCGGCGTTCGACCCGTACCGATCAACCGGTTCAAACCGGTATCGATGAAGCGATCCGCGATACGGCTGCGCGGCTGCGTGCGATTCTTGACCGGCACGGCCCTGACGCGCTTTCCTTTTACGTATCGGGTCAAATGTCGCTGGAATCGCAATATCTCATCAACAAGCTGGCCAAAGGTTTCATCCGCACCAACAACATCGAATCCAATTCACGCTTATGTATGGCCAGCGCTGGCAGCGGCTATAAATTGTCGCTCGGAGCGGACGGTCCTCCCGGCTCTTATCAGGACATGGACCGCACGGACTTGTTTTTCGTTATCGGAGCGAATATGGCCGACTGCCATCCGATACTTTTTCTGCGGGTTATGGATCGGGTCAAGGCGGGCGCCAAGCTGATCGTCGTCGATCCGCGGCGCAACGCGACCGCAGATAAAGCAACGCTTTTTATGCAAATCAAGCCCGGTACGGATCTTGCGCTGTTGAACGGCCTCCTCCATTTGATCGTCAAAAACGGTCATACCGATCCGGCCTTTATCGCCGAATTCACATCCGGTTGGGAGCAGATGCCGGACTTCCTCGAAGCGTACACGCCGGACAAAGTAGCGGACATAACCGGCATTCCCGAAGCGGATATCCGCCGGGCGGCATCATGGATCGGCGAATCGCCCGAGTGGATGAGCTGCTGGACGATGGGGCTTAATCAGAGCACGCACGGCACCTGGCATACGAACGCCATCTGCAACCTGCACCTGGCGACCGGCGCCATATGCCGCCCCGGCAGCGGCCCCTTCTCGCTGACCGGCCAGCCGAATGCGATGGGCGGCCGGGAGATGGGCTATATGGGACCCGGCTTGCCGGGGCAGCGTTCCGTGCTCGTCGAGCACGAGCGGCATTTTATCGAGGATATGTGGAACGTGCCGCGGGGCACGCTCAGGACCGAAGTCGGCACCGGAACCGTATCGATGTTCCAAAGCATGCAGGCCGGCGACATCAAGGCGTGCTGGATCATTTGCACGAACCCCGTCGCCACCGTGCCCAACCGCAAAAACGTCATCGCCGGCCTGCAGGCGGCCGAACTGGTCATTACGCAGGATGCGTTTTTCGATACCGAGACGAACCGCTATGCGGATATACTGCTTCCCGGCGCATTATGGTCGGAGGCCGAGGGTGTGATGATCAACTCCGAGCGGAACTTGACGTTGATGCAAAAAGCGGTCGAACCGCCCGGAGAAGCGCTGCCCGACTGGCAAATTATCGCCCGGGTCGCTTGCGAAATGGGCTATGTCGAGGCATTTTCCTACGACTCTGCGGCAGATGTCTACAAAGAAATTCAACGGGCATGGAACCCCAAAACCGGCTATGACATCCGCGGCGCCGCTATCGAACGGCTGCGCAAAGAGCCCGTACAGTGGCCCTGCGCCCCGGACAGCGAAAGCAGCCGGAACCCGATCCGCTATTTGAACGACGGGACCAGTCAAACGCTGAAAGAGCATGCCGACGGCAGCCGCCCGCGGCTCGTATTTCCGACGGAAAGCGGCAAAGGCATCTTTTTGGCGCGGCCCTATTTGCCCCCTGCCGAGATGCCGGACAGCGACTTTCCTTTCGTGCTGAACACCGGTCGGCTGCAGCATCAATGGCACACCATGACCAAAACCGGCAAAATTCCGACGCTGAACAAGCTGAATCCGGGGCCTTTTATCGAAATTCATCCCGAAGACGCGGCGGCGCTCGGCATTGCCGATCAGGAGCGCGTAGAAATCCGCTCGCGGCGCGGTCTGGCTGTTTTGCCGGCTGTCGTTACCGACAGGGTGCGGCCGGGCAATTGCTTTGCCCCCTTTCATTGGAACGATGTGTTCGGCGACCAACTTGCGATTAACGACGTCACCAACGACGCGATCGATCCCATATCGTTTCAGCCGGAATTTAAATATTGCGCCGTCTCGCTGGTCCGTGCCGCAGAGCATTCCGCACAGGACCGGTCCATGCCTCAGGGCGATGAAAATCAAGCTTACGCCTATGCAAGCGAAGCGGCAGCCAATCAGAAGGAGGACGTGTATATGACGCAAATCGATACGCTCGCCAATATGCTCGGCATTCAATCCTCATCGATGATCACGCTGGATAATCACGAGAAAATGTATATCGCCGGATTCATAACGAGCCTGCGCGCCGAAGAAACGCGGCCTGCTCCCGGTATTCCGGTGCTGCCCCCCACCGCTCCGCTTGAGCCTGTCAAACGTTTTTGGCTTGACGGTCTGCTCGCCGGAATGTTTTCCCGGACGTACCTTCCCGAGGCTGGGCTCGCTCCAAATCACGCGCCGCCGGCTGTAGCGGAGATTACCGCCTCATCTTCGTCTTTGCCGGAGGCGGAGCCTGAAAAAGCCGGCAAGCCTCGCGTCGCCGTAGTTTGGGCATCGCAGACCGGCAATGCGGAAGGCGCGGCGAGCGACTGCGCCAAAAAGCTGCAAAGCTCCGGTTACAGCGTACGGCTTGTCAACATGAACGCCCTATCCGCAGCGGATCTGTCCGCAGAACGATTTGTTTTGTTCGTGGCGAGCACATTCGGTGCGGGCGATCCGCCGGATAATCGCGAAACCTTCTGGGAGCAGCTGGGAGCAGGCGATGCGCCCCGTCTGCCCGATCTGCGCTATGCCGTGCTCGCGTTCGGCGATTCCAGCTATGATCTGTTTTGCGGATTCGGACGCAATCTGGACACCCGACTGGAACAGCTTGGCGCGCAGCGGCTCATGAACCGCGTCGATTGCGATACGGATTTCCGGGAGCAGGCCGAAGCGTGGATGAATGCGATCGAAAAAGCGCTGGAACATGCGGAATCGGCCGCAGCACCGGAGATCGCGGAAAAAAAGCAATATGACCGCAATCATCCGCTGCGCACACGCGTCATTGCCAACCGGCGTCTGAACCGGGAGGACTCCGAAAAGGAGACGCGCCATTATATTTTCGACCTGGCGGATAAGGGGCTGCAGTACGAGGCCGGGGACGCGCTTGGCGTATGGCCGACCAATTGTCCGGAACTCGTCGAGGAGATTATAACGGCGGTCAAGCTGGGTCCGTCCGCACCGGTTACGGTGAAAGACCGCGGAGAGATGCCGCTCGCCGAGGCGCTGCTCCGGCACTTTGAAATTGCCCGCATAACGCCGGGCATGCTCCAGTTCGTGCAGGAGCGCTCGGGCAGCGGCATGCTCGCCGATCTGCTGAAGAGCGAAAATAAAGCCCAGCTGAAAAAGTGGCTGTGGGGACGGCAGCTCGCCGATCTGCTGCAGCAATTTCCGTTGACCGCCGGCGCGGATGATTTTATCGGAATGCTGAAGCCCATGCAGCCGCGGCTTTATTCCATTTCCTCCAGCCCGAAAGCGAACCCCGGCGAAGTTCATATTACAGTTTCGACCGTACGCTACTCCTGCGGCGGTAAATCGAGAAAAGGCGTCTGCTCCTCCTTCCTCGCGGACCGCTCCGATGCCAACGGCGAAATTCCGGTTTTCGTTCAAAAAGCCGCGCATTTCCGTCCCCCCGCCAACCCGGATGTGCCGATGATCATGGTCGGGCCCGGCACCGGCGTAGGGCCGTTCCGCGGCTTCCTTCAGGAGCGGCAGGCGACCGGAGCGAGAGGAAAGAACTGGCTTCTGTTCGGCGAACAGCGGGCCGACAGCGATTTTTATTTTAAGGAAGAGTTGGAGGAAATGCAGAAAAACGGCGTCCTGCACCGCCTGGATACCGCCTTTTCCCGCGATCAGCCCGAAAAAATTTATGTCCAGCACCGCATGATGGAACATGGCGCCGAAATGTGGAAATGGCTCCAGGAGGGCGCTCACTTCTACATTTGCGGCGACGCCAGCCGGATGGCCAAAGAAGTCGATTCGACGCTCAAAAAGATCGTTCAGCAGCACGGCGGCATGAGCGCCGCCGACGCGGAAGCTTACGTCAAAGAGATGACGCAAAGCAAGAGATACGCCCGCGACGTATATTAAATCATCACAGAAAAACCGGGATTCCTTTATTTGGAAAGGGTCCCGGTTTTCGTTTGCAGGAACGGGCTGCTAACCCGCGCGGCGCAAAAGCCATTTTCTCAGAAGCAATCCGGCGACAAGACATCCCGCGCCGATAAAAAACAGTTTCAAATACCGCTCCACCACGCCGAACACTTGCTGCCATTGTTCCCCGAAACCGTAGCCCAGCATGAAAAAAACGGCTACCCACAAGCAAGTCCCCGTATACGCATAAAGCGCTACAGTTTTGTACGGAACGCGAATAATTCCGATGAAATAACCGACAAACTGGCGGATACCGGGAATGAAGAAGCAGACGAGCAGCAGCTTGTCCCCGTATTTGTCATAATAGTGACGCGTTTTCCGTACCATCGACGGCTTTACCAGCAGCCATTTGCCGTACTTTTCGATCAGCGGCATCCCCAGCTTGTAGCCGATCCAGTACGTAATCGTGACTCCTGCTACCGCCCCGGTCAAAGCGGCCAAAAAAGCCGGCATCGTGCCGAGCACGCCTCTGAACGCCAAATATCCGGTATAGGTCAGCGTGCTGTTGCCGGGCGGAATCGGTGAGGCGATAAAATCCAAAGGCAGCCCGAGGAGCAGCACGAAATATCCGTATTGCCCGAACAAACGCTCCACCAAGTCGATAACATTCATATTTCTGCTCCTCATGATCAGTAGATTATCAGTCCCTACCATTATAGTATAATCCGATAACCCATAAGAAACCAAAAGCAACGATAAACGGCATCACAATTAAGCCTGAACTGTGCTTAAATGTTACGCCGGGGTTAACTGCTCTGGCGAAAGCGGCTAAGCAATCGTCGCGTGGCTCCGCCGATTAGCGCATGCTCACAGCCTCGCGGAAAAGACTTCCGGGAGGCTGTGAGCGCTGCGCCCGGAGCTGCTTACTCGCAACCAGTCCGCAAAACGCGACCTTGTGCCGCAGGGCAAAATCCGGCAACCCGCCGCAGGCGGATTCGCGGTAGGCTCCGCTTTAAGGGTCCAGACTGGGACAGCTCTTCGACTCCCAGCGGGTATAGGCGCTGTACCGCTCACCTTCTTCATCCGCGCTATCCGCAGCCTTGAGAAAATCGACGCCCGCAAATCCGGTCGACTTTTGCTCGCGGCGCTGGCGTGAGCAAAGCGGCTTGGCACGGCGAAAAGCCTGCAAAAGTGCAGGCTTTATTTGTGAAAGTGGCTCGTTTGGAGGAAAAGCCTGCGATTGTGCAGGAATTTTTGCTCACGATGGCCTTGAGCTCGTGTATTTGCTGAAAAGCCTGCACATTTGCAGGAATATTTCGCGGTGAGCGTCTTAACGAGCAAAAAGATGCACTTTTGCAGGTTTTCTCTGCGCTGCCTGCTCGAGTGCGATACGCGAACCCCGGCAGGCGTGTTTTTCGGCAGTCGCAACCGCCAACTGGCTGCTTCCTCAGCCAGTAGGCCAGTTGGCACTGGTTGTTCCGGCTACGTAACGCCATAAAGCTAGGAGTCTGTCCGAACGAGTTACTTTTGTGCATACCGGGAGAATAATGACTGCATATATTGCCGCTCGCGCCGCATAATTACGGTCATTTTGCATATATACTTTCTACGTGGTTCATCGGACAGACTCTTAGGTGCGCAGCTGCAAAGAATGCAAAAAATGCATACCAACATACCGGCTCCATAGACGCCTGTATGTTGGTATGCATTGTATCGCTGCGCTAAATATGCAAAGCTTCCAGCAGCATAGAAATCATTTTTGCCGCTTCGGCTCTTGTTAGTTTGCCTCCCGGGCGGAACGAACCATCGGGGTAGCCGCTCGCGATTTTTTGTCCGGAAATCGTCTGTATACCCGATTGGGCCCAGTCCGGAATGTCGCGCTGATCGGCGTACACGGCGCTGCTCTTGGTTGCGCCGATGGAATACCATTTCAGCACCCTGCTCATAATGACAGCCATTTCGGCACGCGTAACCGGCTGATCCGGTTTAAAGATTGGTGCGCCCTTCTCTTCGTAGCCTTGAATCACACCGGCTTGCACGGCGCTCGCGATCGAATCCTTGGCCCAATCGGGCAAGGCATCGCGGTCTGTGAATACGGACGGAGCTGCGGCTTTTTTCAAGGCTAGGGCATCCGCGATCATTTTCACCAATTGAGCCCGTGTTACCGCTTCTTCCGGCCGGAAAGTGTGATCCTCAAACCCTTGAATGATCCCCCTGCCGACCAGACGGTCGACGTAAACCGCCGCCCAATGGTTTTTCATATCGGTGAAGCTTTTCAAATTGACGGCAAATACGGCGTACGAGCCAAAATGATTCGTTTCCACGGAAATGGTTCCGCTGCCGGACACGCTGCCGCCGATATACAGCCACCGTTCCTGCACTTTATTATAATAGTACACCGCAGGCTTCAAACCTGCTCCAACCTGTGAAGCGTCAAACTGTAAACTCAGCTTCGTCGGTTTATTCAGGTTCGAACCCGTGCTGCTTGCGAATTCCACAACAGGGCTAAGGCTCTTGATTTCCGAAGCCGGAGGCGCTTGATCCGCATGCAGGACTGAAACCCGGATCTTCCCGTCGCTTGGCAGCGCGCCGGCGGGAATCGTTATGGAACCTCTGCGAGGAAGTTCCACTGTGCCTCCTTCGGAAGCGATGACGAATTGCTCGATACTCTCTGTTTCCGGAGTTTGCGCAGGTGTCGTTGAGGCACCCGAATTGCTCGAACCAGTCGAAGACGTGCTGCTTCCGCTCCCCCCGCTGTTTCCGCTACCTTCACTCGCAGCGCTTACCGTCACGTTCACCGTATCGGCATAGACATTGTTCGTGACGGTAATCACCGCCGCTCCCGCCTGCTTCGCTTCGATCAGACCGTTTACTGTCACCGTCGCCACCGCCGCATTGCTGCTGCTGTAAATCGTCCCGTATGTCGCTGAAGTTACATCCTGGGTCGTGCTGTCGGACATTTGTGCCGTCACTGCGAGCTGACGGCTGACGGTGCCGCCAAGCTGCAGCAGCACCGGCTTAGGCGATGCGGCTATGCCGGTCATGCGAACAACCGGAGGCGGCGATTGGGCCTCTGCGACCATCACGTTCACCGTATCCGCAAACCCATTGTTCGTGACGGTAATCACCGCCGCTCCCGCCTGCTTCGCTTCGACCAGACCGTTCGCGGTCACCGTCGCTACCTGCGCATTGCTGCTGCTGTATGTAGTCCCGTATGTCGCTGAAGTTAGATCCCGGATCGAACTATCGGACATTTGTTCCACGACTGCGAGCTGACGGCTGACGGTGCTGCCCAGTTGCAGCAGTACAGGCTTAGGCGATGCGGTTATACCGGTCACAGTCTTATATTCAATCGACGCTTCGCCCAACATGCTGCTGTCCCCGCCCGGGTAAGCGCGGAACGTGTATGTTCCGAGTCCCGGGTTCGTCAAACCCGCATCCCCGCTAATCCCCACTTCGACCGTGCCAAGCAAAGGAATATTTTCCGGTACACGTATCGAAAGCGAGCGGTCAAAGCTGCTGTAGTAGATATACGGCACAGGCAGCCCGTTCATAGTGATAGAGCTCGCGTTTATCGAATTGGGCACCGTTAATCCGGCCGGAAACCGGATCGTTATGGAATCCGCATTGTCCGCAGACAACGGTAAGTTCGTCTGAAAGCGGAACGTGTAAGGCACATTGGAAGCCCCGGGCGCAATGGTTCCGGCTGTCGCCGTGAAGTTCTGGATCGTATCCGGCGCAATTATAAGCGGGACTGTGCTTGGAATGACCGTCTTCGAAGTAGAGACCTGCAAGTCGTATACCCCGTAATGATCTTTGAAAAGATTCGGTATTTTGAAAACCAGACTATAATCCGGATCCAAATAATAATCCGAAGGCAGCACGAATTGCAGCTTGTTATCGGCCAGACGGGTCATCGACGCAGGCGCGGAATCCATAGACGGGCCGTCTATCACCAGATCCACCCTAACGTCGCTTGGAGATATGGACGGATCGGTCAACATCGTTCCCGGCGGACTTGAAACCGTAACCGTGTCTCCGCCTTTCAAAATCGTCGGACTTGCGAGTCTGAACCTCAAGGTCCCATCACTCTCCGGAGAAACATACCCTCTATCGTGAGACGGATTATCCGCCAAAGAAGCGCCTGCCGCCGAAATAATGCCGATGCGTCGAGTCGCCTGCAGCGGATCTACACTCGTGCCCAGCAAGAAGCTGTAATATCCGGGCGCTGAAGGATTGGCGATTTGCGCTGCCGAGTCGATATCAACGACGGCATCCGAAAAGCTGGACAACGTCGACGACGGCTCAACAATCAGCTGATTGCCTGAAACGGTTGCTGAACCGGCTGCTGCTCCATTGATTTTCACATGGGCCCGATCGACCGATGAAGGCAGCGTCATTTCCGCCGGAAACGTGATGTTGATGCTGCTCGTTTCGGCCGGTAGCTGCTGCATGACCATGAATTTAAAATGGTAGCCGGTCACTGCCGATGCCGCATAAGAATCCGCGTCAGGGTAATAGTTCGCAACACTGCGAGCGTACATCGGGCTGTTTGAGGTCGCCCGCGTCGTGTTGGACAATGTGCTGATCGCATACTGCTTCAGTCCGGCGGTCTTGTAATGGTAATCGGGCGTGATCAGGAAATTCGCCACCCGGATGTCCACAAACGCCCCGGCGGATATTCCCGCAGACAAGTGGAAAGACAGCATAGGTTGCCACTCGGGGCTTAACTGGGTTGTCACAGTATCAAACAGGCTGCTTGGCGACGCATCGACTTTGGTGCTTAAGCTCGCGGCAAGCACGGATGTATTAGCCGACCAAAAGAAAGCGGTGTTTCCTACGAAATTGTATTGAGGAGGCAACACGATTTGAATAGTTTCCCCCGCTTGCAGATTGTCGGCAGGAGTAAATACGAAATGAAAAGCAGGTGTCTCTTTGGTATAATTCCCCGAGCCCAAATAATAACCGCTAAAATACACCGTGCTCTCGGGGATCGCTTCAAAATCGCTGAATGCGCTGCCGTTTATACCGGCCCCCTCCGCTCGCTGAGGAATGCCCCAGGCCAGAACCAGAAGTGCAACCGCGAGCGTTGCGTTCATAACGATGCGAAAACGAGTCAAACTTTTGTACAGTCTTGCTGAAAACATGGATGTCCTCCCTCTATGAATTTGAAAGTCGCTCTATCAATCTACCAGCCCAAGTTTAAAACTGGGTTAAAAAATAAGAAAACCTCTACCGAGGCCCTCGATGATGAGCGACCGCGTGTAGAGGTTGGTTTTATCGCCAAGTGAGAAGCCCGATTTCGTAGCAACAGCTCTATTCAAAAATCCATTTCTCGCCGTACGATTTGATCAGATGTTTGTTTTCCGGCGTTTCTTCCACCGGCTTATTGTACATATCGATCGTTTTTCCTTTTATAGTAAAAATTCCGCCGGCTGTTCTATACCATGCGGCATGTGTCTCCCCGCTTTTTACATAAACGATTTTATAAAACGTATTCGGGTACTGCGCTCGCTTCCCGTCTCTGCTTGCCATCGTGCCTGCGAAAGGACTGTCTTCCAATTTCGTTTTACTAATAGTTTTGACCTCGCCGCCCATCGATTCGATCACTTTGTGAATTTCTTTATGTTCCAGACGGTTCCCGGCCAGCCCTGCCGCTAAAAAGAAAATAAAAGCCGAAACCAGCAAAACGATGAAAATCAAACCGCCTAATTTCGTTCCATTGCTGCGCATAGCTTGCATCATATGTTTCCTCGCGATCCTATTGAATGTTTTGCCGACGTATGGCCCATACAACACGACAAAAGTATTTCTTCTATTATACTACCAGAAAATACTTCCAGAGAATGCCTTCGCGCAAAAAAAGAAAGACAGCTTCCGTATGCGGAAACTGTCTTCCATGCAAAGCCACTTGCCTTATTGGCTTGTTGTCGGCTCCGGGGCCGCCGTATGTTTATCTTTGAGATAAATAACGATCGCTGCAGCGAAACAAAGGACAATGATGCTGATCGAAGTCCACTGCGCCGCCGTCCAGCCGAACAAAAATTTGGGCGAATCTCCCCGCAGCATTTCCAAAAGAAACCGTCCGGTATTGTACAGCGTATTCGTCAGCAAAAACAAATAACCCCGTTTTAATCTCCGCGGCAAAAGGATCATCACTATCGCAAAAATAATGACGTCCATCTGCCCTTCCCATACTTCCGCCGGATACAGAGGCTTGTCCCCGAAAGTCGCGCGGGCGTTGGTGCCCTCGGGATACAATATCCCCCAGTTGCCGCCGGTTGGATCGCCGAACGCGTCTCCGTTCATTAAATTCGCATCCCGGCCGATGCTTTGTCCCAGTATGAGGCCGGGCGCGCATAAATCGGCCAGCTCCCAAAACGATATCCGGTGCTTTCGAACATACCACAATCCGTACAAAAGCGCACCGACGATGCCGCCTTGAATGGATAAACCGCCGTGCCAAATGGCAATAATTTCTCCCGGATGCTGCGAATAAAATTCCCAATCGAAAAAGAAAACTTGCCAAAAACGGGAGCCGACGATCGCACACAGAAACATCGGTACGGCCATGTTCAGAAAATGTTCGGCCAGCTCGGTTTTCTTTTGCAATTTGGCTAATGTAACGGTTACGCCCACACCCAAACCAAATGCCAACATAAAAAGCAAACTGTACGAGCGTATTGGAAATGCGCCTATGTGGCCTAAAAATTGAAGCATCTTTAACCTCCGGAAGCCGCTGGCTTGAATTAAGAAGTCGCAAAAAGGCCGGTCAGCCGCTGCTCCCCTTTGTTCCCAAAGATGATCATACCACAGAGGACTTACTTTAAAAAGACGGGCCCAACGCAGGCGTCATGGCCGGTTACGCCGGACGTGTGCGCGCTGCGGGCTTCCCCTCCCAATTAACCAAAAAGATGCCGATGCAGATGAGCGCTCCGCCCGCGCCCATATACCATTTTACCTGCTCGCCAAGCAGCAGCCAGCTGAAAAATACGCCGAACAGCGGCACCAGGAACAGAAATGCGCTCGTTTTGGCGGGATCGCCGTTCCGGAGCAAGTAAAACCAGAGCGAAAACTGCACAATCGAGCAGACGATCGCCAGCCACAGCACAACCGTCACCGATGTGCCGGTGAATGTAAAGGCCGGATGCTCCGCAAATGCGCTCAGAATGAGCAGCGCGAGTCCGCCGGCCAGCATCTGATAGGCCGCGAGCACGGTCATATCGAACGCGGCTCCCCACCGCTTGATGAGCAGAGTGGCCGTCGCAAAGCAGAGCGCGCCCGCAAAGCCGATAAAGGTGCCCGGCGACAGACCCATGTGAAAGCCGAAAGTAAAAACGACGCCGACTAGACCGACGGCTACGCCGAGCCATTGACGGCCGCGGTACACCGCTCCGGCAAACAGCGTCCCCAGCACGATGACGAGCAGCGGATTCGTGCACGTAATGATCGAAGATTCGCCGGAAGTAATCCACCGCATGCTGTAATAGCAGCAGCCCATAACGCCGGCGGATTGCACCAGACCGATCGTGGCGATCTGCAGCCACTGCTTCCCGCCGCGGGGCCGGGGCTTTTTGGCCACGATAATAGCAAGCAAGGCACCGGCCAGCACGAAGCGGATGCCTGTCAAAAAGAACGGCGGCGCGTAGGAAAGGCCGATTTTGCCGACCGGAAAAGCAATGCCCATAATAAGCGTCGTTAGAAGCACAAGACTGACATATTTGTATTTATTCATCACTGAATCCTCCATCTCGCTGGTTTTGACCCTATTGTAAGCGAGCTTCGGAATTATGTATAATGATTGTTAAAGATATCAATTATCATTTTTTATGATAGCAAACTGAAACGAGTGCAACGTATATATTTTACGGCCAGGACGGAGGTTCAGTCATTATGGAAAGCGCAGATTTGCGGGTATTTCAAATGGTCGCGCGCGAAGGCTCGATTACAAAAGCCGCCTTGCGGCTTGGATACGTGCAGTCCAATGTGACTGCCCGGATTCAACAGCTGGAGTCGGAGCTCGGCACGGTGCTGTTTTTTCGCCACAACCGGGGCATGACGCTCTCTTCAAGCGGCAAAACGCTGCTCGCCTACGCGGATAAAATCGTCGGTCTGCTGGAGGAAGCGTCATTAGCCCTCTCCTCCACGTCCGAGCCCAGCGGCCCTCTCATGATCGGGTCGACTCAAACCGCCGCCGCCGTTCGGCTGCCCAAGCTGCTTGCCGCGTATTACGAGCGGCATCCGAACGTTTTGCTGTCGCTGACGACGGGAAATACGCAATTTTTAATCGAGAAAGTGCTGCATTATGAGTTGGAAGGCGCTTTTATCGGGGACCAGTGCGATCATCCGGAGCTTCAGTCCGTTCCCGCTTTCGACGAAGAGCTCGTGATCATATCCGCTCCGTCTGTCTCCGATTTGAAAGAAGCGGTAACAAAGCCGATCCTTACGCTCACCTCGGGCTGCTCTTACCGCGAAATTTTGGAGCAATGGCTGCGGTTCAGCGGATTGACGCAGCCGGTCATTATGGAATTCGGCACGCTTGAAGCGATTATTGGCTGCGTATCGGCAGGACTCGGCATGTCGCTAATATCCAGAACCGTAATTCGCAAGCACGAAGTGGAAGGCACGCTGAACATTCATGAGATCCCCGAGTCGTTCAGCCTTATGAAAACCGAATTCATTATGCGCAAAGATTCCTTTATCAGCAGTGCCCTGCGCGCTTTTATAGGCATGCTGCCGGGCGCCGCCGCGGCTGACAGCGCTCAAGAGCGAAAGAAACTTACTTGAAATGGTATTTTTGCTGACGATGGGCATGACGTCAATTAGGCCCTGCCTTCGGGCTCGGCAAACGCGTTGGAATAATCGCCCGGCTGCGCAAGAAGCCGGCACTTTATTGAAGTGCGGGGCCGCCCGAGAAAGTCGCGACGCCTTGTTAGGGGCAGCGACCGACCGCCGGCATGCGGCGCAGCACCGCGCACTGGGAGCTGCGCGCGGCGCGAAAAGGGCTGGGGGCCGCCATTCGTGCGGCGGCTTGGCAAGCTGAAAGCCTGCAAAAGTGCAGGCTTTTTCTGTGTATGCGGCTCATATTGAGAAAATTCCTGCAATTGTGCAGGAATTTTCGATAAAAATGAGCCTCAGCTCGTATATTCGCGCAAAAGCCTGCACATTTGCAGGAATATTCCGCTGCTGGCATACCAGCGAGCAAAAAACTGCACTTTTGCAGGTTTTCCCCGACTCGCCAAGCAGATGCGCCTCCCTGGCGGGGGTCAACAGACTTTTTTCGCAGCTTTTCCCCACGTTACCAAGCAGATACGCCTCCCTAGCAGGGGAGTCAACAGA
>NZ_JBVYOL010000004.1:0-161955 GCF_056120505.1 Paenibacillus sp. sgz302164 | reverse complement strand
TGATTCCCCCCCCCCCCCCCCGACTCGCCAAGCAAATGCGCTTCCCTGACAGGAGGGCCCTTCAACCGCCTGATGTTTGCACGCCAAGCAGATAGTGCTGCCTCCCGGCGTGCCGCTTTTTCAGCAGTCTGACTTTCCGGCGCAGCAAAAAAAAGCTTCAACCTGGCAGATTTTTCTGCGCGGTTGAAGCTTTTTCAAGCTACTCTTTCACGGAGCCGAGCGTAATTCCGTGAACGAAATATCGCTGGATGAACGGGTACAGAATAAGAATCGGCACCATTGAAATAATGATTTTGGCCGAGTTGAACGTCCGGTTGGATACGGCTAAAGCTTCGGCTAATTGCTCGGGGGACATTCCGGGCATCGTGCTTCCCGTCAATTGTACGAACAACGTTTGAATATACGTCTGCAGCGGATAATGCTCCGGTTTGTTCATCAGCACCAGCCCGTCGAAAAAGGCGTTCCAATGATGCACGATGCTGAACAGCGTGACGGTTGCGATCGCCGGCAGCGACAGCGGCACATACAGACGGAACATCGTGTACCACGGTCCCGCGCCGTCGATCGCTGCGGCTTCGGAGAGTTCCTTCGGCAAACCGCGAAAAAAGTTCATCAGCAAAATGACGTTAAACACGTTGACTCCGGTCGGAAGCACAAGCGCCCAGATAGTATCGATCAGTCCTAACTGCTTGATCGTCATAAACCACGGCACAATTCCGCCGTTGAACAGCATCGTAAAGACGAGAATCCACATATACACATTGCGCATGCGGAATTCCGCAGTTTCCTTCGATAGCGCGTAAGCCATTAAAACGGTCAGCACGAAGTTGATCGCCCCGCCGAGCGCAACCCTGTTCACGGAGTTTACGAACGAGTTGTAAAATTGGCTGTCGTTCAGCACTTTCGTGTAACTGGACCCCGTCGTCTGCACAGGCCACAAAATAACCTGCCCTGCGTCAGCCGCCGCTTTGCTGCTAAAGGATACGGCCAACGTATGCAAAATAGGAAAAAGGCATATGAGCGAAACGAGGATCAGAATCGCCAGGATGGCCCCGTCTGCGATCCGGTTGCGAATACTGTTACTGCCCACCATAGGCTATCGCCTCCCCGCTAAAATATTCGATAATTGGCAAATCGTCCGGCAAGCACATAAGACACGACGATCAGAATAAAGCTGACAGCCGATTTAAACAGCCCGACAGCCGTCGCCAAACTGTATTGAAGGTCGACAAGGCCTGCGCGGTATACGTAGGTGTCAATAATATCCGAAGACTGGTACACAACAGGATTGTACATATTGAAAATTTGATCGAAGTTGGCGTTCATCACGTTCCCCAGCGCCAATGTAGCGAGCAAAATAACCGTCGTCCGGAGCCCCGGCAGCGTAACGTGCCACAGCTGCTTCCAGCGGCCGGCGCCGTCGATCCCCGCCGCTTCGTACAAAGCGGGATTAATGGATGTCAAGGCGGCCAAATAGATGATCGTATTGAAGCCGAATTCTTTCCACACGTCGGTTCCGACCAGAATGACCGGGAACCAGGTATTGCTTCCGAAAAACATGATCTTCTTCATGCCCAGCAAGCCGAGCATTTGATTGACGATGCCGTCCAGGGAAAAAATATAGAAAAAGATCGTTGCCAGCAGTACCCATGACATAAAGTGAGGCAAATATACGATTGTTTGTATCCACTTTTTGGCGCTTCTTATCCTGACCTCGTTCAACAGCAGCGCAAACACGACGGGCACGATCAGGTTGGCGATAATTTTGGCAACGGCCAGTACGATCGTATTCGTTAAAAATTGCTTGCTGTCCGGCAGTTGAAACATATACACGAAATTATCGAAGCCGACCCATTCGGAATGGAAAATGCCCCGTGAAGGCTTGAAGTTTTGAAAAGCCATGACCGCCCCTAACATCGGCACGATGCTGAAGACAGCCAGCAGAATCATACCGGGCAGCAGCATGAGATGGTAATGCAGCTCATTGCGATTCATTTTCATCGGATGATCTCACCGCTTTCCGCTTGCTTGATTGGATCGGGGCCCCTGCAGCTACCCTACAGCCGGGAGCCCCTGCCTGACTTGCGATTATTTGGACTTCGCCGACGCTGCGACTTCCTTCGTAATTTCATCGCCGCCAAGCGATTTCCAGCGCGTGACAAAATCGTCGAACGAATCTACGGACTGCTGATTCATAATAATTTTCAGGAACGTTTCGTTTTCCAGCTTCTCAAGCGTCGACCATTTCGTTTCCATCGTGCGGGTCGTGCCGTAAAATACGCTGTACACTTTATCCATCGGCTTCTTGACCGCATCGCCGCCGACCAGGAAGGCGTAGGACGCTTTCCACGCGTTGATGTCTTTTTTCGGATTTTCTTTATCTTTCATGGCAAAATCATAAAGCTGCTTCGTGTCCTGATCCAATGTTTTCGGGTCAAGCCCGCCAGCCATCGCTTTTTGCACGTTGTCGCTGCGCTTCACGATCGCGTCCGCAAAGTCCAGCAGCAGATCGAAAGGATAGTAATTGCGGTTGTGCACGCCGGTTTGCGATTCGTAATCCGTCAGTTTTTTCGTCTGTTCGGCGTTCGGATCCTGGTTGCGTTCCAGACGGGTGAACACGTTCAGTTCCTTGACGACGGCTTCCGGGGTTTTGTAGCCTTTGCGCACAACGATGTAGCGGTCCGTTACCGGAGCCATGTGGGTGACGTACTTGCCGTTTGCATCCGTCGGAGCCAGCAGCGGAATCCATTCCGCTTTCGTATCGTTCGTTACGGCATCGCCGAGCGGGAAGTAAGGCGCCCACCATGGGCCGAAGAACATGCCGGCTTTGTTGGAGACGATCAGCTCCGTTGATTGCTTGCGCAGCGCGAATTCCTGATCGATCAGCCCGTCTTTATACCAGGACTGCAATTTGGCGAGCGCCTGTTTGTTTTCCGGCGTGATCGATCCGTAGACGACATTGCCGTCTTTATCTTTAATCCAGTTTTTCGGAAAAGCATGGAACGAATCGAACACCGCATCGAAGCCGCTGCTGTTCGGCTTTTGCCCCCAGACGACGGTTTTGTCCCCGGTTATTCCGACCGTATCCGCTTTGCCGTTGCCGTCAGGGTCCTGCTCCTTGAACGCCCTGGCGACTTTTTCGACATCGTCAATCGTCTTCGGCTCGGGCAAATTCAGCTTTTGCAGCCAGTCTTTGCGAATCCACAGCAAGTTCGGCGAATCGGCGTCGATGGCGACATTGGGCAATCCGAGCAGCTTGCCGTTAAATGTGGCGTCCTCCAGCGCTTTGCCGCCCGTGGACTGATAAATATCTTTGACCAGCTTGGACGCATATTTGTTATAGACATCCGTCAAATCCGCCAGCATGTCGTTATCGGCCAATTTGCGGAGCTGGTTGCGGTCTACGACCAATGCGTCCGGCAAATCGCTGCTGGCCATCGCCAGATTCACCTTTTGCGTATACGGATCGGTGCCGGGAGAACCGCCTTTCGCTTCCCAGGTGTGCACAACCTTAATATTGGTCAAGCTCTCCAAATACCGGGATACGGGATTGTTGTCGTTGGTGTCTCCGGAGGCCAGCTTGTTCGTCTCGGGAAGCGTAAAACCGATATTCAGCGTGACCGGCTGATCGTATTTTTGATAGGCCAGTTGTTCATTGGCTTCGGAGGTCGTTGCCGCTTTGCCGGAATTGGCGTCGCCGTTGGCCGTGCCGGGGCTCTTCCCGCTATCGGGCGCACTGCTGCATGCAGTGGCGAGCAGTGCCGCGGATACGAAGGCTGTAAACACTTTCAAAGTAACTTTCATCGTAATCCCCCTTGTTTGTATGTCGAATGCTTACACCGTTATTGTATAGGAATCCTGGCAAAGACCGGGAGAGAAAGCCGTTGCCCAGGCTCGTGCGGCTGTCTTGAGATTTCGGACGAATTTCTACCGGCATTAAACCAAATTCGTACCCCGGGCTTTGGAAACGCGGAATTCCGTAGGCAGCAGGCCGTTTTTGGCGCGAAACATTTTGCTGAAATATTTGTCGTCTTCAAAGCCGACGCGGGCCGCGATCTCGTAAACGGGATCATCGGTGCCGAGCAGCAGCTCTTCCGCCTTGCGCAAGCGCAAATCCCTCAGCACATGGCCGAACGAATCTCCGGCAAAACGTTTGAAGCATTGGCTGAAATAGCTTCGGCTCATGTTGACATGGAGCGCGACGCTTTCTTGGCTCAGCCGATCGCCGTCGCCAAGCCGGCTTGTCATATACAGCATCGCTTTCAGCAGGCTGCTCATCACTTCCCTGGACAGCTCAAGCTCGTTCGATCTACGCATCACCTCGTGTGCCATTTCCCGGAACCAGCGCTTCCACTCCGCCCATGACGCAATCCGGCTTGCTTCCGCAAGAAGATGCGGAGCTTCCGTATGCCAGTGAAACCATTCCTTCCATTCGGTTACAATCCCGCGGGCCAGCAGCCGAATGTTCCGTTCCCCGGGACGGACAGCTTCGATATGCGCCACGAAAGACTCCCACTCGTCCCGGTACAAAGCCCATCTCAGCTCCAAAGCCGCTTGAGCCCGCATCCCCCAGCTTTCATCCGGCTGCGCCTCGGAGGCTACGTCCAATTCGGCGGCCGATACGCCGGCATAAGCCGAACCCGGCTTCCATTCATAAAATAGCCACGCCCGGACTTGCCCGGCAAGCTTGTCCCGCATGGCTGACAATGAGTCCGGCGCAAGACCGGTCAGATGGAGAGCCCGCCCGCCCCCGCCGGACAAGTGCAGCTTGCGGAGCTCCTCTCCTACGTCGCCGCCGCCCCGCTGCTGGCGCAGCGGGATCAACCAAACGGGGCGATCCGCTTCCCCCGCCTCCTGCAGCTCGCCGAAAGCGTGGCGCAGCGCTTCTTTTTGCCCGGCCAGCGAATCCTCGGCCGGAACGAACGCCAGCGCTTCCTGCACCGGTGCCGCTGCCGAGGCGGATTCGCCGACATTCCAGGCGATCGATTGGCGGATCCGCTCTTCCGTGCGGATTCGCTCGACAATCCGGTTCATCACCTCGTCGATGCTGTCCATCTCGATCAATGTTTTCACGATGTAATCGATGGCACCGAGGCGCAGCGCTTCCTGCACGTAATCGAACTCATGATGGCACGTCAGCACAACCGTCCAAACGTGAGGATATTGGCGCCGCAGCTCAGCAATCAGCTCAAAACCCGACATGCCCGGCATCGTAATATCGGTGATCAGCAAGTCTACTTCCAGTTGACTCAGCAGCTCCAACGCGCCTCTCGCATGGCCCGCCTCGCCGACGATCGTCATTCCGTAAGACTGCCAATCGATCAGGGAAATAAATCCTTTCCGCACAAGTTTCTCATCGTCGACTACAATCGTTCTAATCATCCAGCTCCTCCTTATTTTTCACGGGAATATCGATCGTCACTGTCGTGCCTTCGTCAACTCGGCTATCAATCGAAAATTGCGCTTCATCGCCAAAATATTTCCGGATCAGCCGGTGCACGTACGAAATGCCGATGCCGAGCCCGCGCGGTCCTGCCGTTTCATCCTCGACCAGCAGGCGCTGCACCGCCTCTTCGCTCATACCCGACCCGTTATCCGTAATCTGAACGCGCACCCTTCCCGGCTTCAGCCACCGCACCGCCGTTTCAATGCGGGCCTCCCGGTCGCCGGAACCGTGATAGATCGCATTTTCCACGAGCGGCTGGAGAATGAACCTCGGGACCAGCACCTGGCCGACGTCCTGCTCCGCCTCGACGGTAAAGCCAAAATCGTGATCGTACCGGAGCTTTTGCAGCTCCATATAATTGTTCAAAGCTTCGATCTCATCATCCATCGTCACAATGATGCTCTGCTTGCCCATGTTGTAATGAAGCACCTTGACCAACAGGGAAACGAGCTTGTCAATCTCCTTCTGCCCGTTCATTCTGGCCAGCCACTGCACGGAATTAAGCGTATTGTGAAGAAAATGGGGATTGATTTGCGTGAGCAGCTTCTCGATCTCCAATTGGCTTTTCCGCTTCTCGTTTTGCTGGACTTCGACTATGAGCCGGTTGATCTGTTCCTTCATGACCTGAAAATTTTCGAGCAGAAAATCAAACTCCGCAACCTGCGTCATCTGCACCGGCATATCGCGGTTTTCCACCATGGACACGATTTCACGGTTCAGCTTGCGCATCGGGCGGTAAATCATGCGCCATATAAAATAAGCCAGCAGCAGGGCGAATACCAACGTGCCTACGCCGAAAAGCGCGGTCCGCAGCAGCCACCTGTCGATTTCGCTGTTAAACGTCGTTTTTTTAACGAGCGTCACCAGTTTCCAGCCCTGCGCGCTCTCGTGCTGAAACATCAGGTAGCCCCCGTACTCATGCTGCGATTGCAGCGCCTGGAGAAGCTTCGCTTCGCCGGTTTCGTCCGTTATCGCTGCATTTTCCATATAAGTAATTTTGCCCGACTGGTTGACAAGCAAATGTGCAACTTCCATGCCGTAAGCGCGTTGATTCAAAATATTGCGAAACAAATTGTAATTCGTTTCCAAATAAATATACAGCTCGCGCTTGTCGGATGTGGCAACGCTGCGGAAAGCTGAAAACACCATATTGCTGCTCCCGCTGTAGACGGTTTTATGGGGACCGGCATAAGAAGCTCCGTTGTAATCCGTGAAATGCGGCAAACGTCCGGGATCAAAAGCCTTGTTCACACTCAAATTCTCGAACATAATAGGATTGGAGGCGTTAGGCGCATAATAAAACGTAAGTCCGAGATACGGATTCGTAAAATTGACCAAAATCACTTTCTTTTGCATGTTTTCCATCAGTTGGGCTTTTTTATAAGTGTCCTTCTCGTCCATATAAGCTTGCACCTCGCTTACGATTTTATCGTCGAGCGCAAACTGCTTGGATGCAAAGTCCAGATTGTTGAGCGTATTTTCCAGGGCCACCCCCTCCTGGTTCAAGCTCGCTTGAATGCCGGACTGTATTTTATTTTTTAAAATGGAGTACGTTGACGAATACGTCATAATCCCAAACAGCGTTAAAGGCAAAATCGAGGCGGCCAGCACGCTGAGCACCAGACTCCGCCGCACGGAATTTTGCGACCATTGAAAAAGCACGTTTGTAAACCCTCTCATTTTAACTGCTCCCCGCTGCAAAAATACAAACGGCTGACGCGATTACCAGCGAATCGTCAACCGTTGTTTGTCTCATAATGTATTAAACCTCTTCGGGTTTGGCTAGTCAAGCCGCTGCATGAAAATGAATTTTTGCCGCCTATCAGCTATCTTTGACTGCCGGAAATAGTGTAAAATGCAATATAGACTCAAAAATATCGTTGATTCATTAGGAGATGCCAAAATGTCACATGAAGAAATTCTTTTAACCCCCGAGGGACTGCAGCAATTAGAGCTTGAACTTGAAGAGCTCAAAACCGTAAAGCGCAAAGAATTGGCGGCCCGCATAAAAACAGCTATCAGCTACGGCGATTTAAAAGAAAACAGCGAATATCATTCCGCCAAAGATGAGCAAGCTTTTATGGAAACCAGAATCCTTACGCTGGAAAAAATGCTGAAAGTAGCCCGCGTGGCTGACATCGGCGACACATCCGCCGTTCACGTCGGTTCCATCGTCATACTGAACGATTTGGAGTTTTCCGAAAAAGTGGAATACCGGATCGTCGGGCCTTCCGAAGCGAACGTTCCTGAAAACAAAATTTCATACGAAAGCCCTCTGGGAAAATCGCTCCTCGGCAAATCTGTAGGCGACATCATCACCGTCAACGCGCCTGTAGGCGAAATTAAGTATGAACTGCTTGAAATCAGAGCGGCGAATTAATGACGGGGTAAAAAAAAGAAAAGTCAGTATGCGCTTTCCGCGCAACTGACTTTTCTTCAAAATAAAGGAAACCCTATCCCTTAGGTTCCCCATGTAAACTATTTTATTGCTATGTGAACCTCAATTTCTCCATTCGGATCATATTTTTCAAAATCGTATGTATACGCTCTCTCCAGTGTACCTGTGCTCTCACGTTCCCATATCTTTCTCCAAGTGCTTATAACCCCATCTTCTTTTGTTGTGTCCACGTTAAAGATTTCATATTTCGCGTTAATCGGCACATCCAGTGAAGGCTCGCTGTTGCTATCTTCTATAGCAATGCTTAGCGAATAATCGCCCTTGTAGTCACTCTCGTAATCATGATAGACACCGTAGATCATCATATCTCGATTATTTAGACGATTAAAAGCCTCTTTCCACAATCCTCCAATCTTTTGCAGCAAAAGATCATCATTAAAATTATTAGTTCGTAAACTATTAATGATCGTTAATTTCACAAGTTTTCTTCCTTTCAAATTCACTGAATCGAATGTATGTTCTTACAATAAGTATATCAAGAATTTGGACGGGCATCAACTATTACTGTTCGGCTACGAATGAAGTTCACTTACATAATCGTGGTAAGCATCCGCCAACGTTTTTATGCCGGCCTCGATGCTTTCCGCGCTGACGTAGCTGAAGCAAACTCTCGCATAATTCAAGCCCTCCGCAGCGATATGAAAACTCCTCCCGTCCACAAAGCTGACGCCCCGTTCCTCGACAAATCGCAAAAACTGGCTCGCATTGAACCGTTCTTCAAACTTGAGCCATATAAAAAAACCGCCCTGCGGCAAATGAAATTCGATATGATTGCCCAAATGCCTCCGGATGGCGCCGGCCATCACGTCCCGCTGGCTGCGGTAATGATCGACCAGCCGCTTCAAATGCGCTTCAAAATCAATGTTATCCAGCAGCATGCCGACAATCTCTTGCGTGAAAACGCCTACGCTGCCTCCCAAGAGCAGCAGTCTTGTTTTGTCGATAATGGTTTTGTCGGCGATAATCCAGCCCAGACGAACGCCAGGCGCTATAATTTTGGAAAAAGTGCCGAAATAAATGACCCGCTGCGGCGATAACGTGTACAGCGGCTGGTTGTATTCGCCTGTGAAGTTCAGCTCCATATACGCATCGTCTTCCAAAATCCAGAAATTATACTCCTCCGCGAGCTTAACCAAATGCTTTCTCCGCTCCAGAGACATCGTAACCCCGCTCGGATTATGGAACGTCGGCATCGTATACAACAGCTTGGGAATCGGCTTGTTATGCAGCTTCGCTTGCTTCAGCGACTCTTCGACCGCATCCACGCGAAGCCCGTTCTCATCGATCGGAAAAGAAGTGATGTTCGCCTCAGCGACGCGAAACGCCTGAAGCGCCCCGAAAAACGAAGGGGCTTCCACCCAAACATGGTCGCCGGGATCGATAATCGCATTCGTCGCAATCGAAATGCCTTGCGTGGCGCCGTAGGTGACCAAAATGTTTTCGTTCTCCGCCTGAATGCCGTGCTTGCGGGCGCGATTTTTGATCCACGCCAATATTTTGCCGGGACCTTCCCCGCCGGAATATTGCAGCGCCTTTCTTCCCTGCAAAGCGATGGCTTGCGAGGCCGCCTTTTCCAGTTCGTCGATTGGAAACAGATCCGGCGCCGCAAATCCGAACGACAAATGGACATGGCCCGGCTTCATAACGGTCGTGCTGCCGATGGACGGCGTGGCGGGAACGCGTTTGGCAAAAGTTAATGACTCCAGCACATTGGACATGAGAAAGACCTGCCTTTTTCGCAAATTAAAAAGAAGCCAGGGCAGCCTGCGTGCAAAGCACTGCGGCCATCCCTAGCTTCCAGATTACCAGTCAGCTAAATTACAAGTATCATACTTGATTTGTTTTCTCATGTCTAATCGAAAACTTCTATTCAAACCGGCTTTGGATAGAAATTACTGCGGGCGCTTGGTGAACACCTGGAAAGTGACGCCGAACTTGTCCGTCACCATACCGTATGCAGGGCTGAAATGGATTTCGCCGAGCGGGATGTTAACTTGGCCGTTTTGCCGCAGCGCATCATACAACTGCCTGGAATGGTCCGCTTCGTCCACCACAATGCAGATGTTCACCTGCGCTCCCTTTGGATAAGCTTGGCCTGTTAGCGTATCGGAAACCATAAGCTCCGCTTCCCCGATTTTCAGCACGGAGTGGGCCACACGGTTTTTGGCTTCCGCGGGTATAGGGACTTGAGGGTCCTCCGGGCCCTCCCCAAACGTCTGTTTAAAAACGACCTTGGCACCCAGCGATTTTTCATAAAACTCAATAGCTTCGTGGGCATTTCCGTCCAGCATAATAAATGGGACCATTTGCATAATCATCGTCCGACAACTCCTTAAGTTCGTTTTTTTACCGGATGCATCCGGTTGTTCTACTTCTCCATTCTAGCTTATAATAGTGACAAGAACTGTCATAAACTAAAAAACGGAGCCGGCAGTACGGAGGAGCGGAATAGCCCCCATTGATCGATTGTAATTATTTGTATGCTCGTGGAGAACTATACACTTGAACCGCTGCGCGGACAGTGTAAAAAAGGCTGCACACCCGCAGCACAAAAAAGCCGCGTTCAATTTTCGACCAAGGTGATGTCATTATGGAAAAACATGCAATCAGGGAACGATTCAAGTTTTTGAATTTGACTTACGAATCCGTACATTTGGGAGTTTTGCTGGCTATCGTCGGAGGATTTCTGGATGCCTATACTTATATAGGCAGGGACGGGGTTTTTGCTACTGCGCAGACGGGGAATATGGTGCTGCTGGGAGCTGGGCTAGCCAAGGGCGAGTGGGCTCAGGCTTTGCTGCACGTACCGCCTATCATCGCGTTCGTATTGGGAGTGGTAGTGGCCGAGACGCTCAAGCATCCTCGTATCGTACAATTGCTGCGAGACGCGTCCCGGGCCGTGCTGCTTCTGGAGATTGTCGTGCTTGCGATTGTCGGTCTGCTGCCGCCGAGTGTGCCGAATATGGCGGTTTCGATCATTATCGCTTTTGTCGCGTCGGTTCAAATTTCATCGTTCACGAAGCTGATCAAATGGTCGTACAATACGACCGTTACGACCGGGAACTTGCGCACGGCGGCTCAGGCCGCATACCTGGCTATTTTCAAACATGACACGGAAGCCAGACAGTGCTGCATCGGGTTTTTCACGATCATCGCCTCGTTCTGTTTTGGAGCACTCATCAGCACTTTGGCCACTTTACAGTTGGGAGCACGGTCCATTTGGATTGCCGCGGCCGTACTTACGTATGCGTTATTGTTTTTCTCTTCCAATAGCCGGAAAAGCGTGTCAAAAGGATAAGTTCACAGCCCCGAATCAGCCTTCGGTGCGAATGATTTCCAAAGCCTGCTCCATTTTTCGTACATAGGCCTGATCCTGGTTCGAACACATGAATGATATGTCGGTGCTGCCGAGCGCATTCAATTGACCGCTGCTTTCCAATACTTGGATCAACCTTTTTACAGTGCCTGCGCTCCCGTCGATAATTTGGATATGCCCGGGCAAAAGACCGCTTAACAGGCGTTTATAAAAAGGATAATGCGTGCAGCCGAGAACGACTGTGCCGTATGCACTCAGGTCAAACCCGGAAAGCTTCGCTTTAAAATAATCCTCGACCGTGCGGCTGTCGAAATTCAGGCGCTCGCACAACTCGACCAGCTCCGGTAGCGGCAAGGAATCCACGATGCCCTTGTCGTCCGTGCGGGAAATCAGCTGGGCGTAATTCGATTGGCTCAGCGTTAGCTGAGTGGCGAACACCAGCACTCTTTTCCCGCTGGAGCGGTTCATTTCGACCGCCGGTTTGACTGCCGGCTCCATGCCGATGATCGGAATATCGTATGCGCTTCTCAATTCCGCGGCAGCTATGCTTGTGGCGGTGTTGCAAGCGATGACAAGAGCTTTCACGTCTTCTTTGATGATCGTATCCACCGCGTTTTTTACGTGCCGTTTGACCTCGTCCCGCGATTTCGTTCCATAAGGAACGTGGAGCGTATCCGCAAAATATAAAAATTGTTCTTTCGGCAGCTGCTTGATCGCCTTGTGCAATACCGTTATGCCGCCGAGTCCCGAGTCAAAAAAAGCTATTCTCATTGCTTTCACCTTATTATCTAAATTTTGCCTTTGTCAGGCGCTGTTCATTGCAATACTACTATCTTATATGCATTTGGCGCATCTGTCGAATATGGAATGAACATGAGATAAACCTCTATCGAGGTCTTTCGAAGATGAGCGACCGCGTTTAGAGGTAGGTTTATTCGCCAATAAGAATGTGTTCTACACGCTTTAGCGCTGTAAAGAACTTTAAGGTAAAAAGGCTGCTCCCGGGCAGCAGTCGCTGTTCAGGGGCAGCCATCGATATATGCAACGCTATGGCGTTTTGAAGGATTGGATCGCTTGATTCAGCTTGCCGGCAGCTTCAGGGTTGTCAGCAAGCGGCTTGTTCGAGCGAATGGATTGAACGATGCGGCTCAGCAGCTGCTCCGGCATCTCTACGTCGGGCGAAGTGGCCGTAAACGCCGCGATCAGGTTCAGTCCGGGCACCACAAAAATTCGCGGTCCTCCCGATCCCGCTGCATAAAACGTTTCGTACGCCGTCCCGCTGCCTTCGGGCAGCCCTTGGACCAAAGGCTTCGTCCACCACAAATAGCCGTACCCTCCCTGCGTTCCGTCGCCATAATTATGTACCACCCGTTTGATCAGCGACTCCCGGACCCACGATTTGGGAGCAATCGTCGCCCCGTCCCACCGGCCTTCATTCAAATACAGCAAGCCCAACTTGGCCATGTCGCGGACCGTCAACGCCATCGCCCATGCCCCGATGGTGTATCCTTGCGGATCATCGTTCCATTTGACATTCGCAATGCCGAGCGGCGCAAACAAGCGTCTTTTCGCATAGTCGAACAACGATTCGCCCGTCGCTTTATGCACAATTGCCGACAACAGATGCGCGTCTCCGTTGCTGTAGTTGAATATCGTACCGGGCCTGTGGCGGGAAGGACGCTCCAAAATGTTTTGAATCCAGTTCGGCGAATACATCATATCGACTGAAGCTTGATCGTTTTCGTTGCTCCATTCCAGCCCCGAGGTCATATATAACAAATGTTTGATCATAATTTCGGCTTTCAACGGATCGCCCGCCAGCTCGGGGAAAAATTCCGCAAGCGTCTGGTCGACGCTTTTCAGCTTGCGCTCGGCAAGGGCGATGCCCGTAAGCAGGGACGTAATGCTTTTCGTTACCGAACGCACATCTTGCGAGACGTCGGCTTGGGTGCCTTCATCGTACGCTTCCGCCACCAGCCACCCGTTGCGCACAATGACTAAACTGTGCACGTTCCGGGTGCGAAATTCCTCGAGCGCATCGGCGATCGCGGCCGCATCCATCCCCTGCGCCTCCGGCGCCGACGTTCTCCAGCCCTCGGTCGGCCAGTAATGACTCTTGTTGGCGCCGGCTTCCGCAAGGCCGGCTGCTTTCGTCAGCGATTTGTTGGCAAGGCTTATATAGTTTTTGTGTCCGCCCTCTGCAGAGACTGCAAGAGACAGGTCCGTTCCATGTCCGATACGTCTTTTCTTTTTGTTCCCCATACCCTCGTACCCTTCTAATTGTAAAATTATTCTACTTTATATAGGCATCTTACTCTTGAGATATGAATTAATTGTGATCTAAACCTTAAAGGAACATAAAAATTAGATGAAAATAACATTAAAATTTTAACATTTCGTCCGAAATGAGAACAACTTGAGGCTGTACTGTGAAAGCTGATTTTCTGGAAATGTCTGCGTAAATGCAGCAAAAAGACGACTCCGATTCATGTTCTGAACGAGAAGTCGTCTTTTTTGCAAGTTTGAATATTTTCTTAAGGCAATCTCCCAAAATGAACCGCTTCCATCGAAACCGGCTGATCATAACCAGTCCCCAGAGCTAACGCATCATTAGCGGCACGCAGAAAGCCTGCAAAAGTCAGGCTGCCCGATAAAATCGTGACAAAGGGCTATGGGAAACAGTGAAGCCCTATTTTGAGGGACAGCAGCTTTTTCTGGGCGCCGCACCTCTCCTTGTGAGGTCGCGGAACTGAACAAAATCGGCAAAAGACACCACCGTGGTAGGGAAAAAACCTGCGAAAGTGCAGTTTTTTTCTCTGAAATTGGCTTATTTGGGCGAAAAACCTGCAAAAGTGCAGGAATTTTCGCTAAAAGTGAACCTGAGCCCCTGTCCCCGCTGAAAAGCCTGCACAATTGCAGGAATTGTTCGTGGCTAGCGATCAAGAACGCAAATTCCTGTATTTCTGCAGGTTTTCTTCCTGCAGCCGGGCAGATTGTGGTTATCGCCTCTGACTCGGGGTTTTTTGGGCAGCCTGAAAAGTGCATGTTTTTGCTCCCAGATACGCCTGCCCGCGAATATGCAGCTTCAGCCCCATTTTTGCCGATAATTCCTGCACATTTGCAGGCTTTCGCCAAAACGAACCGTGTTCGCCGAAAATGCCTGTACTTTCGACTTTCGCAGGTTTTTCGGTACCCTGCCGAGCCGAATGGGCGGCCACTTTCAAGGAAGAAGCGCTTTAAATTCACCCGTCACTTGCTGATGTCCTTGATTTTCTTCATATGCCTCTTCGCGCTGCAAATTGAATTTTTCCATAATCGGAATGTCACTGACAGAGAACAAATACGCGTCTTCCGAAGCCGCATGTTCATGCCAAGCCCAGTTCGGCACGACGAGGAAATCGCCTTGCGACCAGTCAAACCGCGTTCCGTTGATGATCGTATGACCGGACCCTTTGAACACCTGATAAATGGTCGAGCTGGTGTGCCGGTGAGCTTTGGAACGGAAGCCGGCCGGCAATTTTTGCAGCCAAGCGGCGATGTTCGGATTAGCCGTTTGGCCATTCGACGGATTGATATATTCTACGGCGTACCCGTCATAAGCATCCGGCTCAAAGCGGCACAAGCTTTCAATGGCTGACACAGTTTGCGACCACTTGTAGCTGCCCAGGGGAGCGATTTTCGGCTTGCGGTCCGAAATCGGACGAACCATGCCTCCGGCATATCGCTGAGCCGTGTAATTATCCGGCACAGACGGCTGTTCAAGCCGTTCCGGATAGCTCTCAAAAAACGTGCCGCCAAGCGCATAAATGGTCGGAATGTCCAGAACATCCATCCAAATCATCGGCTGATCGCCGACATGGCCGTGCCCGTGCCACAGACCTGGGGGCGTGATCAGGAAATCGCCTTCTTCCATGAAAATACGCTCGCCCTGAACGATGGAATACGCCCCGCTTCCCCGCATAATGAACCGAAGCGCCCCCTGGGAATGCCGATGAGACGGCGCGGTTTCGCCCGGGAGCAACAACTGAACGGCGGCATAGAGCGTTTGGGTCGTCGAGGCCCAACCCCAAGGCTGGCGGTACGTCAATCCGGGGTTTTGGAAAAAGATGGCCCTTCTTTCCCCGCCGCGATCCGGCGTGAAAATGTCGCGCGCTTCCATAAGTTTGGTGTACAGCGTCTTCCATTTCCACAAATACGGTACGGCTTGCGGTGTCGGCTGCTTGTGCATCAAAGCCGGGATCGCGTTCCAAAGAGGGCCCAAATGATACCGCTCGATATCTTTGTTAAAATCCTGCACGATTTGACTTTGGAAAAAATCAAGTTGTTCTGCCATTGTCCAGTCCCCCTTATTTATTTGACTGAGTTCCTTCTTCAAACGCTTTCAGGTTGCGATGAATTTGATCCAGGTGCTTGTCAAGATGTTCAACCAGGAGATGATCGACGATAAATGACATCGGTTTTGTTCCAAATCGAGGATTGCGGCTAGGAGCCTCGGCGTTGAGGTCGGCATCGCTGAGCGAACCAAGCACTTGATGCACATGCTGCTTTGTATTCGCAATACCCTCCGCAACGCTTTGTACGGTGCGGGAGCCCGCCTGATCCACGGCCGCCAAGCGCGCTTCATGCTGCAGTCCGCGGCCCCATTCCGCTCCCGGGGCTTTGACCAGCCGCTCGATTTCTTGCAGCCAGTACGTCACCGCTTCTTCCACATGACACAAAATTTCCATGATGGACCATTGATCTGCCGCAGGTTTCCGGCGAATCACATCTTCCGGCAATTTTACAGTTTCGGCAATAATCCGGTCCGTCGCAGCGTGGACGTGCGCAATAGCCTCGTTCATATTCATGTTCCACTACTCCTTGTCTATGTTTTTGACCTGATTCTCAAGTACACCGACGCCGGCGATTTCAATGCGGACAACGTCTCCGCCTTTCAGGAACACCTGAGGATCGCGGGCAACACCTACCCCTCCAGGAGTGCCTGTCAAAATCACGTCTCCGGGCTCAAGGGTCATAAGATTCGACAAAAACTCCACCAAATAAGGAACCGTAAACACTAAATTCGCCGTATTCGTATGTTGGCGTTCTTCTCCGTTAACCTTGAGCACGACTTCCAGACCGGAAGCGTCATTCAGCTCATCGCGAGTAACCATCCATGGTCCCATCGGAGCGCTGCCTTCAACCGTTTTGCCTTGCAGCCATTGCAGCGTTCTTCTTTGGAGATCACGATACGTTACGTCGTTGACGATCGTATAACCGGCGACATATTGCAGCGCATCCTTTTCGGAAACGTTTCTGGCGCGCTTGCCGATGACAAAAGCGAGTTCGGCTTCATAATCAAGCTGTTCGGAGATCGGGTAGAAAGGAATATCGTCCTGAGGACCGATGATCGTATTTGCGAACTTCGCGAAGATGACAGGGTACGAAGGGAGCTCGCGGCCCATTTCCAAAATATGCTCGCGGTAATTGTGGCCGACGCAAATCATTTTTCCCGGGTTCAAAACGGGAGCCTCCAGCTTTACATCCGACACGCGATGGACGACCTTATATTTAAAATTGCCGGAGCTGTTGCGAACGAACTCGACTGCTTTCACAGCCAATTCCATACTTTGCTTCCCGCCTTGCAAAAATTCAACCATGTTGGCAGGAATAAACGCCTCGGCGATTTGCTGCGCGCGTAGCTGTCCCTCGGCTTCGAGCTGCGACAAGTAGGCATAATTCAAATCGATGACCTTGTCGTCAAGGATACAACCGATTCTCTTGTACGTTTCGTAGCTAAAACTTACTAATTTCATTTAAAATTCTCCTTTAGCAATGATTTTTTTAATAGATATTATAAATATAGAGAACTTATTTCTCTTATTATAGAATTAGAAGTGGTGTTTTTGTCAATACTGCTTTTCGTCGTAGTTCCAAAATAGGGTTGTCTATTATGAAGTTTGACACTTAGCCGAAATGGCCTTATTATCGAATTGGCGAGTGGGCATCACTAAATTGAACTCGGTTTTGGACAGGTGAGGAAAGATGGAGGATATCAAAAAAGGGACGGTTATCCAGTCCCTGCAAGTTGGACTTACGATTTTGAATTTAATTGCCAAGCATGGACAGCCCATGTCTTTTACGGACATATCCGAAAGGCTGGATATTACCAAAAGTAATTTGTACAAATATTTAAATACGTTTTGCCAAATGGGTGTATTGTACCGCGATAAGAAAAACAGTACATATATTTTGGGCAGCAAACTGATCGAATATGGGATGACTGCGGCTAATCAGGAAAATTTAGTGGACCGCGTTACCCCGTATTTGCACGAAATAACCCGGGAATGCAACGAAACGGCGCTGCTATCCGTGTGGACCGCGAACGGACCGGTGGTGGTGCAGCTTGTTAGCACAAGCCAGGGGTTTAACATCGGGGCCCAGTTGGGAACGAACCTGCCTCTTCTCTCAGCGGCGGGGAAAGTGTTTGCGGCATTTGCCGACCCGGTATTGATCGAGGAATGGAAAAAAAGCGAGCTGCAAAAGATCCCTTTTGACCGGCGAAAAGAGATGGATAAAGAAATTGAGGTTATACAGGCGGAGAAAATCGCTTTCGCGCGGGAGCCGCTAGTTCCGTCCGTTTCCTCCGTATCCGTGCCGATTATGAATTTTAAAAATCAGCTTTTAGGCGTACTGACCGTTGTCGGCTTCAATCATACGATCCCGGATCGCGCCGACGAACAATTGAGCCGGTACTTACTGAAAATGGGACAAGAACTTTCCGAAGGATTCGGGTATTCGTTATAAAAGAATCTGAGGCTGGCGACCCGGGTCAAATCGCCTGTGAAGTCTCGACAGGGCTGGGAGCTAGTGGGATAACACGCGCCGCTCCACCGGGGTAGTTCGTGGAACCGCGTAACTGGGCAGGCAGCAGCTTGGCAAAGAGAAAACCTGCAAAAGTGCAGGTTTTTTCTTCGAAATTGGTTCATTTTGGCGAAAAGCCTGCAAAAGTGCAGGTATTTTCGCTGAAAGTGAGTCTGAGTCCATGTGTTCGGCGAAAAGCCTGTACTTTTGCAGGAATTCAGCGTGGCCAGCGGTCAAGAACGAAAATTCATGTATTTTTGCAGGTTTTCTTCGTACAGCCAGGCAGATAGTGGCTATCGACTCTGATGTAGGGGTCTTGCACAGCCTGACCTGAGGCCAAGCCTCAGGTCTTTTTGCGCTTCATGCATTACAGCCGGCTGACACGCCTGCCCTTCACCAAATCCACGCCTCATCTGTCGAAGGCCAATGAACGCCATCCTCCCAAGCCAAAACGAACGATTCGTACCTGCGCTGCTCAGGACACGCATCCAAAGGGCCAAAATACCGCCCGATCGCCAACTTTTGCGACTGGTGCGCCTGCAAAGCTTTCGCTTTGACGGGCCAATAGGGTTTGGAATCAACGGTTAATGACGCGCGGCGCCCTTGTTCCAGCAGCGGATTGGACAAGACGTAGTACAGCTTTTTGACCGAAGGGCACCTTCCCTCCAGCACTGCTTTTGTCACTATGCGCGAGATAGCCATGTGGTCCGGATGATAGTTGCCCCCATCTTCAGGAAACGTAACCACAACCTGCGATTCGTGGACTTGAATAAAGTCCGCTACCCGCTGCACAAACGTTTGTTCCTCTGCCGTATTCAGTTTGCCGTCCGGGTAGCCCAGAAACTGCACGGCGGACAAACCGAGAATTTCGGCTGCCGTCCGCATCTCCTTCTCGCGGATTGCGGCCAGCTCCTCATCGGTGGCGTGGCTGTAGGCCCCATTCTTTTTCCCCGCCTCCCCATTCGTCGCCTGCAGAAGAACGGATTCGTTCGCCTCATCGGCAAGTTTGCGGATCAGCGCCGCACAAAGAAACGACTCATCGTCGGGATGGGCAAAAATAAACGCAACGGGCTTAGTCATTTCGGCAAGTCTCCTTTTTCATCTGCTGGTAGCAAATCTCCTTTTTATTTTAGCGCATTCCGGCTGCTATGTGTACAGCCCTGCCCGCGATGAAAATTCAAGGAATTGCTTTTCACCGTCATGGACAACCTACCAATGAAACGGGTTCAACCACAAATTCAACCGTCAAGGAGGCCGAAACCCGATGATGCTGACCGTCTTGCTTTCCGTGGCTTTCATCATCGCCGCCGTTGCATTTATTATGACCGTCGCAGTCATGCGCAAACAGCAAAACGATGAGCTGGACAAAGGAATGAACCTCACCTCGGTGCGCCATCCCTTTATAGCGAATCCGATTTTTATCGCGCTTGTGCTGTTTCCGTTTGCCGTCGTTTTGGGCGCGGCGATCTGGATGTATTATTTCCGCTGATTTGGAGGGGCAGACATGGACAGGGACAAATATTACGTATCCGTTCAATCGAGAACGATTATGCAAAATCAAGGCGACGCCGCGTACGAATTGGATATCCTCGCTACGCCCGAAGAGATTGTGATGCTTCAGGAATTGTTTGTGAACGAGGAAGATTACGATGAAGCGACTTTTTTCAGAACGCATGCGGCAGCCGTTCCTTACCATCACGATCACGACAATGACGGCCATGACGCCAGCCTGAAAGACATTTATCAAACACTGTACAACCTGGGAACGGCGGAGACGAAAGCTCATATCGAGCGCATGGGAATTTTAAGCGATTGAACATTCGCGGCTTATTTCATCCAACCGGGCGCCCACCAATTCCATTTGCCGAGCAGCTTCATTAAGGACGGTACCAAAATCATGCGGACCACCGTAGCGTCTATGAAAATAGCGGCCGCAATGCCGACGCCCAACTGCTTGACTCCGGCAACTTCTCCGAATGCGAACGGTGCTGTCACCGCAATCATAATGGCCGCGGCCGAGGTGATGATTTTGCCCGTTGAAGCCAGTCCTGTCCTTACTGCGAGGTCGTTGTCCGGCTGGCGGCGGTAGGCCTCGCAAATGCGCGATACCAGGAATACCCCGTAATCCATGCTGATGCCGAAAACGAGCCCGAAAATAAATACGGGAATCATAATGGCAATCCGGTCCGGTTCCATCCCCAAATGACCCTCCTGGAAAATCCATACAAGAATGCCAAACGAGGCTCCTATGCCGAGCAAGTTCATGACAATCGTTTTGAGCGGAATAAGAACGGAGCGGAAAGCGACAAACAGGACAACGAAATTGGAAATAAAAATAAATGCGAATACTTTTCCGATATGTTCAAAAATAGCGTCAAAAACTTCCTGCTCGTACTTCGGCTCCCCGCCAATAAGAAAAGGAATGCTTCCCGCCTTCCCCTCCTCCTCCCACTGCCTGACCCAATTGAGCGTTGCCGGCGCAGCCCGATCTCCTTTTAACATGACATGAATCAGGACGGGAATCTCCCTCACGGTAGGTCCGGACATCGCAGGCCAGCCGGGTGAAACGAGCTGCGCCCGCTGCACGTACGGGTCGCTTTCCAGTCTGCGCAGCAACGCGTCAAGCTTGCGCCGCCCGTCCTCCTGCTTCAAGAAGCGCGTGCTCTCTTGGACGGCGATATAAACCTGCGAAGTGACCGGCGAAGCAAAATGCGCTTGATACGCTTCGGCGGCCGCGCGGGAATCGTAGCCTTTCGGCAAGGAAGCGGCGTCCGGAATGGCGACCTTCATTTGGCTTAAAGGCAGGAAGCATACGAGCAGCAGCAGCGAGGCCAGAATGGCCGATCGCGCCGGCTTTTTCATGGCGTACAGTGACAATCCGTACCAAAAGTTCGCTTTTCCCGGCCTGGCAGCGGGCCTGCTTTCCGCTTGAATCGCCGGCCATACAAACGAAAACAGCGCAGGCAGCAAAGTGAACGTCAGCAGCACCGACACGGCGAGCACCGCCATCGCGCCTAGAGCAACCGTAGCGAACATCGGCAGCGGGATAAACAATATCCCCGCTAAACCGAGAAATACGCATGCTGAGGAAAATAACACGGCCTTCCCCGCTGTACGCGCGGTGGCGAGAAACGCCTGTTCCGGAGCGGCGTGCCTTAGCTCCTCGCGAAACCGGCTGACCAGCATAAGCGCAAAATCGATGCTGAGCGCCAGGCCCACCATCGGAATGACATTCAACACAAAATTGGAAACTTCAATCGCCGTGCCGATCCTATACATCAACCCCATAGTGACCGTCACTCCGATAACGCCGGCGATTACGGGAATCATCGCGGAGACGATGCCGCCAAAAGCGAGCCACAATATACAAAAAGCGGCCGGAATGCCAATCAGCTCGGCGCTCAGCAAATCACGCCGGCTGGCCGCGTTTACATCCGCCTGCACCGCGGATTTCCCCGTCACCGTCACGGTGATGGAAGACTGCTTCGGCAGCCGCCGATGAATGTCATCAAGAACCGGTTTCATTTCATACGGCTTTTGCTGAAAGCCGAGAAGCGCGTAAGCGTAATTGCCGTCAAGCATGTCCGGCTTTTCCAGCGGCGACGCAGAGAAGCTCAAACCTTCGATTCCGTGAAGGCTCAGCATCGTTTGCCGGATGAACTTGCGGAATTGCTCACCGGAAACGTGCTGCCGTTTTTCAAACACAAGGATAACAGGCTCTTCGGGAATGTGGAAATTAGCGGCCAGGATGCGCTGAACCTGGGCATAGGAGCCATCCGGCCGCAAGCCGTGATCTTTCAGGACGGAAGCCAGTCTGGGGGCGTCCTGCCCGACCAGCAGCAGGAGCAGCGTCCACAGCACGACGATGCTTTTCGGATATCGCAGCGGCAGAACGGCAAGCTTGCGGAAGCCCATATCCGCGCTCTCCTACACATCTAACTGCCGGTTCGGATTGCTTTCTTTCAACCGGGTCCTCTGCACAAAGCCCGACGCCAGTCCCGGCGCGGCATGCGCAAGTCCAAGCAAAACCCGCGGCAAGACCGGGACGCCCAGCAGCCGGTGCACAAGCGTTCCCCACCTCAGGGGGCCCGTGAATTCCCTGCGGACGGACGCAGCGTAATCGCGCTGCCAGTCCGTGAGCGAGATCGCTCCCCGCAAAAAGCGGTCGGCATACGACGCGCACAGCTCGGCCGAGCGCAGAGCCATCGACATGCCGTCGCCGCAAAGCGGCGGGATCATCGAGACTGCGTCCCCTGCGAGGGGAATCTCGTCCCACGCAAGCGGTTTGCGGCTCAGCTCAACCGGCGCAACGGCCGCCTGGGTTCCCGCAACCGGAGCGCCTTGCGCCAGCTTTTCCCGCAGCCTTGGACTACGGCGGGCGGCGGCTTCTATCATCGCCGGAATCGTTTTGTGCGCGTTGTCGGCAACACTTCTTGCCAGCAGCGCCGCGACATTGACGAGTCCGTTCTCAACGGGTGAAATGCCCAAGTACCCGCCGGAAAAAAAATAGAGCTCAACAACCGGCTCCATGTCGATTCCGCTATAGTGGGATTTTACGCCCACATAGGCATGTTTGGCGGAAGCGGCGGGCTTCCGGCCCGGCAGCCCCTTGGCGCCACACGCGGCGATGACGATCCGCGCCCGAAAGGTGGCTGCCGCCTTGTGCCGGCGCGCTTCAACCGTGTACCCTGCGGCATCGGGGTACACGTTCGTTACCGTCGTCGCGGTGTGCAGCCGCACGCCCGACCTTACCGCGGCGCCGTGAAGCGCGGAGTCGAGCGCATACCGGCTCACGCCCCAGGCGGTGCCGGGCAAAGCAATGCCCAGCGGGGCGCCGCCGCCGGGGATCAGACTCGCCCGATGGATCGGACGAGGACAAAGCGCTTCCACGGTCTCGCGCAGCCCGAGCGCCGCCAGCGTGCTTTGCGATTCCGGGGACAGAAATTCCCCGCAAACTTTATGGCGCGGAAACAGCCGGCGGTCGATCAGCACCGTCTCCCACCCTTTGTCCGCGAGAGCTTTGGCCAGGCTGCTCCCGGCAATTCCCGCGCCCAGAACCGCCGCATCGTAGTACCCGTTCATCGTCCTCAACTCCGTTGAATGAATTCACGTTTTTCGAATGACCGCCACGTATCGGAACAGCGGCCTCCAGGCATAGAACAGCTCGGCTGCGTCCAGCGCTTCTCCGAGCTTCTTCCAATCTTCGGAACGAAACCCTTTGGCTACGGACAAAGGCCCGTCATGAACAATGTACCGGTTGCCGGAAACGATTCGCGCGGTCAGCCATACCGCAAACCACGGAATCCAGTGCCGGTGTATGTCATTGATCACCACGCCTAATCGCGACGCCCGGAGCATGCTTCCCACCGCCACAGGCAGAACGCCAGCGGCAAAATGGTGCGCAAACTGCGTTCCTGTGACCACATCTGCGCATGCCGCCTCAAGCTCAAACAAATCGCGGCGCACGACCCGAACGCGCGGTTCGCTGTGAAAAAGCCGGCTGGCCTCTTCGCACGCCTCTTCCGTAATGTCTGCGAGCGTAATCCGCAGATCGATCCCGCTGCTGTCCGCCCATCTCAGAAGATGCCGGTTCACATCGCCCGACCCCGATCCGATGTCCAATATGGATAGCCGGCTCGGCTTATTCGATTCCGCCCATAATCGCCGTATCCCGTAAAGGGCGGGGCCGGCGGCGCCGAAAATCCGGTTCAGCAATCTCAGATCGCGCAATGCCTCTTGAAGCTCGGAGCCCCCTTTGGACAGGTCGTCCATCAGCTCGGGCTCCTCGGCCCGCCGCCGCAGCGGGCTAAACATGTGCGGCACCTGTCAGCCGCCTCGGGATAACGGGGCTCGGAACATAGTCGAACCCGAGCAGCTCGGCGGTAAGTCCGGGGCCGAAAGCAAGCGCGATGCCGCTGGCCGGTCCTGCGCCGCGGTTCGCCAAGTCCCGCTTCATTTGCTGCAGGACGAATAAAATCGTCGCCGAAGACATGTTGCCGTAATCGCGAAGCACCGCCCGGCTGGGGCCTGCCTGCTCGTCCGCAAGTTCAAATACGTCCTGCAGCGTATCGACGATGCCCCGGCCTCCCGGATGAATCGCCCAAAGATCCGGCTTGCGCTTGCCATGCAGCAGCAGTTCCGCCTCTGCGGGAATGAATCGGCCGATCAGTTTGGGAATATGCGGCGAAAGATACAGATCGAAGCCATAATTGCCAACCTCCCACACCATTTCGTCGGCGGAGTCCGGCAGCAGCACGGAATGCCCCTGGCCCAGCTGAAAAACGCCTCTGTGATGAGACTCAGCAGAGCCGATGATACAGGCGGAAGCTCCGTCGCCGAAAAACGATGCGCCGAACAGCGCTTCCCGCGTGCCGGTAGGCTGCATATGCAGCGTGCACAGCTCCACGCAGACGACCAATACTTTGGCTGCCGGATCGCCGGAAACGATGTGCCCGGAAAGGGCGACGGCCTTCAATCCGGCCGCACAGCCCAAAAATTGCAGCGGAATCCGGGTCACTGTAGCGCTCAGTCCCAACTGCCGGACGAGCTCCGCATCGAGGCCCGGCAAAAACTGGCCGGTGCAGCTGACCGTAATCAGATGGCTTATCTCCGAAGCGTCCGTTCCGCTGTCCGCCATAGCTTTCCGGGCGGCTTCCAGTGCGAGGGGAACGGATTCTCTCTTATAAACTTTCATGCGTTCGGCGGTCGTCGGGACGTCATCGAACGAGTCGCGGGGCAAATACCGGCATTCGGCAGCCGATTCGAGCAGGTTCGGCTCGCACGTATACCGCGTCTGTACCCCGCACTGCTTGAAAATCCGCTTCGCCCAGCGTACGGAATCGGGGTGATTTTTCAATGCCTCGGCCAATCTGTCGGCCGTATCCGACTGATCGATACGATACGCCGGCACGGCCGTCCCTATTCCCAGGACCGCAGTGATGGGAGCTTGCTTTTCCATTTCCAACATCCATCTCCTCCCGCAATGTGCGACGTTCTCAACTGGGACAAGTGCTGCCGCTTTAACCATAACTATTCCCGTTTGCTTCTCAATATGACTGACGTCTGCCGCCGGGCAAAAATAAAGAGCCGCTCTGTAGTCAGAGCAGCCCTTCGATCCGGACGTCACGAGGATTCGACGACGGTTTGCAGCGGCTTTTTCGCCGGCCCTTCAAGCACGTCTCCTTTGTAGGAAAATCTGGAGCCATGGCACGGGCAATCCCAGGAACGTTCCCCCTGGTTCCATTCAACTTCGCATCCCATATGCGTGCATGTCGTGTCTACCATATGCAGCCCGCCTTGCTGATCCCGGTACGCCCCGGCTCTCTTGCCGTTCACCCTCACGACGGCGCCTTCGTCGGGCTCCAGCTCCTGCGGCGTCCTGTGAACCATCTCCAGCTTGCCTTCGACAAGATGCTTCGCCACGTACGCATTTTGCACGATGAACGTCTTCAAATCCGGATCGGCATGAAATCTGGCCGGTTTGAAAAGATCCCGGTACGGGCTCCCTTTGCCCGTTATCTCCTTTTCCAGCAGCAGCGCCGCCGCAGTTCCCGTAGTCATGCCCCATTTCTTGTAGCCTGTCGCAATCCAAATGTTTGCTTCGTCCGAGCCCGTCTTTCCGATATAAGGGAACTTGTCCAGCGTAACTAAATCTTGAGCCGACCAGCGGTAGCGGATTTCCTTCAACGCAAAATGATCTTCGGCAAAATATTGCAGCGCCTCGTAATGCTGCATCGTGCAGACGCCTTGCCCCGTTTTGTGGCCTTCGCCTCCGATGAGAATAAGCCTCTCGCCATTCACCATGGCCGACCGGATGGATCGTTTGGGCGCTTCCGCGCTGATGTACATCCCCCCCGGATAGTCTGCGCCGGATGTAATCCCGAGCACGTAGGACCGCTCCGCATGCAGCCTCGCAAAATAAAAGCCCCCTCCGTCGTAAAATGGAAAGTGGGAGCACGAAACGACATGATCGCAGGTGATCTTGTGCCCCTCGTTCGTCACTACCGACGCGGGCTTCCCTTTTTCAACGGTTGCGGCAGCCGTAAGTTCATAAATTTGGCCCCCTTGTTTGACGATCTGGTCGACCAGATGAGTCAAATACGGCACAGGGTTGAACCTGGCCTGATTGTTCATCATAACGGCGGCTTTGACGCCGAAAGGCAGCGGGGTCTGTTCCGTGTACGAGCCGGGGATCCCGAGCGATTCATAGGCTTTCATTTCGGCTTGCAATTGCGGCACATACTCGTCAGAATTCGTATATACATAAGCATCTTCCTCGGAATAATCGCAAACAATTTGCCGCTCCTGTACCGTTTGCCTGATGAATTGCATAGCTTCCCGGTTCGCCTCGTAATAGAGCTTTGTCTGCTCCTGGCCGAAATGGGCGATAAATTCGTTGTAAACGAGGTCATGCTGGGCGGTTATTTTGGCCGTCGTGTGTCCTGTCGTGCCGTTCAATATTAGCCCCGCATCGATCAAGGCCACTTTGAGCCCCTGCCCCGACAGCAGATAAGCGGTCGTGATCCCGGTAATTCCGGCTCCGACGATCGCCACGTCCACGCTGATGCTGTTCGTAAGTTTGGGAAAGCGCGGAATGCCCGAAGAGGTGATCCAGCACGATTCCGGAAATTCCGGGAGGATGGCTGGAGAAATCTGTTGTTTGTCCATGAAGTTCTCTCTTTCTACCTTTTAAACATAATATCACCTGTAGCAGTTTTATTATGCATATGCATGTACGCGGCGATGGCAAAACGCAAATAAACCCGCCCCGGTTTGAGGCGGATTTCATGACTATCCGATGTGCATCTCTTTGGCGAACATCCGGACGGCTTTAAGCCCCATAAGCGGCGGCTGCACTATGCTCAAAGGATCGAACGATTCATTGATCGTTTTCGAATTTCCGTTGGTTTTGCTCATAATCGTAGCTGAATAATCGATGTTCGAGGCCAGCCATTTCGTATCGTTGTCGACAAGATCAGGAGTAACATCAAACGATACGAGGTTGACGTCCGGCCTTTTCAAAGCGACTGCCAGACCCTCCTCAATCTCCATCATTCGAGTGTTCGCTTCCTCCGTACCAAGCACCAGATTGCTCGGAATTTGCGGCTTGCCGGTCCCTCCTCCAAAGCGGTGTGCGATAAGATGAAGCCACTCCCATTTGCCCGCATGCCCGAGCCCAAGCTCTGCCGCCACTTCGTTCGGTGACGATTTCATCGCTTCGATTTGATCGGGCTTGCGGTCGCGCCCTTTCCAATAATTGAGCGTCTTGGACGTGGCGGTCCCGTCCACGCTTCCCAGGGGTCGCTTGCTGTCGTCGTTCTTCGTCTCTTGGCTTTTTGCGCCATTCTGAAGTCGCGCAGCCAGGTCGGACGGAAAATCGACAGCATCCGCTCCGCCCGTCTTTTTCCGATAGACCGTATAGCCGAAGCCGCTGACATGATCCAGATCATACTCCATTAAATCGATTTCGTTAGCATCATCTGTCACATATTCTTCGCCGACCTCATCCTTCAGTGCGTCCGTATCCAGATTGTTGTCATCGACAAGGATCATAAATGAATCGTCGTCATCGTCAAACCGGCCGAAAGGATTCCCCTGAGCGGGAACTTCTCTGGGAGTTCCGATATCTATCTTGTTAAAGTCTTTTCCTTTCAAAATATAGCTTTTGGGCATTTCCACATGATAAAATTTGCCCCCGGTTTCGCTGTCTCCGGTATAAAAAGGAATCGTATACATGCTCTTTACTTTCGATTGAAAAATGCCGCGCCTGCTCGCTTCTTTCGGTCTCGCCACCGACGCATTCTTCGTAGGAAGCTTGAGCAGCTTCGGCGGGCTCTGATTCTCGTCAATAAACAGCCGCAGCTCCAGAAGCTGATCCGTAATTTTTTGAGCTTCCCTTCTTTCCCGCATGCGGGCGTCTCTTCTTTCCTTTTCTCGACGTTTCTTTTTCTCATCCCGGCCGGTGCCTCTCTGCACATCGCCGCCCGAACCGGAGCTAATTCCGGGATAGTTACGGCTGGAATCGGCGCCGAACAACCGGGACACCGCCTGATTTCCGTAAGTACGCTGCAATTGAAGAACATGAGCTCGTGTCCAGGAAGCGGAGGAGAAGCCTCCGCTCAATAATTCTTTGCCATCTTCGGCCGAAACGGCAGTCTCTTCGCTTTTTACGCCGTCCCTCCGCTGCGTGTCGTTATGTTTGCTTACCGCCTGCCTGTTCACTGACACGAATTCACTCCTTCCAGTCATTTCCTCTCTTTGTTATTGTAAAAGAGTTCTCTCAAACCAACAATAGGAAGGGGCTCTCATGCTTGCCCGCAACGATGATTACCGAATCAGTTCTTCCACGTAAAACGTTCCTTGTCCGGCGCGTACCCGGTACAGCTCGTCAAATCCTTCGTCAAACCGAGGCGCCTGAAGTTTTTTCATCACGCTTTTAATGCCGATTTCCGGAATCCTTTCTTTCCCGCTGCGCACTTCATTTCTTTGGATCGACTCCGCGTAATCGGGCTCAAAATAGTAGCCAACAACTCGAAAATCGTGCTTTTTTGCAAGTTCGATATACTTTCGCCTGTCTTCAGCCGCAGGATTGGTGTTATCTATGACAAAAGGCTGCTTGGCTTGAAAAGAGGCGTTGATGTATATGTTCTCCCTGTGCCGGGTCCGCAGCATGTCCAAATTAATTCGCATATGAGTTTGAAACAATCTTTCCTTGCAAAAAGTCGATTTCCCGGAAGCCTGCAATCCCATCAAAATTACACACTCCAAGGTCACTCATCCTTTTCCAGGTATACATATTGGTTGATATAATCCCTGTTTTGCGAAAAAATCGGAGTATCTTCATCAACCTCCCACTTGCTTCTCTCCGCGCCGCCTTTCAAATAGAGCTGTTTCGTTATGCACACGCCTCTTTTCTGCCACACAGGAAGGTCATTCCAGTTCATCCCTTTTTCTGTGAAAAGCTTGTCCTGGAGCTGCTTGCCGCTTAATCCTTGCAATTCGCTATGAGGAAAGTGAGCTTGCGCAACCATGGAAATACTATTTTTCGCAGCATCCTGCTGCCTCCAAAGAAAGTAATTGGTGACCTCATCGGCCGGCAGCACCCATGCCCTGCTGTCAAAAACCGCTAATTCCTTATGCGGATACGACTTTCTGATTTCCTCATTAAATTTGGCCGTCGCGAGCGATGCGGAAACGGAAACTATTTTCTGTATGTTGTTATCGAACCAAGATTCTGTCGTGAGCTTATCGTAGTTGGTAAGCAAAATGGAAATTTCATCGCTTTGATGATAAACCAGTTTGCAGCCCATAATATTGGCGGCGAGAAATTTACATGTCTCCCACAATGCTTTTGTCAAATGCTCATCAATAGGTTTGGCAAGCCCTCGCGTAAAAGTATGGAAATGGCAGCCATCGATTCTTAATATAACAGGCAGACGCCGCGGCAAACTGTGCCGGAACGCATTTTCGTACTCCTTCATTCGATTTCCAAAATCATCCTTTTTCATTCCCTTGTCCTCTCTTGTTTGTCCTATTTGAAATGAACGTTATCATCCATTATAACAACTTTTTCCAATGCGCGCCTCTCTCTCTACGTTCGTTGCAAAACGGCGGAACCGTTTCATTAAGCGGTTTGCTCCCCAAGCCAAAAAGCCTGCGATTATGCAGGCTTTCCGGCATCCTTTCTCCGGCAAACAATTTGTCGGGATCATTGAATATGAAGCGCAATGGCTTCAGGTGCGTAATTTATATTTGCCGGTATTTTCAATCCTCAACCGGACGTCTACGGAGCGCAGTGAATCCATTTGCAGAGGGAATGAATCCGAATCGAAAAACTGCTTCCACTTCGCGGGATCGCGCAAATACAAAGCATGTCCGAGTTGATAAATATCAATATGACGTTTCAAACCTTCATTATAGGTCGTATAAATTTCCTCGACAATTTGTTGCTTTGCCATTTCTATAAGTTTTTCTTCGCTTGTGTTTTGTGCTAATTCGTTTAAACTGCCCTTGAGGCTGATCCGGATCGTATAAGATAATATATTTCCCTGAACAATCGGTTCAATATGAACCTTCGGTTTGTTAATGACAATGGTTGCAACAATATGACCATCTTTTTTGATGACTACTGGTGCCCGATCCGTCTTGGAACTGACCCATCGCAAGCCGATCAGGTCATCTTTCGAGAGATATCCGCTCATTTTCTTGCGATCCATGAATATACAGCCAACTGTCTCTAATAACTCGTGTTTTTTAAGATTATTGCTCCATGATGTTTGGTTTATTGAAAGAGATGGAAGCCATGCGATCCTCCCTTGTTCATTAAAATATGAAATAAAGCGTTGAAATTGGACAGGAACAATATACGAACTTTGTTTAAAAGTACCTCTGGGCTCGTGGAGAATAGACGAAAGCGGCGATTCGTTGAAAAATGGAGTCGTGCTAAGCAAAGCTTCGATTGAGTCGCGAGTGCTGTAAACCCATTTGGTATAGCGGAGTTCTCTGTAGCGATTCGTCAAATCGAACGCGACCTCCGGCCCATGTTTCAAAACCGTTTCACTATAAATGATCGCGTTGATATGGGAATAGAACATCAACTGTTGAGAAGATTGGTATAATTTATCCAGAGCATCGTTTAAAGAAGCGCCAACGTGTTTGCCGACCCAAACATTCGCTTTTTGAACCGGCTTACCTCCTTCTTGTTTGGCTACGCTTGTAAAATCGAACATTTGTACATATACGACGTACTGATCTTTTTTATAATCCACGCCTAAAGCTGTAATGTAGTTGATGTCTTGAATTTCTTTCGCGTCCCAGCATCCGGAGAGTGCACATGTCATAACAGCCAAGGCTAACGCGCGCAGTATTCGATACTTGCTCATGGTTGGTCCGGTCCCTTTCTTGTCGGATCTTGCGGACTGAGAATAGCGGGGCGCTTGGAAAGCCGCCGCCGTGTTGTCGCCATCACTCCCTGCATCGCTTCTTTAAAAGTTAAAGGTGAAACCGGGGATAAATAAGGAAGACCGAAAGACCGTAACGTCGCCAAATGCAATACAAGAAGGATGACGGATATGATAAATCCATACATGCCCAGAAAGGACGAAGCGAAAAAGCAGAACAATCTTATCCAGCTAGCCGCACCTGCAAGAACTTGGTTAGGTATCGTAGAAGTAGCTACGGAAGCAACGGACGCGATGACCAGCAAGGTCGGCGATATAATTGCAGCTCGAATTGCCGCATCTCCGATGACAATACCTCCGACAACGGTCAGTGTTTGACCGATCGTTCTGGGCAACCGGGAACCCGCTTCGCGGAACATATCCAGAAGAAAAAGCATGAAGAACATCTCCATGGCCGCAGGCATAGGCAGACCAATGCGAGTTTGCGTTATCGTGGCCAGTATCGGGAACGGAAGTTGATCCAGATTAAATTGGGTTAAAGCCAGCCAAAAACCGGGCAAAAAGAAAGCAACGAGCAAGCCGAAGATCCGCATTACTCGGCCTGTGGCTGCAATCCAAAAGGGAAAATGCGCGTCCTCGGGACTTTTCAGCACAAGAAATAAATTTGCAGGAGCAATTATCGCCAGAGGATTTCCTTCCACTAACAAAATGAACCTGCCCCGAGTCAAGCAATCGACAGCAAAATCGGGTCTGCCTGTGCTAATAAGTAACGGAAATACGGTGAATTTCCGCTCACTGATAAACTCTTCCAGCTGTGCGGCGCTGATAAGGGCATCCACGTCGATTTTTTTTAAACGGCTTTGTATTTCCTGGATATACTCGGGATTTGCAATATCGTGAACGTACAGCAAGCCTGCCTTTGTCGCGCTCCGCTTGCCGATCGTATATTGTTCCAGAACAAGAGATTCCGAACGAAACCGATTTCGAATAAGAGCCAAGTTTGTACTGTAATTTTCTACAAACCCGTCCCGGGGTCCCTGGATGGATATATCCAATGCAGACTCCTCTGGAATCCGTTTTGGAATATCAGCCACGTTTAAAATAAATACTTGTTTTTCCAGTTCGTACGCGAGAACAAGTTCTCCCGAGAATATGTGTTTCGACAAATTGGCTGGTGTCACAGCCTGCTCAAACAGTTTGGATTGCCCAGAAATATCCGTTATTTCCTGATGGGGATTTGTTTTATGCAATGCCGGAAGCACTATCTCTTTAATTTGGTTATGGTTGCACAAGTTTTCACAATAAATCAATAGGATTGAGGCGTCGGAACTTAACTTGCGATTCTCGATGATGACATCCGGGCAATCGGCAAACCATTCGTGAATTGTTTTTTCATTCCATTCAGTGTTTGAACAGTGCATATCGGAATGTGCCGTGAAATATTCACTTTTCAAGAGTAGGTCCTCCTTGCGGTTTGACGAAAAATGAATACACCCAGACGATCAAGGATACTCCTACCCATACAGCCACACTTGCAGGTAAAAAATAAGCCGTTAGCAATTTCAAACACAAATTGTCCGACAAAGGCCAAAATGCAAAACAGAGCATGACGATACCCGTTATTGTCAAGAAAGCAGTCTTCCGTCCGTTAAAGAATTGGGACAGGCATTCGGCAATTAGCCATAGAGAAAAGGCAACGCGCACAAAAGCGCCGGACAGCCATTGATAGATCGACAGAAAATCCATATGTGAAATAAATCGGCCGATCTGAACGATTCTCCACTCTTCGTATGCAGGAAATCGCTGCTTGGTTGCTTCAGGAGTTCCGAATTCGGCAATGGCACCCGTCAATGGACCTATAGTCAAACCTGTGAGAATAATGACAAGGACAATAAGGGCAGGATAACCGATCTTTCCGAATACTCGATGCTGCAGCAAAACAATGAGAAATAATTCGCTTAGACCGCTTCCCGCATATATGATTCCCTGGATTACGGGACGAAAACCGTTCAATAGAACCGGGCGTAACAACGTATAGTCTTTGTGAGGCATATTTCCAAACATAACAAAATAACCGAAAACTACGACGAAAGGCAGCAGTATGCCCGTTGTTATCGCCAAAGCCTTCAATCCTGACTTTGCAGCAATGAACCCGGACAAAACCAAGATGAAAATAATAACCGACGACGGGGTTCGCGGCAAGTAAGACACATGAGTCCATGTTACCGTCTCTTTGAGGGTACAAGCCCCCATTCCGAACAAAGCCAGAAGTAAAGGAAACAGCAATATCAATGACCAATACCCCCAACGATGACGAATCCACTGTAAAAACGAACGATTGTCGATAACACGATTCACGCGTATCAAAACAGGCAACCATATCAAACAGCAAATCATGGCAATACCGACAGCAATCCATGCGTCTTTCCCCGAAACGTTCAATAATATCGGAATTACCGTGACATGATTCAACAAACCTGCCGACATCGTTAAGATCATAACAAGTTGGAGAACCGAAATGTTGTTGGTTTTCATACATGATATCCTTAATTTGGTTAAAATTTGATATCCGTATTATGTGCAGAAGAGGCAGGTTTATTCCTAACCGGCGCTTTCATACTGGCAGCCATCGCCGCAGGCCGTCTTCATCGGGGAGTTGTCGGGGGAATTTTCGGCCAAAAGCAGCCTACCGCTTGAATCATCTTCAATATCGATGCGAATTTCTTTTTCCTTATTCCAGTGAAAGGACAATGGAGAGTCTTTTGAAAAAGTCAGAGTAAGCGTTTTACCTATTAATGAATAAGAAAGCTCGGTTGTCTCGCGACCATATATTTGATCTTCTGCCTCCATATAAACCGCATCCGGACTTTCGAGCTCATCCCTCGACAAAGCGATATATCTTGGAGGTTCACTATCAACCCAAAATGTGACACTAATCAAGCCATCATCTTCAAAATCCTCGTCAATTTTCATTTCCCTGACTTTCATAGGATCTACCACTCTCCTGGAATTTCATATCTCTATTTTCGTCTCCAAAAACTCAAGATACTTCGGATCATCTTCCATAAAAATCCCAATACCGGCACCCATGTAAGCCCGGGTTAACTCGTCTGCCGCCTTTTCAAAATTTTCCTGCTCATAATATAACTGCCCTAGCCGGAGATGAATGTAGGGATTACCCAACCCTTTCGGACTCTGTACAGCATTAAAAAAGCACTTGAATGCCTTATCGTAATTTTTCATGCGAAAATGGACATCGCCAATAGCCACGTATATCCACGTAGCGGCCTCCCATTCTCGATGGTTTTCCGGCAATAAGCGGAGGGCGGCAATATACTTTTGCTTGCCTGCCTCAAGATCGCCTGCTTTCACCAACTCATCGCCTTGTTTACACAGAGCGGTAATTTCGGAATAAGTGGAATCTGAAAGTTGCAACGCTATCTCCCCTGTTCTGTTCTTTTCGATTTGATTCATGTCTAAAGGTTTGCCCGTGCCCATTCACTCTCATTCATGAGTTTTAGCGAATGATCGTTTGTTGACTTTCATCAAAAATGATTGCGCCTGGTATTTCCAATAAATAGTCTATCGCCCAAATGATATGATCCGTGAAATCACGTTCTTTATCAGGCGAAAATACGAAGCGAATGCGCTCGGTGCAGTCCTCGATTTCAGGCGGACAATCCTTGACGACGCCAGCAATGTAATTTGCATCTGCGACTACATTGGGGCCTGTTTCAAAATGTGCCGAAAAATTCCACCCTGACCAACGAAGAATTACATATCTTTCTTTCGTGAACGGATTCGCTGACGATCCAAATGTCAGACCATTCTTTGTTTCGAAATCAAAATAGGCGCTTAACTCCGATGCAAGACGCTCATATGAGTATGGATTTGACGATTTCGCAAGGTAGGCATGTATGACAGACATGATCCGATTCTCCTAGTCAATAGTTTGTCAATCGTATCGAATATTCCCGATATACTTGATATAACAGTCATTCTTTCTTGATTCTTTGATTTTCCCATGATATTTGTAGTTATATAACAATATTACAGCATTCGTATCGCTTGGAAGCTTGTTCTTGTTCAGTTCCAAGTACAAGGGGATAAGCACATCGTCATAAGAACACCCGTCTAATAGAACTGATAGATCCCCGCTTGGCGTATCGACGATATAGGCTTCCCGGAAATCCTCGTCAAAATGGACGATCTGAAACTCCGTACAAAATTCCGGCTTCACGACCTCATCGTCTGTATAATCGAATTCCAAATACTTTTCCAGTTGTTCTTCCGATTTGAATTGTCCTACCCACAAAGAAACTTCTCCAGGATGCTCCCATGTTACATCATCATTATTGTCCATAACCGATTCGTCCTTTCTTTTGCCAAGATATTCGTTCGGAAGAGACTCTAAGGCAAAGTTCTAGGGGGTTTTACTGGCGAGGGTGACTTCCAGGCAAGCAGAATTCCGGCCTCTCCACAGCATCTGCTAACACCTTCAATGTCATCTATCCCAACCTCCCAAAGCCACAAATCATTGCAGATTTTCCTTAGAGAGCCTCGGCCTCGCTCATTTACAATCCAATCTCCGAGCGTCATGCCTTGGATTTTTATGCGAAGATGTTGTTCGTTTATCATACTGCAAGGGTATACCATTCTCAACATATCTCCCCGATAGCGAGCCTCACCTTTGAATCTCCCGGGAGTTTCCGTTTTAAAAATCCTCGAATCCTCGTATGGAAACAATTTGATCAGATTTTCACCCTCTGCATAGTAAAATGCATCTGTAACTTTTTTTGCGGCGTACACGATTCCGTACGGATAGCTAATATTGTTCGATACATCCTCCACAAAACCGATGAAATTTTCATAAATGTCGTCAATAGGCAGAGCACACTGAGCATCAATGTGATGAAAACTGCCAAACTCATCGGTCATATAACCGAAGGATGCAAACCAAGGAGAATGGCCATTTTGTCCGCTGTATAATCTAAACGCCGTAACTTCTTTTGAAATGAGTTTACTCTTGAGATCGGAGAGCGATGTTTCTATCAAATCAATATCCAATCCATGATCGCCGTTTATGTATGTATAGTACCCCGCAGTTGTAATACTTGCACCGATCGCATCAAAAAAAGACTCGCCTGCATTGCAAGCCTCAATGGGAGTGATTTCGCTTGTGTCGTACATAGCCATTCCCGTACACATGTATCTCATCCTCTATACTTAAACTTATTGGGATTCCAAGATGAAAAGTCAGCTACATAGATTTCATTAAAAATCAAATCGAGCGGCATGTGCTCCGCAGCATCGGAAATTTCATTAAAAGGCGGAGGAATGACAAAAGAAAATCCAAAGTCATCATCTATAATCAACGAACTATTAAAAATACGCTGCCTGGATGTCAACCCGACGATATCCCTCATAGATTGCCCGGCATATAAGCATCCCTTATAGCGCCCCTTATAACTTTGATTGCAACCGATAGAAACGATCAGGCCATTGGAATCCGCTACAATTGTCATAGTGTTATCTAATGTATAGGCAGATCTTACTTCGCCATCCGGAACAGAATATTCTTTAAGCTCGACCCTGTGCCGCAAATAGACTTCATCGATATAATCAGATATATTTCTGCCCAAAACAACATTACCCATCGAATACCCCGATATGACTTCCGCATTAAAATCAATCATCTCACGGCCCTCCGTTCATTTTGCCCTAGATCGCGTTGTAATGGAATCCTTCGAATTTACCAATTTTACTAAAAAATATCACGTGCTGTCCATAAAGGCATCCGGCAAATCCAGCAGTTCGCCGTCATCTTCCTCCAGTCGGACGGTCAGTGTAGAGATTGAGCTCCGTCTCCGGCAAAAAAAATAGAGCAGCCTCCCGGCTGCTCCACTGCTACCCTTCGGCGCTCAACTGCACTCCCATGCGAGGACTCCGAGCACGCGCCGGGCACGAATCCGCTATACCGCTTTTGTAGCTTTTGATCCTGCAGGCGTCCTCAGCAGCCTCATGCCGTTCGCGATGACGATCAGCGAACTTCCGGTGTCTGCCAGTACAGCCAGCCATAGCGACGACCAGCCGAAGAAAATAAGCGCGAGGAACACCACTTTGACCGCAAGCGAAAAGGCAATGTTCTGCTTAATAATCCGCAGCGCGCGGCGGCTAAGCCCGATGGTGTATGGGAGCTTGGACAGATCGTCGCCCATCAGCGCGACATCCGCCGTCTCCAGGGCCGTGTCCGTGCCTGCGCTGCCCATGGCGATGCCCACCGTTGCGGCAGCCAGCGCAGGCGCATCGTTCACCCCGTCCCCCACCATCGCAACTCCTTTGCCGGGGGTCATCAGTTCCTGGACTGCTTTTACTTTGTCCTGCGGAAGCAGTCCGGCTTTGTAGTCGATTCCGCCTACTTTTGAGGCAACGCCGCTTGCCGTCCCGCTGTTATCCCCGGTTAGCATCACGACCTGTTTCATGCCGAGCGCTCTGATTCTGGCGACAGCTTCCTTGCTTTCCGGGCGGACGCTGTCGGATAAAGCGAGAACCGCGATCACTTCCTGCGCAGTTCCCAGCAGCATGACCGTTTGCGTCAATTGTTCCGCAGATATGCAGCGCGCCAATTTTTCATCGCTCAGATCCATTTGCAGATCGTTTTGGAACCAACGCGGGTTGCCCAAATAATAAGCCGTTCCGCCAACATGCCCGAGCACGCCGCCGCTTGTCACGGAGCGAAAGTTCTCGATCTCCGGCACAACAAGGCGGTCGGCTTGCGCTTTTCGAACGATCGCCTGGGCCAGCGGATGCTCGGAGTTTTTTTCGAGAGCCGCTGCTATCGCAAGAATTTCATCCTCCCTTTGCGCGTTTAGCGGGATAATGTTCGTCAATACGGGCCTGCCTTCGGTCAACGTCCCCGTTTTGTCGAATGCCACAACGGATACGGCGCCAAGCCGCTCCAAATGAGCCCCGCCCTTGATCAAAACGCCGTTCCTGGCCGCGTTGCCGATCGCCGAAACGATAGATACCGGCGTCGAGATGACTAACGCGCATGGACAAGACACAACAAGCATCATCAGCGCGCGATAAAACCAGTCCTGAAAAGATTGCTGAAAAACAAGCGGCGGAATGATGGCGATTAAGACGGCAATCACAATGACGGCAGGCGTATAATACTGGGAAAAGCGGTCTACAAATCGCTGTGACGGCGCTTTTTGCGCTTGCGCTTCTTCAACGAGGTGGATAATTTTCGCAATCGTATTATCCGTCGAAAGCTTCGTAACCCGGATTTCAAGCGCCCCTTGCCCGTTCAAAGTGCCCGCAAACACATCGTCGCCCGCCTCCTTCTCAACCGGAACAGATTCGCCTGTTATCGGCGCCTGGTTGACCGTTGAGCTGCCCTTGGCGACCGTGCCGTCCATGGCGATTTGCTCTCCGGGCTTGACGATCATCAAATCGCCGACCCGGATCGCCTCGACCGGCAATGCGGTCTCGATGCCGTCCCTGCGCACAAGCGCCTCGCGCGGCGCCAGCTCCATCAACCCGCGAATCGAGTTTCGCGTTCGGTCCATCGTGTACGCTTCCAGCGTTTCGCCCAAAGAAAACAGGAACACGACGGCTGCGCCCTCTTCCCACTGACCGATCAACGCGGCTCCGATGGCCGCGATCGTCATCAGCAAGTCCATCCCGATCGTGCGGGATCGAAGACCGTACAGGCCGCTTCTGGCAATCCGGTAACCGCCAACGACGATCGCCGCAGCGAAAATGACGGTAAGCACCGCGGTTGGAGCGGCGGAAGTCAGATCCAGCAGCCAGCCGATTGCAAACAACAGTCCGGACGACGCTGTAGGCACAACCTTTTTATTGCGTTTCCAAAAAGGTTTGTCTTCCGCAGGTCGGGGTTTGCCTGCCTGCTCCTCCGCAGCCGAATAACCGGCTTGCTCGACGGTTCTGATAATCGCTTGCGCGGCCGAGCCGTCATGCCTGACCGTCATTTTGGCTGCGCCAAAGTTTACGCTTACTTGACTGACCGACGGCAGCGCCCCGACCTTTTTCTCCAATTTGCTCGCGCAGTCCGCGCAATCCATGCCATCTATCCGATAGACCGACCTATGCCGGTCATCGTCAGGCTGCTCCGCAACGTCATAGCCCAGCTGCCGGATCTTTTTCACGATCGCGGCTTCATCAATCTTCGTTTCGTCAAAGCTGACGCTCATCTTGGATGTCGTAAAATGGGCCGCCACCTCCCCGATGCCGTCTGTCCGGGAGAAAACCCGTTCAATTTTCGCAGCACAATCGCCACAGTCAAGCCCGGTCAAGGTGAACGTCATGTTAGTGTAACGGTTCTCATGGGAGTGATGATGATGAGTGTGGTCATGGTCATGGTCGTGGTGAGCATGATCGTGATCGTGATCATGATCATGCCCGCCGCAGCTTGTGCCATCGGCCACAGCGGCAGCGGCTTCGCTGTGCCCTGCCGGCTCTTTGCTTGCTGCTGCCTGATCTCCGCTATCGGCAGTCGAATGCTTGCCGCAACCACATGAATGCTTTGCCTCCATGTAATATCCACCCCTTTACAGCCTATATATGATTAATTGTTCATATGTAATTTCCATATTATGCTGAACCGATCCGCGTGTCAACCGGTCCCGACCTAATTTTTACGGCGGCGGCCTGGCTGGTTGAAATAATACTCTTTAACAACGATATATTCCGTTTGCAAATGTTAACTTCATATTGCGTTGAAAAAAGAGCCCTCTTAGCGGGGCTCTTTATCAAACTTATTGTCATTATTCAGTAATCATGTAGGCTGTCCCTTTGGTTCAGCTCATACGTCCTTGGGTGCATCGAATTCGTCAACAATAGTCAAGCTAATTATTTTGCAGCAAGATAGGCGGCCACCTCAGCCAACCGCGAAGCATAACCCCATTCATTGTCGTACCAGGTAGCGACGGATAACAGTTCACCTTGTACTTGGGTTAAAGGCAGGTCGATAATCGAAGAATGCGGATCAGCTACGATACGGGACGAGGCCCATTCCCCTTCCAAAACATCAAGAACGCCCTTTAAATCGCCCTCTCTTGAGGCTTGTCGAAACATATCGTTAATCTCTTGAACTGTGCACCGTTTTTCCGTTATCAGGTTAAGTTCCGCGATGCTTCCGGTACGGGTCGGAATACGATAGGCTTTGCCTGTGATTTGCAGGTCGCTCCAAATAAATTTCAGAGCTTTGGCTGCACCTGAGGACGACGGAATGATATTCTCGGCGGCAGCCCATGAATCCCGACGGTCCTTCATCGGCTGATCCGTTAACGATTGCGTGTTTGTATACGAGTGTACCGTGGAAAACAAGCCGTATTGAATGCCATAGTTTTCCCGGACCAATTTAACTACCGGTGCAAGTGCATTGGTCGTGCAGCTCGCCATGCTAATGATTTTATGCTTATCCGGATCGAAGCTTTCTAAGTTGATTCCCTTAAGCAATACTGCGTCGCAGTCTTCTAACGATTTGCTCGGGCCGCTGACAAGCACCCTTTTGGCGCCTCGCTCCAAATGCAGCTCAGCTACCGGTCGTGTAACGGCGCGTCCGGTACAATCAATAACCAGGTCAACGCCCAACTCACCCCAATTTGGCAATTCACTGGCCGAATTCAAATACCGGATCTCCCGGTCGCCTATCACGATGGCGCCTTCTTGGGCCGATACATGCTCATGCCAACGCTTGTAATTTGTGTCCACTTCAAAAAGTGCGGCAAGCGTAGCTTCATCTTTAATATCCGATATGGAAAATGGGACAAACAAATTTTGCTGTAATGCCGCTCGAAGGAGCTGTCTTCCGATACGTCCAAATCCAAAAACCGCAATTTTCCCCATAAAAGCCTCCATATATATTAGATTAGTTATCCATTTTTGCTGCTGTGAAAGAATCGTTCTTCTTGCACCAGGCGTTGCACCTATCACACCTAAGCCAACTTCCTGAATCCTTTCACATGTAATCATATAATACTTTCAAAATTTTGTGTAGAATAACTTTAGTTAAGAATGCGCCCGCCGGACCCCCTGATGTAGGAAAATAAAGTTTTTTAATTGAAAGCAATTTAACTTCACATTTGTAAACAAGCCAATATTAAAAATAAATCCAAGGATTTCCTTGGATTTATTTTTAATATTATCCGATTACTTCTTATCCACTTGACACTTGTTCTTGCATCCTGAAAGGTCTCCATTTTTGATTCAACATTTTCACTATCTTCGCTGGGAATAACCCCGATTCTCAACTTATTAATCCTTTCAAATCATTGATTCAATCCCTAACATTCCCTAAGAATACGGAAGATGAATAAGCCAGCAGCGTTGTTAAATGCGTATAGTAATATTTAACGCCTTGTTCCAAACGTCTTGGCGTTATTTCAAGATTCCCTGCCGTACCCGCTACCTTTCCAGATGCTATGATTTTTGAAAAAGCATCATCCATAACTTTTTTTACTATAGGATGCCCGGCATCTCCGGGATGTCCAAGAGATTGAGAAAGGTCGGACGGGCCTATAAATAACACGTCAATTCCTTCAACTTTAGCGATAGAATCAAGGTTATCTACAGCATCCTTGTCCTCAATTTGGACACAGACCAACAGATCCTGATTAGCCCGTTGGGAATATTCAGTTAAAGTGATCCCAAATCCGTAATTGGCAGAGCGTGTTCCCACAGCCAAACTTCTGCTGCCGATCGGATAATATTTTACAGCATTGATGATTTCCTGAGCCTCTGCCGCAGAACTGACATGTGGCGCTTGTATCCCCATCACACCGCGATCCATGTATTGCCCGATTAGCTCCGGATCGTTTTTTAGCGGTCTAATGATGGGTGTAATGTTGCTCGCTTCCGCTGCCATTACCATGTATTCAACTGTTTCCAAGGATATGGAACCATGCTCGCAATCAATCAGCACCCAATCGTACCCTAATTTGCCGGCCATTTCTACAAGTTGAACAGAAGGGATCATAATGGAGACCCCTAAAACAGCTTTACCTGCTAAAAGTTTTTGCTTCATCTTATTTCGCAATGCAGTATCCCCTTAAATGGTTTATTCACGACTTAATCGTTTAATCAGGTTAGCCAGCAGCCTTGTTCTTGGCACCAAGCTTTCGATAACCACAAATTCCTCCGCAGTATGAGCGTTTCCGCCACGCGGACCTAGCGCATCAATCGTCGCTATCCCTACGGCCGAAGTCAGGTTACCGTCCGATCCTGAACCTATTGTCATATCCGATACTGACTCTCCCAATTGCATCGCTTCTTCTTGAACGATATTCAATAAATGCTTAGTATTTGCATTTTTTATCATCGGTGGTCTCGTAATACCGCCTTGCAAGACTAATGTGGTTCCTTCAATCATTGTAGTCGAGCAAATGTGTTTGATTTTGCGCTCCAACTCCACGGCCTGTTCCGGTGTCTCCATTCGTACATCGATAGAAGCTTTGGCGTGGGCAGCGATCGTGTTGCTGGTCGTTCCGCCGCTAACCACCCCGACATTGACATGTACGCCTGCATTTGGATCGGTCAAAGCATGAAGTTGAACAATTTTATACGCGAGTTCGCCAATGGCGCTTCGTCCTTTTTCCGGTTCTTCTCCGGAATGCGCCGCCTTTCCGGTTACAAGCAATTCGAATTTACCGCCGCCGCGCCTGCCGGTTATAAGCCTCCCCGTCATATCGCTCGGTTCAACGATCAAAGCATACTTAACGTCTGCCGCTTCCTGCTCAATCAGTTTCCTGGAATAGATCGAACCGTGCTCTTCGTCCGAATTCAGAATGATTTTGATCCGCTTGAAACTCTCGTCCACTTCTTCAATCAATGATTTTATTGCAAACAGCATCATGACCAAGCTGGCCTTCATATCGTATACGCCGGGTCCGTAAGCAAAAGATTCATCACGTGAAAAAGGTCGGCTTTGCGTTGTACCTACAGGAAATACCGTGTCCATATGTCCGATAATCAAGATGTTCGGATGTTGCGCCTCAGGATGAACGATGATCAAATGATCGCCCCGTTCGGACTGCCGATCGACCGCAACTTGAAATCCGAGAGCCTGATAAGCAGAGGCCAGCGCATTCCCCACCTGATCCACACCCGCTTTATAAAATGTCCCGCTATCGATATTGACAAGCTCCTCAAGCAGCTTGAGCATGTCCGTTTCCTTGTCTTCCCAATATTTTGTTGGCATCGCGCCTCATCCTTTCTTTGCGGCTTTCAAAAAAGCTGCTCTTGTATTTTCACAAAAACAATCGATGAGATAAGTCGATCCATTCACATCAGCGATCCGAATTCCTTTTGTTCGTTCGGAATCCGCATATATGTCCTCATACTTAACAGCGTCGTGCTGAACCGCCTGCTCCTCGTAACCTTGCAAACCTTCAAATAAAACCCTTCCCGAAAAGCCGCTTTCACCTGTAACTCCAAGCAAGTGCAAAACCGTTGGCGCAATGTCAATAATGCCTGCCGGAATATGCGCCGCATAGTCCTTTTTAAAACTGGGCCCGAATCCCATGCAAAACGGCCGCATATCCTCATTTCGAATAGAGCCATGGTAGGATTTATTCTCCGTTTTGGCGTTTAAAAAATGAACAACTCCTTGAATGCCGTCCTGATTCAATTCATCGGTCCATGCTGGAACAACGGCTAACAGAGGCGCTCTTTCGTGAGTAATGCTACCGATCACCGCACTTAAAGGCAGAGCATTTTTCAATTGCTGATGAAGCGGTTCTTTCGCCAATAGCATACTGCACCAGCTTTGTGCAGATAGCCAGTCGGCGAGCGCCTGCAATTCCTCTACTTGATTTTCATCCCCATAAATAAAAGCGTCTACTGCGACAAAATTCAGTTCTCTGTTCAATTCTTTCCGGGCTTGATTCAAATAATGCTCCAGACTGCCGACCATATTTGCTGCCGAATGGCCGTGATCGCTGATGAGCAATATATCCAATTCATCCTCGATTCCAAGTCGCGAGACAGCCTCCAAAATCTCGGATAAACATTGATCCACAAGCCTCTGGGCTTGCTTGGCCTCATGCGAACCGATGCCGAAATAATGCTGCGTATCGTCCGGTTCGGGAAGCCACAGCACCATAACGGTATTCTGTTCATCGGGCAATTGCTGTTCAATGAGCGTCCGAACTGCCCATAAAGTGCGTTCCTTCTTTTTGATCCGGACATCGGTTTCAGCAGCGACTGCACCTCGCGCGGCATGCAATCGGCTAAGCTCCGGGATCCCATAGTCGGTAGAAGGATTCATGACATGCTGCGGATGATGAAAATTCCAGATCAACGAAGCTCCGGGCGAGCTTCCGGCCGAAACTGTCAAACGCAAGTCCGCTCGGGCTAAACGATCCCCTAACGTCGGACGCAAGAGCAGCTCTTCCCCCGTTCGCTCCTGAAATTGCAATAATTCTCGGTGGTCTCCTGTCTGGAGCAGTCCGTCCTCTGAAAAAACAGGCGCATACATGAGATTGTTCATCAACCCATGCTGTCCCGGATAGCATCCTGTGGTTAAAGAAGCCATGCATACCCGTGTAAGCGATGGATATACCGAATAAAAAGATTGGAACACCGTCCCGCTTTTCATTAACCGGCAATACGTAGGCATCGTATCGGCTTTAACCTGATCGGGCCTTAATCCGTCCGCTCCGATAATGAGTACCCGCCGTCCCGAAGGACTTTTCTTCTCAGCCGTTTTTCCCATGGTGTTCATTCCTTTTTATTTTATAGTCATCCGTTTTTTTGCTATCCTCTATTTCTTAAGCAGCGCACGTATCTGGTCGGCGGCTTCCTTCATCGATTCTTGGGCCGGAACATTTTGAGCATAGGTTTTACCGATTGCCTTTTGGAGCTCTGCTTCGATTTTATCGAAGTCAGGCACGACCGGGAGTGCCCTTCCGTAGGGAAGCTCATCGACAGCGGTTTTGAAGAACGGATTTTGTTCATAAAACTTCACCATTTCAGGCGCTTGAGCGGCAGATTTTCGAATCGGCATATATCCGGTGTGCTGAGTGAAATAAATGGTTTGCTGTTTATCGGTAAGAAACTTGATGAACTTCCAGGCCGCGTCTTGCTTTTCCTTGGGGGCCTTCGCTACTATGGCGAGATTCCCCCCGGAAGACGTAGTTACGGCATACTCTTTAAACTTTGGCACGAAACCGACGCCAAGGTTAAACTTGATACTTTTTTGAATCTCACTCAAGTCGGCTGTCGAGGCCACCAGGAAAGCCACCTTGCCATTTTTAAAATTGACGAGTTCCTGCCCGCTGTCGGTAGTCGTCCCGCCCGTAGGCTGCATCATCGTTTTCGTGTCATATATCATGTTCCGATACATTTCCAAACCTTGAATCGCCGGCGCTTGGTCGAGCACAACCTCCTTTTGATCCGGGCTGAAAATATCTCCGCCATTGGACCACATCAACGAGTAGTAGTAGAGAGGCGGCAGATAGGTCGAGAAGCCGAATCGTTCTGTTTTCCCATCCTTGACGACGGTCGCTTTCTTCGCGGCGGCCACCAATTCGTCCCATGTGGACACCGGATGCTCCGGATCAAGCCCGATCTCCTTCACGATATCTTTGTTGTAATACAAGATCGACGTACTCCGGTTGAAGGGAAGGGTGTATGTCTTTCCATCGATTGAAGTGTTCTTTACAAAGCTGTCCACAAAATCGCCGTAATCCAAGTTCGAATCGTTTTGAATATAAGAGTCAAGTGGCAGCAATGCTTTATTGTAAGCAAAGGTTGGCCAGAATCTGGCGTTCAACTGAACAACATCCGGTACAGCATTGCCCACAATTGCCGTCAATAGCTTCTTGCCGATATTATTCGTAGTCTCCTGGAACACCGCATTGACCTTTACCTCATTTTGCGATTGATTAAATTGTTCGACCAAACTCTTGGTGGTATCCCCGATCACCCCGCCATTGCCATACCAAAACTCAATTTGCACCGGCTTCCCCTGCTGATGCTGTGATGAGGAAGAAGACGGAGCTTCTTGCCCGCAGCCTGCAAGCAACATGACCGAACATGACGCCACGATAACACTTTTAATGAATTTACGTTTCATTGGTTTCACCTCATATTTATAATGGCTTATCGCTTACTTTAAACCCGTAGTGGCCACGCCTTTTACAATAAACTTCTGCATGGAAATGAACAATCCGGCTAATGGCGCGATAATGACTGCGGCAACTGCCATGACCAGATTCCACTGCGTTCCTCCTTCCGTAATAAATCGCGTCAGTCCTAACTGAACCGTTCGCAAATTTTCATTATTAGTCACAATGAGCGGCCAAAACAATTCATTGTAACTCTTGATAAAGGACAACAAGATATACGTCACAACGGCTGCTCCCGACAAAGGGATAATCAAATGGCGCATGATTCTGGCGTGTCCGCAACCATCGAGAATGGCGGCTTCCTCCAATTCCTTCGGTACTTGCATAAAGGCCTGCCGCAGCATAAATATGCCAAAGGCATTCACACTGAATGGCGCGATCAAGCCCGCATACGTATCCACCCACCCAAATTGTTTGATCGTCAAAAAATTAGGGATAAACGTGATTTGGTTCGGAATCATCATAGTAGCCAGAACCGAGAGAAATAGAAAGCCGCTTCCTTTAAACCGCAGTCTGGCAAAAGCATAAGCCGCCGGTATGATCAGCAGCAGTTGCACTACGATAATGACGCTTGCTGTAAATAGGCTATTGAATAGATACCGAAGCAGCGGAGCCGACTTCCATATTTCTGCGTAGTTTTCCAGGCGGAATACTTCCGGGATCAAGGTTGGAGGGAACACGAACACTTGATCGAAGCTCTTTAATGAAGTGCTGAGCATCCAAACAAAAGGAAATAGCATAACGAATGAAATAAGACTCAAAAAGGCGTATCCGAACCATCGAAATGCGAATTGTTGCAATCTCATTGATAGTGCACCCACCTTTTGGAGACCTTCATCTGGATAAACGTGATGAGCAGAAGGATAACAAAAAGCGCTGTCGCGGCTGCGGAAGCATAGCCGATATCAAAAAAATCAAAGGCATGTTGGTAAATGTAATAAATCATCATATTTGTGCTTTCAGCAGGCCCGCCTCGCGTCATCGAATACAGCAGATCAAAATCCTCAAAAGCGCCAATTAGCGCGACGATAAGAACAAAAAAGATATAAGGAGAGAGCAGCGGCAACGTAATATTTTTAAACAACTGCAGCCTTCCCGCTCCATCCATCTTGGCCGCTTCATACAGCGAATCCGCTATGTTTTGCTTGCCGGCCAGCAGAATCACCATGTAGTAACCGACCACCTTCCATACTTTCGTAATGATTAGCGCAGCCATGGCCCACCCCGGCTTGGCCAGCCAAGGAGCAGGAGGAATCGAGAAGAAACCGAGCACCCAGTTAATAAGACCGAAATTCTGGTCGTACAGCCATACCCATAGGGTACCAATAGCCGCCATAGGCGTAATGTAGGGCAAAAATACGACCGAACGAAACAACCTGACGCCCCGCAGTTTTTCGTCCAGCACAACAGCCAGTACTGTAGCCAGCAAGACCGTAAAGCCGACTGAGAAGATTCCAAATATAAACGTCTGTCCAACCACCTTCCAAAATTCGGGCGCGGTAAGCATCTTCGTATAATTGCCTGCGAAAATCCAATTAAAATCAGGGGCAATCAGATTCCAGTCCGTCAGGCTCAAAAAAAATGTCATACACATCGGGTAAAGATGAAATACAACGAGCAGAACAACGGCTGGAAAAACCAAAAAATAAGCGGTTAAGTTCGTATACGCCCATTTGGCTCCGTTTTTTTTGCTTTTCACCGATTGCTCGCTCAAACCCCTCTTCCTTTCCAAAATTCTATGGTTATCCATGTGCCATGGATTCAAGTCAGATTCTCCTCTCTCATTTTCAATGGAGACAACGCCGCCCTGATCAATGCAACAGCCTCCTGCAATTGCGTCATGGATGTGGCGTATGAAAGCCGAATAAAATGGGGAGCCTGAAACATTTCCCCCGGCGTCACAACGACACCCGCCTGCTCCAGCAAGTATTCGGCAAAGTCTTTGCTGCTAGCAATCGTCCCCTTCTCATAAACAGAACCAAAGTAACGGGACACATCAACCATCAAGTAAAAAGCGCCTCTCGCATTGGGACATGCCAATCCTCGAATCGATCGAATCTCACGAATCAGATATTGCCTCCGTTCATCAAATGATTCGGTCATTTTCTTTACCGTATCTCCTTCATCTTTGAGCGCGGCAATCGCCGCGTATTGACCGATCGAGCTTGGATTGGAGGTGGTGTAACTTTGAAGGACCGTCATTGCCCGAATCACAGGCAATGGGCCGCAGGCGTAACCGATTCGCCAGCCCGTCATGGCAAACGCTTTGGATAACCCGTTTATCGTAATCGTCCGAGATTTAATTGCCTCGCTTAAAGCCGCGATCGAAGGAACTTTATCGCCGTAGATCAAATGTTCATAGATTTCATCCGCAATGATGTAAAGTTGATGACGAACGGCAATCATGCCAATGGCATACAACGTTTCCCGATCAAGCACCGTTCCGGTCGGATTGTTGGGATTTGTCAGCAAAATAGCCCGCGTCTTGGAAGTTATTTTACTGCTAAGCCGCTCCACGTTTAGTTGAAAATCTTGTTCCGGTTCGGTTTCAACAAACACGGGACGCGCCCCTGCATGTGCGATCATTTCCGGGTAACTCCCCCAGCAGGGAATCGGCAAAAGAACTTCGTCGACTTCGTTGCATATCGAGAGCAACGCATTCGCCACTGCTTGTTTGGCTCCGGTGGTGATTATCACCTCCTCCGGGTTATAACTAAGACCGTTTTCTCGCTTGAGTTTTTCGCTGACTGCCTGCCGAACTTCATATGTACCCTGCACGGGGGTATATTTCGTCACACCTTTAATAATCGCTTCTATACCTGCATGAGCGATATGGATCGGTGTGGGAAAATCCGGTTCGCCCACGTTAAGAGCGATGAGCTTGCGCCCCGATCGGCGGAGCGCTTCGACTTTATCTCTTAATTCCGCTCCGATGTAAGGATTTAACGCACAAACACGATGGCTCAGTTCGTAATTCAATGATTGTTTCCCCTTTCGTTCCATGTGGTTTCTACATAGAAATCTTAACATCTGAATGTAATACAAGTGTAAAAACAACGTAAATGTATTGTTAATTTTATAAAAAACCAATATAAAACAAATTAAAAACAACATTTCATTTGTTTCCAAACGACGTGTTGTTTTTATCGCACTTGAATTTAGATAGAAACCCATTTTAATGAGGACAATTCGATGTGTGTTTTCCATTCTTCAGGCAAGTTCGTATCCGTAATAATCATGTCCACTTCATGTATGGTTGTTACTTTATACAGATGCTTGACTCCCATTTTAGAGGCATCCGCTACAAGCACTTTCTTTTGGCTTTGAGTGAGCAAGCCTTTCATCATTAGCGCGCTCTCGCTTTGAAACGTACTTATATTATCAGGTGTAACGCCTCCGCAGGAAAAAAAAGCTTTGTTTACGGTAATGTCCTTTAACATGTCTTGAGCGAGTACGCCCGACATCCCCATCGAAGAAACTTGAAGCTCTCCGCCTATCTGAATCACTCGCCCGTCAAATACTCCGTTTCGCTTATATTGAGCGAATTCAAAAATGATAGGAACGGAATTGCTGACTACCGTAAGCTCCTTTTTGTCTCTTAAGAATGGCGGCATTTGGGCGATGGTGCTCCCTGCCTGGAGGAATATAATATCGTTGTCCTCCACCCATTTGGCTGCCTCGGCAGCCAGTTTTCTTTTGACCTCCAGATTGATCGACTCTCGATCGTTATATACCCATTCCAGCTTTTGATGGCTCGTTTTGATCGCTCCGCCAAATATTTTTTTTAATTTGTTCAGACCTTCCAGCTTGTCCAGGTCTCGACGAATGGTCTCGGTTGTCACGCCGAATTTTTCGGCAAGCTCTTGTACATAGACTTTGTCGTGTTCCTCCAGTTCCTTCAATATCTCTTTCCTTCTTTTTTCCACTTCACTATAGGAAGAATGCATCCTTACCCTCCAAACTATGTATGTCATTCCATTACATTTATCTTAACTGAATCACACCAAAGAATCCATGGGGAAATGACGTATTTAACCTTGCTTTTTGATCATTTACAATTCAATAACAATGCAATTTCATCCTATTACCACATTCAGTCGGAATTTACAATATAAAAACCACATATTGGATTATTCAAGTATTTGGTAGTATAAGCCGATTAGATTTTGTTCGGTATATATACTAAGCGTTATGTATACAAGATGCAAGAATACTACTACCTGACAGATTAATTTGCTCATTTTATTACGGAGACTTGACATTATTCTGCCCGACTAGATGAGCGAGGCCGCACAAAATTCTTTCGATCTGGACATAAGAAAACACTGCCCGCGAAAGGCAGTGTGCTTCAGCCTTGAAACAAAGATACGCAATCTTGCAGCGCTTATTCGAGTTCCTCTTTTTCTTTTTTAGTGCCATCACACTTTCAACCTCAAAGCCTTGGGAGTCCAATGAATGTGTCGGATCCCCGTCATGCTTTTTCGTGAATTGCGAGGGGTTAATCTGTATTTTTCCCTCCGGTTAGACCATACCGGGATACCGTCCACCGAATGCATTTGGACTAACGGCATCAATACGGGCTAAATCATCAGAAGTAAGTTGAATATCTAATGCCCCAACATTTTCTTCAAGATATTGTCGGCGTTTCGTACCTGGAATCGGCAAAGTGCCTTTAGCAATTGTCCATGCTATTGCCAACTGTACAACCGTGCAGTTCTTCACTTTGGCGATTTCCCCAAGTTTGTCAACGATGTCAACATTCTTTTGGAAGTTTTCACCTTGGAACCTAGGCAAATTTCTACGAATATCATCGACTTTAAGATCCTCATAATTACGAAGTTCGCCGGTGATAAATCCCCTGCTTAGAGGACTGTAAGCTACAAAAGTGATGCCCAACTCTCTTACGGTAGGAAGGATTTCTTCTTCAACGTCCCGACTCCAAAGGGAGTATTCCGTTTGTAATGCAGAAATGGGATGTACAGCATGTGCTCGACGAATAGTAGAAGCATCTGCTTCAGAAAGACCAAGATAACGCACTTTCCCGGCCTTAACTAGATCAGCCATTGCACCAACCGTCTCCTCAATTGGGACATTAGGATCGACCCGGTGCTGGTAATAAAGATCGATATAATCCAGATCAAGACGTCGCAGGCTCTCGTCGATTGCTTTCTTTACGTAATCAGGGTGTCCACCGATGAACTCCCAATTGGATCCAAATGAAAACTTGGTAGCAACAATTGCTTGCTCCCTCCGCCCTTTTAAAGCTTTGCCTAAAAGTTCCTCGTTATGACCGTTGCCATACGTATCAGCTGTATCAAGCAACGTTACTCCAAGTTCCAGAGCTCGATGAATGGTCTTGATGGACTCTTCATCATTGATGGTGCCGTAGATTCCCGGGGACATCCCCATCATACCCAATCCGATAGAAGGAAAATGGACTTCAATCCGTTCGAATGGATGAAATCGCAAAAGTGATGGAGATTAGCAGAGTGACTCTATATAAATATTTTTCAACCAAAGAAGAAATAATCGGATTCATCGTGGATGGATTTGTTGATTACATGAATGATCCGACTTTCTGCCCATTGGATTCGGATCAAAGTTTCGGTACCCGATTCCAGCAAATATTCGAGCAGTCCGTTTCACTTACCGAATATTTCACGGATATTTTCTTAAAGGAACTCGAAACCAGTTACCCGGATTGGTATGATCGATTGAATGCAGCCATGAAGCAGCGAGAACAGCAGGTTTTGACTTTCTACGATGAAGGAATTCAAAAAGGGATTTTTAATCATATCAATGGCAAGCTGTTAATTAAGCAGGATGAAATTCTAAGGGGGATGTTCAATGCTAAATATCTAATGATGAATCAATTAACTGTTCAACAAATTTTATATGATTATTATCAATTAAAGAAAATTCAGTTATTCAAATCCGAAAAGCTTTCAGCAATTGATGATGAAATCATGATACCGAGAATTGAGTATTTGACTCAAAAGATTACCAAAAACCTTTTTTGACATAAATACGCAGATGACCTGCGTGTTTCGGTTTCGTTAAATTGCCCTTTTCAGCGATACCCCAATAACAAGAGGCTCCCACTGATCTGATAAGCTTCTTGACACTATTTCGGTGTTTGAAAGGCAAAAAACCCGCCTTTCCGTTCGGGATTGGCGCGTTCCTCATTCGATTTCCGCTTGGTCCTTGCCGCCACTTCGCATTTTTCATTTTTGGGGCATTTTAACTCGAATCCATGCCGTTACGAACAGGAGCAGTCCGAGAAAAACGTAGAAGAAATCGAACACAACTTGGCTCGTTGCCAAGTAAGTCTCGAATACGTCCACGCTTGAGGGTCCCCACATGCTGATTACGAGAGTAAAAAAGCCGATCGGGAACACAATCGCCCGATATTGTTTGAGTCCGAGCCATTGGGCCGCCCCCAATACTGCCGTATACAAATAGGAAGTCAGTTGAACGAACGTACCGAGAATCCAGACGGCCAACATCAAAACGTCAATGTGCTGGAAAAATTGGCCGACGCCGATATAGCGGACAACTTCAATGAACGGATAATTCAACGTGTGGGCATGCTTGCCGAAAAGTAAGACGGATACGAGCCCGGAAACGGATAGCGTAACCATGAGCCCGAACCAGGTTGCCATCATGCACCTCATCGTTTTCTTCTGATTCGACACGAACGGAAAATACAGTCCGAGCATCATATAGCCGGAGAACCAACTGAACGGGACAATGGCCCCCTTGGCGGAAGGAGCGATCCCTTTGCCCATGATCGGTAAAATACGGTTTGCGTCCCATTCGGGAATCGATAAGATAATCAGCAGTCCGAACACGAGGAATGTGAGCGGCAGGAACAGCTGTGCCAGCCGCCCCAACACCTCGACGCCTCCTCTGACCGCAAAGGAAACAAGCAGCAGCATGCCGCCCATGGCGACAAGTGCCGGTGTTTTTTGCAAAAAGACGACCGATATGAAGTCGCCATACTCTCTCAAGATGACGGAAGTCAAATTTACACCGTAAAAGATGACGGTAAAGCCCGCCGCTTTGCCCAGCCACGGACCGAGCAGCCGCCCGCTGTACTGGATGATGGTTTCCGTCGGAAACATACGGCTAAGCCGAAGCATCGCAAGCACGAAGAGCAAACCGGCCAGGTGGGCCCAGATCGGCGACAGCCACAAATCGCGCTCGGCCTCCTCCCCCGTTATCTTCGGAATAAACAGAATCCCGTCGTATGCGGCTACCGCATAAAAAAGAAGTCCTAGCTGTGCTGCGGAAATCTTCCCTTTCTCCACCATCGGCAAACCTCTCCCCTCACTTCAACCCGGCGGTCAGCGGTTTGAGTACACTATTGAATAGCTCGATCGGTCCGGGCATATTCGGAAAAACAAGGACGAGCACGGCCGCGATCCAGCCGGCAGCTGTGACGGCGATCAATGCCGCCCGTTCTCTCTTGCATTCGAATTCGAGACCGCGCCATTCGGCCCAAACCATCAACGCGGCTGCGCACGTTACTCCCGCTAAGTTCAACCAAGTCACGGGCACAACACCTCTTTTCGCAGTTCATCCGGCGGGCTCGTTATACATCCCGATATGCCGGACGCTCACCTTGACCTTCACCTTGACTTGCATAGAAGGAAAAATCCGCTCCCAGCGGTCTTGCAATTGTTGCCATTCCCTCGGATGACGGCGATTGATCACTTCGCCGAAACCGAAAATGTCGGCCCCCATCCCCTGGGCTTGCTTGATTGTGGTCTTCACACGATGGCGGATGTCGTCGGCCGCCGCTTTTTCGACCTGGCGGATGAATTTCGGATCGGACGTTTTGAAGCGAGTCGTATTTTGAACGACGCTCACCTCAGCTTCGATCCCGACCTCCATTCGCGGCATTCCTTCCTCCAAGCCAGGAACGAATCGGGTGCTGGAAGTAAGAACGCCAATCGATATGAGCGAAGATGTAGGCTCCTTCAACTTCACGGTTTCGACATCGCCTTTCACTTGATGAAGCAGCCATTTCACTCCCGAGAACGACTCCCCTTGGATCACTCCAGCCATGCGGTCGCGGGAAAAAACGGCGTAACCTTTCACATAAGGAACGCTTTCCTTGCCGTCCCGCGTGATATCTAGGTAAGGCAGAATCGCCGTTTCCGATTTTTTGCCGAGCTTTTGCACCAGGAGGTTGAGCGTTATCGGCCAACGGAAGACGCGAGCGGCTTCACCGCCCAGAAAGTCCGCTTTGGTCTGTTCGAGCGGTGAGGCGGAAGTGAGAAAATCGCGCACGGCTCCCTTGCAGACGAACGGCTGAACCCTCAAGCGAATATGATTGTCGCGCACAAAATAATCCAACTGTTCCCGGAACTGATCGCGGGACAACGCCTCCCCTACGACCAACATTTCCAGTTGCCCCCAGTAGATGTCGCGGGGCAGCTTGCGCTGCAGCTTGGAGGCTGCGGCAGCAGCCGTCGCTCCCGAAGCGGACCAGATCAAAGTCGGACCGCTTCTTTTGGAGGTGTTGCCGCTCATCTGCGTCTTGCTTCCTTCCTGCTTCGGCACGACGATCTCCAATGTCAATTCGATCTCCCCGTCATCCTTTCGGTCCAACCCGGCGATCGTCACGATCGCCAGATCGTTCACTTCCTTTCGGTCCCAGCAACCCGTCGACAATAGCAAAGCGGACACCGCTATCACGAGCGAAAGCCGCTTGCAGGCACGTATCCAGGGGAATGCCCTCCTTATCTTCATATTCCGTCAGCGTCCGCCTCCTTTGCCTGGCTCCGGTTTCTGCCCCCGGGCAAGTCGCCGGCGGTTTCGCATACTCGCAAAACCGGGACGCATCGTCATATTCCATCTTGGAGCCCGAATCGCGGTATCCTTCATTTCGTTTGCCTCCAATGGCGCGAACGGGGATAAATAAGGGACGCCGTAGGAGCGAAGCATGCACAAATGGATGGCAACGGCGATAATGCCGAACATAACGCCGAGCATGCCCAGCGTCCCTCCGAGCACGATGAGCGGCAGCCGCAAAAGGCGGATGGCGAGCTCCAGCGAATAATGCGGAGCCGTAAATCCTGCAATGCCCGTGAACGCGATGATGATGACGATCGGCGCCGACACGAGCCCCGCCGATACTGCGGCTTCTCCGACGACGAGCGCACCGACGATCGTAACGGCCGAACCGATTTGCCGCGGAAGGCGAAGCCCGGCTTCGCGCAGCACCTCGAATGCGAGCTGCATCATCATCACTTCCACGAACGTCGGAAACGGAATTGCCTCGCGTGCGGAGGCGATGCTGGTCAACAATTTGCCCGGTACCATTTCATGATGAAAATTCAAAATCGCGACGTACACCGCCGGAAGAACCATGGAAATGAACAGTGTTATGTAGCGTAAGAAACGCAGAACACTGGCGTATAATGCGCGGTTGTAATAATCGTCCGCAGCTTGCAGAAGCGTCGCCAACGTCGCGGGAACGATCAGCGCATCGGGCGTGCCGTTGACCAGCAGAACAATGCGGCCTTCGAGCAGGCCCGCAGCCGCTATATCGACCCGTTCCGTAAATTGCTGTTGAGGAAACGGCGAGAACGGATTGTCTTCCGTCAGTTCTTCTATGTATCCCGATTCCAGCACGCCGTCCAGATCAATGTGCTCGAGCCGGCTTTGCACCTCTTGCAGCAAGGAAGGCTTGGCCAGACCGTCAATATAAGCGATATAGACTTCCGTCCCTGTATAGCGGCCGATCCTTTGTGATTTTAGCTTCAGCTTGACACTCTGAATTTTGCGTCGCAACAGCGATAGATTGGTCGCAATCGATTCGGTGAAGCCTTCTCGCGGCCCCCGCAGCGACGGTTCGGTCTTCGGCTCTTCCACATTGCGCTTGTCCCACTTGGAGATTCCAAGCAGCAGAGCGCCGGTGCAACCGTCGATCAGGAGCACGGTATACCCTTTGATCAATTGCCCGGCGCATTCCTCGACAGTCGCGACCTCATCGGCGGACACGACGGGCAAAAGTCTGTGCTTGACCGCTTGCAAATCGGCGCATACCGCGTCCTGTGATTGCATGAGCGGCTTCAGGACGCTGTTGTCAATCTCCTGCCCGTCCGACATGCCGGGGATGTTGACGAGCTCCGCCCGGATCGTTCCGGCCACCTGGAAGGAGCGGAACGAAACGTCGTCGGCTTCGCCCAAGACCTGTTTCAGCGCCTCTACATTGCGGTCCAACTCCGGAACCAAAGCCGTGTGATCAGCGGATTCGAAGCTGCCGTCACAGGTAGAATTTCGTGTCCGCATGGCCCCCTCCTTGCCGTTCGATTCCATCACTGGCCGTATCATCTTGTTAACGCACCATTATTTTATCCATAAAACGGCTTTTCATCCCATCTTTCACCAGCCGTAGTAACAAGTATGGACATAATTTTCATTCATTTGTGGCGCCGCCACGGCACCGTGGAAGTCTGGATATCCGAAATTTTATTGTGATTGCTTTCATTTGCTTCGCGCGATACAATAGACCAAATAAAGGAAGTGAAATAGGATGGGAATTGATGAGATTATTCGTGTAGTTGCTTATGATGAAAAGTGGCCTACTTTATTTCAAAATGAAAAAGTAAATCTTTTTCAAGCTTTTGGAAATGCTATCGACATACAGCATTTCGGCAGCACCTCGGTACAAGGGATGTTTGCAAAACCGATTATTGATGTTTTGGTAGGCGTGAAAACGCTTGAGTTAAACAACACTGTAACTAACAACCTAATACAGCTTGGTTATGAAGGGTTCGGAGAAACAAAGGGAAGATTATATTTTCGAAAACGCCAAGAACATGCCTATAATCTTGCTGTTGTCATTTGGAATGGTGAGCAATGGGTAAATAACCTTCTCATAAGAAATTACTTAAGAGATAACCCGCATGCAGCCAAGCAATATGGCGAAAGAAAACTCAACGCCATCAATAAAGGATATACGACACTGCTCTCTTATTCGGACGAAAAAGCCGATCACGTATCTAATTTACTCGAACAAGCAAAGAAAAGTAATGGATAGGTACAGACAGAACCGTTACTACTTCAGCGGCCCCTGTTAGTCATGCACAGCTGATTCATATTGTAATTATAATGTAAAAAAAGCCGAGTCAGGGCTTAAACTGCTCCTGAACTCGACTTTTCTCGCGCCCTTACACTTGCGACTGTACATAGTCAATCGTAAATACCGGCTGCTCCATGTTATTGATGTAGATATGAAAACTCCCCGGCTCGACAGTCCATTGCAAATCGGCATCGAGATACTTTAGATCTTCCAAGCTGATGGACATCTGGGCGGCATACTCTCCGAACGCCGGGACTTGAATAACTTGATATGCCTTCATTTCGCGTATCGGGCGAACCGTCTTGGATACAAAGTCTTCAATATATAGGATTACGATTTCCGAGTAGTCATATCGGCTCGGATTGTGAATCTTAAAGGTTACCTTCAGTTCCTGATCCTCGCTGATTCGATGACTCGATATGTTGAAATCCGAGTACGTCGTTCCTGTATAGGTCAACCCGTGTCCGAACGGAAAGAGCGGCCCGATCTCGCAATCCTGATATCGGCTGCTGTAGCTGGACGAATTGGCCGGTCTGCTCGTGCTGTATTCGTTGTAATAAACCGGTGCTTGCGCCGAATAACGCGGGAACGACATCGTCAATTTCCCCGAGGGGGTTGCTTGGCCGGTGAGGAGCGCAGCGACTGCCGCACCTGCGCTGGTACCCGGGTACCAGCACCAAAGCAATGCCGGTATGTCGTCGATAATATCCTGCAAAGCCAACGGCCGGCCGGAATAGCAGACGCATGCGTAAGGCAGATTCGTTTTCTTCACGGCCCGAATCAGCTGCTGCTGCCGTTGTTCCAGCTCAAGCTTGACGCTGCTGTGGCCTTCACCGCTTCGCTCCCAGTGTTCGCCGATCGTTACGATAATATAATCGCAAGTGGCCAAAATGTCATTCGGGCAATCCTCGAGTGTCTCATAAGCGGCGATTTGAAGCGAGTTATCCGCCTGCTTCAAGCCCGTCGCCAGTGTCACCACATCGTCGAAGCTTCCTTTGCAGGCCCAATTGCCGAGCAGCTCCCTCGTATCGGCAAAAGGTCCGACAAGGAGAATATGTTTATGCTCCTTGCGCAGCGGTAAAAGTGCATTTTCGTTTTTCAAGAGCACACAGCTTTTACGAGCCGCATCTTCAGCAGCTTCCAAAGATTCGCGATTCAAAATAATCGTCGGTTCCAAGCCTTCGTCCGCATACGGATTTTCAAAAAGGCCCAACTCATTTTTCAACTGCAGCACTTTCAGGACAGCCGCATCCACATCTTCCAGCAGCGCCGGCTGCTGTTCGATAATCGCTTCAAAATTTTCCAGGTAGAGAGTGGACACCATTTCGATATCGACCCCCGCATTTAATGCCAGCTCAGCCGCTTCCTTGCCATCCTGAACCACACGATGCTTTTGAAGCTCCGCAACTGCGCCCCAATCCGAGATAAGCAAATCGCCAAATTGATATCGATCCCGCAGTATATCTTTTAACATGGTTCGGCTCGCTGTAACCGGAGTCCCATTGAAACTATTAAATGAGCTCATGACGAATTTGGGCTTTTCCTGCAAAGCAATCTCATAGGGCTTGCCATAATAGGCAAAAAATTCTCTCATCGACATATCAACGGCGTTGTAGTCTTTTCCGCCGATGCCCGCCCCATAAGCAGCGAAGTGTTTCAAGCAGGCCGCTACCCCGCTCGGAGAAATTTTCCCCTCGTGAATTTTCTGGTAGCCCTTGATCATCGCTTTTCCCAGATTTCCGGACAGCAAATGCTCCTCCCCGAACGATTCCATGACCCTGCCCCATCTGGAGTCTCGCACGAGATCCACCATCGGGGAGAAATTGACATGGATTCCTGCAGCTCTTAATTCGGACGCGGTCTTTTCGGCCACCGTCTCTACAATCTTTTCATCCCAAGTACAGGAAAGTCCCAACGGGATCGGAAAAATCGTCTTATAGCCATGTATGGCATCGTGCATAAAAAGCAGAGGAATCTTCAGTCTGGATTTCTTCAAATACTCCGATTGAATCAGATTTGTAATCTTGGCGCTGGATGCGCCGATGACGCTGCCAATCGTGTACAAGGTCTCGTCTTCAAGTATGCGCCGTGAATACTCCGGTCCGGTTTCGACCATTTCCTGATCGATTCTGCCTACATAGGGTTCACCTGTAACTTGAGTGAGCTGTCCGAATTTCTCTTTCAGCGTCATTTTCTGAAGCAATTCGTGCAATTGATTGTTATCCATGATCTTATTTCCACTCCAGGGCAGGAAGAATTTCCTTCTGCAGCTCGCACATCTCGTCAATCATGGCACAAGCCTGATAATAAGTCGGCGCTTGCGGATCAAGCAAAATCGCTTGCAGCAGTTTGGTTTTCGATTTTTCAACAAACGCCTCCAACAGCAGTTTATGGATCGTCCCTTGGATATGGATCGTTCCGATAACCGCCGTCGGCAGTTCGACGGTCATTGGCTTCAGGAAGATGCCTTTTCCGTTCACGATAGCTTGAGTTTCCACCACCATATCGTCAGGAAGCCCTTTAATCGCTCCATTATTTGGCAAATTGACCGAATTCAACTGAATTTCATCGTCAAAGAAAATCGCTTCGACGATCGGAATGGCATATTCACCGCTCGACTTCACCGTTTCTTTACGAAACGTATACGCCTCATTCGTCCATGTTTCCTGCGTCTGTACAGGCTCGTACAATCCTTTGTCCAAAATGTTGCCGCTCGCACTATAGACAAAGTCCGGTGTTCTCGAGTCTTTCTTCCAGAGCTGCTCCTGCGTCGGTTCATATCTGTATTGAAGCGCTAGGCCCGCGTAGAAATCCTGCGCATAGGAGATATATTCTCCGATATGATTCGTTCCCGGATACGGGTAATAGCCGTAAAGATGATACATCGTTCTGGAGAGCCCGATGTGGTCGAAATGAGCCAGGCGGTTAGCCTTTTGTTCCTTTTCGCGGAAGAGCGGGTACAAGTCTTCGCCTGTCTTCTTATCCCAAATTTTGGTGAAAAAGCCAAAGTGGTTCAAGCCGCCCCCTTCCATGCCGATTTCTTCGGGCTTCCGCTCGAGAAAATCGCACAGCTGATGAATCCCTATATCCAGACCATGACAGAGACCCACGATCTTAATGGAAGTTAACTTGGAGATGGCTTCCACCAATTTCGCTTCCGGATTCGTATAGTTGATAAACCAGGCGTCGGGGCATACTTTTTCCATCATCCGGGCAATCTCCAGCATCGGCCCCAGGTTGCGGAGCGTATGGAACATGGAGCCCGGACCTCCGTTTTCCCCGTATATTTGCTTGCTTCCGAAGCGACGCGGGATGTGGAAATCTTGAGACCAATAATAATAGCGGTTCACTTCAATGGCTACGATGGCAAAATCCGCATTTTGAAGAGCTTTTTCCAAATCGGTAGTTTGCCAAATGTTGGCCGGATGAGAGAAGGAGGTGAACATCTCATTCGCATACTTAAAAGTCCGATTCACATTTTCTTCCACTATATCCATAAGAGCGATTTCAAGATCGACCTGAGTTTTCAATCTCGCTGACAATACAATATCTTGCAATGCTCCTAAGGCAAACGAAACGCTCCCTGCTCCGATTAATGCAATTTTCATCTTTTTCATGGTTCCAGCTCCTTTGATAATGTAGAAATTATAATTTAGTGCAGGCTATTCCTTTAATGCCCCTACCATAACACCTGACATAATGTTCCGCTGAAAAATAACGTAAATGACAGCAGTAGGCAATGCCGAGATAACCGCTGCGGTAGCAATCATCGGATAATCTATTGTAAATTTGGTTTGGAAAAAATTGAGTCCTACCGGAAGTGTCCGCAGCATGTCGTTTTGAATAAGAATCGTCGGAAGCATGAAGTTGTTCCATGTCCCGATGGCTGTAAACACAATTAGCGAAACTAACGGAGGATACAGCATCGGTACGATGATTCGGAACAAATTTTGCGTTTCGTTCGAACCGTCGATTCGCGCCGACTCAAGAAGCGCTACCGGTATATCCTTCATGAACCCTCTTAATAAAAAGATGGAGAAAGGAATATTCAACGCGATTTGCGGCAAAATGATGGCCCAGAGCGTATTCAGCAAGCCGATGGATTTCAAGTTTGTAAATAAAGGGATAATAATCAGATCCAATGGCACCGTAAGTCCCCACAGGATCAAGAGAAAAAGCATACCCTTCCCCTTGAATCTCATATAAGCGAACGGATAGGCACCGAGCAAGGATAGAAGGACTACCACCGCGACAACAACGATGGTGATAATGACGCTATTCTGAAAATAGGTCACAAAATTTCCGACATCCCAAATGCGTGAATAATTTCCCCAATGCAGCGCTTGCGGCAGTGCCAAAGGACCGTTGATATTGATTTCGTCCGTTGTTTTTAGAGAAGTATTGATAATGAGCAGGAACGGAGCGATCGTCAACAGCGCCGCTGTAATCATGACTGCGTAGACGAGTGTGCGGCTGATATGCGAAATTCTGGTCATAAGCTTATTGATCCTTTTCCCTGATCAGAATGATGGTTCTGGTAACAATTAAAATGAACACTGTCAAAATAATGGAAGCCGCTGCCGCAAACCCCAAACGATTTTCAATAAAGCCTTGGTTATAGACGTAATATGAAATAACATAAGAGCTGTATCCCGGACCGCCCTTGGTCGTTGCCATAACGATATCAAACACGCTGAAAGAGCCGATCGTCATTAAAATGACGACGGTAGTTATCGTTTGCCGCAAGCCAGGAATCGTAACATGGCGGAATTGGCCCCACGCCCCGCATCCGTCTATATTTGCAGCATCATACAATTGCGAATCGACACCCTGTAAAGCCGCAGTAAAGAGCATCGTCGTATATCCGTAGCTTCCCCACAAGAAAATGACGAATAACGCATACATCACAAGATCGGGATTCCCAAGCCAACCCGCGGCAGGCTTGCCGATGCCGATGTTATCCAGAATTGCGGACAAGGGTCCGAAGTTCGGGTCATAGATCCACTTCCAAATAACAGCGGCTATCACAGATGAGATGACTTGCGGAAAGAAGAACCCCATCTGAAACCATTTGGTAAATTTGACATTACCTCTTACAAGCAGGTTTGCAAAAACGAGCCCGAGCCAAACGGGAATCGTAGCCCCGCCGACAACCCACATTAAAGTGTTCTTGATCGCCTGCCAAAACATCGGCTCTTCGCTAAACAGACGATAATAATTTGTAAGGCCTACAAATTTCTTGGGACTAATTCCATCCCAATTCGTCAGGCTGATATAAAAAGTTTGCAGCGCCGGCCAACAAACAAAATAGATGATCATGGCGAATGCCGGAAGCAGAAATAAGTATGCAAGCGGATTTGTTTTCCCCGCATCCTTCCGTTTATTGCTGCGCTGCAATAAGGGTATGGCTTCTTGTTTCACAAGAATCGCCTCCTCTTATAGGATGGATGCCCATTAGCCCATGGCAGGCTAAAGGACATCTTGTTTCAACATTCAATCTTATTGGCCTTGTGCAGCTTGTACCAGCTTGTTATATTGATTTTTAATTTCTGTCCAAGCCTGTTCCGGAGTGGCCTTATGAAAGAACATCAATTGCAGCTGCTTATTCAAAATATCTCCAAGTCCAGGAACAGCATTGTCCAAGTAGAAGCCCATCTGTGTCGATTGTACCGATTGGTCCACTTCTTTTTTCAACTCAGAAGCTTTAGCACTGGACATATCAGCCTTAACCGTCGGTGTAGATCCGCCTTCATACCAGAGTTTCACGACATCAGGATTCAAGAACGTGTCGACGAAATCCAAAGCGGCTTGTTTCTTGTCGCCGCTCAGCTTCGCATTGAGCGCCCATCCGCCGTCTGTCGCATTGACGGTCGGGTTCGCCGAAGCATTTGCATTAGCCGACGGGAAAGCAAATGCGCCGGTCGCAACCTTTGTACCCTCGAATGTCGGAATGTCCCAGTTTCCGGCAAGCACCATTGCTGATTGGCCCTTTGCATAGTACTGCGGTACTGCAGCTCCATCGATGGAAGCATCGTCACTCCGGTAATATCCTTTATCGGTCCAGTCGTTAATTTGATTCAGAGCGTTTACAAACCCTTTTTCAAACGCCGGTGTGATACCTTTTTGGAAATAAAACTGTTTGATGTCGTCCATCGGTACTTGATTGTAGAGAATATCGAACAGCGACCACATCTTCGGCAAGTTGGACAATCCGCCATTTTCCATCGGCACGTAGCCCGCTGCTTTTACTTTATCCAAAATGGCGTTGAATTCATCCATCGTTTTTGGCGGAGTGAGGTTCAATTTACTAAAAATATCTTTATTGTAGAAAACCGTAACAGGTGCCGTCATGAAAGGAACACTGTAATACTTGCCTGAAGTTCTTGCGTTTTGGAAGTCGAATGCGCCGGGAACCTCTTTATCCATCCAACCGCGGCTTTTCACATCATTGGTGATGTCCATCAAGTAGTTATTTTTTTGCAGCATTTGCTGCATCGTGTCATCCACATACACAATATCCTGCCCGGAATCGGTATTGAAAGACAGCTTTAAATTTTGAGCATAGTTGGACCAAGGACTCGGATCGTATTTAATCGTTACGTTCGGATGCGTCTGGTTAAAAATTTTGATCGTTTGATTCATAATGTTAACACGGGCTTCGTCGGTCATCGTAGAAGTTACCGTCAAAGTAACTTTTCCGGCGCCAGCGCCGCCTGAAGCTTTTGCGGCATCATTTGATCCGGATGTGCAGCCGGCCATGCTGAACGCCGTCATCGACAGCAGGAAAAATATTGAATACGTTTTTAATTTTTTCATGTTGCATCCCCCTATTTTTTATTTTGGCCTATATTAACGATGCGGCCGCTTCATCCAGGCAAACGTGCACATTCGGATGCCGCTGCAGTACCGTAACAGGAACTTGATTCGTCACTTCATCGTGCAAAGCTTTTCTCATGATCTCCGCTTTTTTGGCTCCATCGGCGATAAGAATGGCTGTATTCGCTTCCAGCACATGCTTGATTCCAAGCGTTATTCCTTGCTGTACATCCTGCTGCTGATTTTGGAAATATTTCACGGAAACTTGTTTGGTAACGGAATCGAGATCGATAACATGCGTGTACAGATCAAAGCTGACGCCTGGCTCGTTAAAGCCCAGATGGCCGTTCATACCAACTCCAAGCAGCAATAAATCAATGCTCCCATGAGTCTTAATCAGTTCATCCATCGACTTGCATTCGGCTTCCAAGTCGCTGCTTTTGCCATTGAAAAAATGAATGTTTCTTTCCTCGATGCCGCATGGTATAAAAAAGTGTTCATTCATCGTTTGTCTGCAGCTGCCCTCATCCGATTCATCGAGTCCGACCCATTCGTCGAGGCTGATAAAGCGGCACCGGTCAAAATTCACCTCGCCTCGACGTGCTGCTTCCACTAAACAAGATAATGTACCGAGCGGTGAATTTCCGGCTGCAAAGCATACTAAGGAATCAGGCTTTCGATTGATACACTGAATGATCAGTTCGGCTGTCTGCAAAGACATTGCCGTATAGTCGTGAGCTACATACGTTTTCATGCCGCACCTCCTTGTTGGTTAAATATGCCCATTTGTTCGAAAGCAAGAGCAACGGCTCCGACAGCTCCCGCTTCCTCCCCTAAAGCTGTAAGCACGATCTCCGTCGGAATCGGCGTTAAATTGGCTACGGATTCACGAATGAGATCGATTACAAAATGAAGCGATTGAGAAACTCCGCCGCCAAGTATAACTTTTTTGGGGTTCAGCAAGCTGACGATATTGGCAATTCCGATGGACAAGTCGGCGACAAAACGATCAATAATCGAAATCGCTTTTTCGTCCCCTTCGGCATACTGCTCAAACAAAATGTGGGGCAAAATGCCATGCTGAGACAATGCCACCCCGGATATTTTTTTCTCGAAAAGCCCGAATTGACCGAACGCATTGAACTTGTTGTCAAGAACATCCTGCTCCGAAACGAGATAACCGACTTCACCCGCCATATGACTGCTTCCTTGGATGAGGGAGCCGTTCGCAACAATCGCGCTTCCCACTCCGGTTCCGATCGCCACAACCACGAAGTCGTTCGAATTCGGTGCCGAGCCGATCCATCGTTCGCCTAATGCCGCACAATTCACATCGTTTTCTACAAAGACGGGCTTATTCAAATACTGCTGCATTTGATCTCTGAATGGAACATGGCTCCAATTTAATGCGGGAGCTTCGATAATAATCCCTTCTTTGCTATTCGTGACACCCGGCACGCCGAAACCGATTGCAACAACTTGTTCCAGCGATATAGCGGCGGCACTTAAGCTTTTCATAATGTACCCATAAATTTTTTCAAGCCCTTCCGTCGTTTTTACTTTTTCCTTGTAAACGATTTCTCCGTTTTGATTGGCAATTATGACAATAATTTTTGTTCCGCCGATGTCGACTCCAACAGCATAGGTTTCTTCAGCAGAGGTTTGCTGAGAATTGTTCGTACTTAACATAATTTTTTTTTCTGCACCTCAGTTCGGCAATTTGAAAATGCGTTGTTTAGTTAGTTTGTTCTTCGAACGTACTATCTAAAACGAATATACACCGTTTTCATAGTTATGTCAATTAAAAAACAAACTAAAAAAACACAGCTTGTTTGTAGTAGACATACAAACAAGCCGTGTTTAGATTATCCCGTGCATGATAAAAAAATCATTACATAATATTCTGCTCTTGTTCGAAAGCATAAGCAATAACCCCAAGTGCTCCTGCTTCCGATCTCACCGCAGCAGTTTCGATGGTCGTTTGAATCGGCGTCATTTTACTTACCTTGGATTGAACTTCGTTCAAAACAGGCTGCATATAGCCTGACACTTCACCGCTGATAATCACTTTCTCCGGATTGAGCAGACTGACCATATTGGCAATTCCAATAGACAAACTGGTTACAAAGCGGTTCACAGCAAGGACAGACTTCGGTTCCCCCTGCTCGTATGCACGGAACAACTGTTGTACCGAGCCTTGGCTCCCCACGAGTGCAGTTCCCGAAATCTTCTTCTCAAAAACTCCGAATTCGCCGGACACGTTCGTCCGATTGCTCGATACATCTTCCTCAAACAGAAAATAGGCGATCTCTCCGGCCATAAAATCTTTTCCAAGCACCAAATTCCCGTTCGCTATAATCGCACTGCCGACACCGGATCCCATGCCTATATAAATGTATATAAAATCTTCCAGGTCTTTGGCCCCGCCAACCCATCGTTCACATAAAGCCGCGCAGTTCACATCGTTATTGATGTAAATGGGTTTGGCCAAATACTTCTTCATTTCATCGACAAAGCGGACATTTTTCCAGCCAAATTCGGGTACATCAACGATAATTCCTTCTTTGCAGTTGGTTAAACCGGGAATGCAAAAACCGACCGCGACCACAGCATCCATTGGCACGGAAGCTTTATCTAAACTTGAGAGAATGCATTCATAAATCGTCCGATAGTCTTTATCGGTTTCCCTCCGCTCCTTCCAGACAACATTCCCGTCAAGATCCGTGATGCAAATAAACAGCCCCTTTAACAGGAGCTCAACCCCAACTCCAAAGCCGGACCGCGGGTTAAACCCTAGCTCGATCGCCTTCCGTCCGCCTTCTCTGGTAGATGTACCGAACCCGGTCTCCATCACAAACTTCTTGGAGATCAATTCATCGACGATAGCGGAAACGGTCGAGCGGCTAAGGTTTAATTTTTGCGCTACCTTGGCCCGACTGATCGGTTGGTCGGAACGAATCATTTCCAATACGAGGTTGCGATTTAATTTTTTCAAATGTTCCAAACTGCCTTTTTTCAATTTCCCTGTCTCCTTGGATTTCGTATAAATTTAATTTAAACGAAGAAGCCGATCACGTCAATGAACGCAACTTTCCTTACGGCGAACTAGCCAAAACTGGTACAGGACAACTCAATGGAAAAATTTACAGAGGATGCTGTATAATATTCCAATAAGTTGAGGAGGATCAGCATGGCAGGAGATGCTACAGATTGCCAAGGAAATGGTTAGCGAGTGACTGAGAGGAACACGGGGATAGGCTCTTCCTTGAAGCTTTATTAAATAATGAAATTATTGTAAAATATAATAAATCATATCGGAACGAGCAGAAGGGGAAGGCTATGGACGAAAGAACGCTGCTATTACTTGGAATATTAAAGTCCCAAAGTCTGCATGGCTATCAAATTAATGAATTTATCGATAAAAACTTGAGCAGGGTTACCTCCATGAAAAAAGCTACAGCGTATGCCATTTTGGACAAGCTGAACGCTGCAGGTTTTATCAGCGTACGCGAGGACCAGGAAGGAAACCGCCCGCCGAGAAAGGTGTATTCCATTACTCCGGCCGGCGAAGAAGAATTTTACTTGCTTCTTCGTGGAAACCTGTCTGAGCAGGATACTACGTCCTTCAAGGGCGATATTGGACTTATGTTCATGGACTATCTACCCAAAGAAGAAGCGATCGATTGTCTCTTGCTGCGTTTGAATGGGTTGACCGAACAAATCGAAGAATTGCAACAAATGCCTAAACATAAGTTCTCAAGAGGGGTTGATTTATCGATCGAGCATCATCTTGTATGCAAACAGGCTGAGAGGAACTGGTTGCAATCTGTTATTGAAGAATTACAAAAAGAATAGGCCTTCTTTCGATTCGTACATTTCATAGCGGGTTTTGCGCTGCAGCGCAGAGCCTGCTTTTTTTGTGTCGGTTTTAGCATGAATATTACCAAGAAAGAAAATTAAAGATAGTCAAAATTCAAATAGTCAGTATTGACTAATCATATCATGCAATATATAATCAATCATGAATTAGTCAGTTATGACTATTCAAAAATAAACTATTCAGGAGGAAATCATGTTATTATTTTTCGCGGTTCTGTTTATAAACTTAGCGTTGGTTGCTTATACTATCGGTGTCTGGGCTGAAAAAATTTCAGGTCGGCTGAAACCGAAGCATCTCGCTTTCTTCTTTGCCGGTCTATTGTTCGATGGAATAGGTACTGGCTTTATGGGGCAGCTGAACCCAAACAGAGAGATTAATTTGCACGGTATTACAGGCATGGTCGCCCTTCTGCTGATGCTAATTCATGCCATATGGGCAGCAATTGTATTATGGAGAAAGAAGGAAAAGCAAATCGGTCAATTCCATAAGTTTAGCTTAGTGGTTTGGGGATTGTGGTTAGTACCTTACTTGATTGGGGTCGGACTAAGTATTTTCAAATAAGCCATCGCTTTGCCCCATCTCCCGGATATTAAGGGATATGGGCATGGCAAAAAACGCCTCTGTTATACTTCATAACAGAGGCGTTGCTGTCTTGTGGTCCCCGACTCCGGCGCGTACCGGAACTTCACGTTTTTCGTTCCCGCGGAAGCACAATAGATGCTGTTCCACCGAACGGCTGCATCGGTTAAAGCATTAAAGTTGAAAATGATGAAACTCGGTCCCCCCATAGAGAGAGAACCGAGTTCATTAGGCGGTTAAGGATTATTTTTTGTAAAATTGTTGATACGCCTGTCTTCTTTCTTTCATAATGGCTTCGCCCCCCGCATCCTTCCATTCCTTGAGCTGCTGGTCATAGATACTGTCGACTTCGGTAGACTTGGCGGTAATAATCTTAGCCAACATCTGCTTGACCTTGTCGTTCAGAATCTGCGAATACTTGATTTCCGCTTGAATTGGAATGTCGACGCGAGGACCTGTATAGCCGTCACGCGCACCGGTCTTAATGCTGCTGATTGTAAAGTCTTTAAATTGCGGATCGGCTGCGTTGGCTGCAATGTTCTTGTCTGGCGAGTCCGTGCTTACATATTTGCCGTTCATAATCATGGCGTAATCTTGATTATTAAAGAGAATTTGGGTGGCTTCAGGCGTTGTCAATGCAAATGGAATGCCGTCGTCGCCTGTTTTGTAAGAAACGCCTTCTTTTCCGAATTGCAGTGCGATAAGATTGTTCGGTTCCGCCATCCAGTTCAAATATTTGATAACCGAATCGACGTTTTTGCTCGCTGCCGGAACCATCAGATAAATACCGCTAGGGGAATACATCGGTTTAGGATACTTGCCGTTCGACGCTTTGAACGGATCGATCGTCGCGAGAACAGCTTCAGGATTGTTTTTCTTCAGGTTCGCATAGTAGCCGCTGTAAACCGGATCATTTGTGTTCGGTGTAGCAGACCCTGCGAGGCCGTTGACGACTTGTTTGTTGAATGTCTGACTGAAGTCTGCCGCAAGCGGGAAGTCTTTATCGAGCAGACCTTCATTATATAGTTTGTTTAAGAACTTGAAGGCTTCCTTGTTGCCAGGCAGCGTCCATCCATCCGGATCGGCGAACAGATCCTCTTCTGTGATTTTGCTCCAATCCCAGAAGGAGTTGGTTAGCGGCTTAATATGGAACATATCGATCAACGAAAAAGGAATAACCTTTCCGCCGGTATTGCCCGGATCCTTCTCTTTAAACGCTTTCAATGTTTGATACCACTCGTCCGTTGTCGTTGGCAGCGGCAGATTCAATTTATCCAGCCAATCTTTACGAACGATTGTTGTCGTTTGCGATTGAATGACCCGCAGCGCCGGAATGGTATACTGCTTGCCGTTAAAAACGCCGTCCTTCAACGTAGGAGCAAGAACTTTCTTCAACTGTGGACCGTATTTGTCGATCGCCGGCCCGAGATCTGCGATACCGCCGCTTTGCACGTAGCTTTGAACGGTTGGCTTGTCATACGTAAAAACGAGATCCGGGGCTGTTCCTGATGCCATCAATACATTCAGCTTCTTGACTTCCTCAGAGCGAGGAATGGTGACGAACTTGACAGTAATGTTGTTCGGATCGCCAAAGTTTTTCTGGATGTACTGCGTCATGAAATTGTCAGTGATTGGCGGGGCGCCTGCCGGCGCATTACTTCGATCAAACAGCTCGACCGTTAAAGTGATCGGCGGACCCTTCGGGGTCTCGTTCGCCGCTGGCGAACTTCCCGGAGTGGTCGAGTTACTTGAGCTGTTTTGCGAGCTGCTGCAGCCTGCAAGCGAGATAGCGGTCGTCGCTAAAACTGCCATTGCTACGTTAATGGTTTTGCGAAATTTGACTCGCATGTTTGTATCCTCCCTTTAATCTGTCGAATGTATAGTGAATTCAACCGCTTGAAACGGTCGAGACAGCTATCAGCCTTTTACTGCACCTACAAGCATGCCTGAGATAAAATAACGTTGGAGCCACGGGTATACGAGTAGAATGGGCACCGTTGCGAACATGATGCTCGCCGCCTGCAAGCTCTGCGGCACCGGGGCAGAGCCTCCAAAGCCTTCTTGGGCAGTGGCGTCGTTCACCTGGCTGTTGATCACGATCTCATAAAGCTTCTGCTGAATCGGATAAAGATGTGAGTCGTTGATATAGAACAGCGCATCCTGAAACATGTTCCATCGATCGACCGCCGAATAAAGAGCCAATGTCGCTATAATCGGCAACGACAGGGGCAGCGCGATCCGTATCAAATAACGGAAGTGCCCGCATCCGTCCATCCAGGCGGAATCTTCTAATTCAGCCGGGAGCTGAGAGAATGAAGTTTTTAAGATAATCAATAAGAAAGCATTGATAAGCAAAGGAATCACTAGCGACCAAACACTGTTCAACATATGCAGCTGTTTAATCAACAAGTAATTCGGGATAATCCCAGGATTAAAAAACATCGTGATGATAATGAGGGCAAACAACAAGTTCTTTCCCTTGAAATTCCGCCTGCTAAGCGGATAGGCAGCCAAGATAGTGGCGATCAAACTCACGCCCGTATAACCGGTCACGAGCCAGACCGTAAACATTAGCGAGCGAATCATACTCATGTCGCCAAACACGTTCTTGTACGGTTCGAAATTCAAATCAATTGGCCACAAAGTCACTTCGCCGGACATAACAGCCCGGTTGCCGCTAAGCGATAGAGCAAAAATATGAAGCATCGGCACAACACAGAATAAACAAAAGATGCCCAGCAGGAACATAATAATGATATTGCCGATTTTCTCAGTCGGATTTTGAATCATGGATGTACCCCCTTTAGAAAATGCCCTGATTGTTGATTTTTCTCGAAATGAATTCTGCTGACAGAAGGAGAATCAATCCGACTACAGATTGGAACAAACCGACGGCCGTTGCGAGAGCGAATCTTGCCGACTGAATCCCTACGGAATATACATAAGTGCTGATTACTTGGGCGTAGTCCATAACATACGAATTTTTCAGCACATACGGCTGCTCGAAGCTAATGTTGGCCATATTGCCGATTTGAAGAATGAACAGGACAACGATCGTCGGCTTGATGCCCGGCAAAGTGACATGCCAGATCTTGCGCATCCGGGTTGCGCCGTCCACTTCTGCCGCTTCATACAATTCCTTATTGATTCCTGTAAGCGCTGCGAGGTATAGGATCGTTCCCCATCCCGCATTACGCCAAACTCCAGTCCCCACATAGGTTGTAATCCATAGCACCGGTTTCTCCAAGAAAGGAATAGGGGAAGCGCCGATCGCCGTCAGCATATGATTGATCGAACCGTTATTGGTTGAGAGCAATTCAATGGCCATTCCCCCTACGATGACCCAGGAAATAAAGTGGGGCAGATACATCAATGTCTGGCTTACCTTTTTGTACCATTGAACCCGCAACTCGTTCAGCAGAAGCGCTAAAATAATGGGAACTGGAAATGTAAGCAAGCCAAGCACGTTCAACATCAAAGTGTTGCGAAGCGCCTTATAAAACTCGGGCATGGCGAAGATTTCTTTAAAGACTGCCAACCCTACCCAAGGACTGGCCCAAACGCCCTTGAATATGTTGTAATCTTTGAAAGCAACCATAACGCCGGCCATCGGAATGTACTTGAAAATGATGAAGAATGCCATCGGAACGACCATCATGATGTAGAGCGGCCATTGTCGTTTCAAATAGGCGATGCCACCTCCTTTGACTGCAAGAATGGAGGTTTTCGTGCTTGCTTCCGTTTTCATTACATCGTTCCTCTCCATTTGGTGTACTCTCCTTTTTGTATTTTTTATATTTGAATTGTAATTTTAAGCGCTTTCAATATCCATGGACAAACTTTTAACCGTTTGTATTAATTATGGATAACATTTTTATTAAACTCCCCTATCTTTGCATAAAAAAAGACCTATCGCTGCTTCCGCGATAAGTCCGATTTATTCTACTTATTTAGGGTTTCAAATTCCTGCCGATCAGATCTGCTATTTTCTATTAAAATTCTGGAGGGGGGAAAACCCTTTATTTTTTTGAATAGCTTGCTGAAATAATAAATGTCTTCAAAACCGCATTTATAAGCAGCTTCCCGAACGGTAAACTCACCGCTAAGGAGAATATTCTCAGCATTGTTGATTTTCATTCTATTGATATACTCTTTAACGGATGCCCCCATGTATTTCTTAAATAGAGTTCCAAAATACGCGGTAGTCAAGCCGGCAACAGATGCCAGCTCCTCAACTTCAATTTGATTCTGCAAGTTGCTTAAAATGTATCTAATAGATTTCTGAATGCGTTTGTCTATATTCGCATTGTTGTCTTTATAGTACAAAGACTTGAAATAATAATGAAGAATCAGAAACAGCAATGCACGCGCTTTCAATTCATGACCTTTATTTTTCTTTAACCATTCAAATGTCAACTCATTGTACAATGAATGCAATTCTTCTGGCTCGTCGATATGTGAAATTAAAGGAAACGGCAAATGAACGTCCTTGCCTTCCAGATCATAGAGTTGGATGTTCAGTGCATAACTGGTCATCAAATTTGTGGGGTCAGTGGTTGCGCTTCGGCGGCTGCCTTTAGGAATACATATGAGTTCCCCTTGATTGACTTCATGGACAGTGCCATTAATGGAGTAGTAAGCCCTTCCCTTAAAAATATATGTTAAATCGACAAAATCTGTCGTCGCATCTTCAATAATCCAAGTGGGTGTGGAGTGTCTGTTGATGAATGATTCAATTCGAGGATTAATTTCGACATATTCCATAGAAATTATCCTTTCTAATATAAAATTATACAATTAACCCAATACCTACTGATTGAATCTATTATATTATGATCTTTTTGTGGATTCAAGGAAACTCTACATGGAAAGATATAGGGACATGCTGCCGAAGAATGAAATTTCAAATCCCCCCCTTTCGTTTTGAATATTGTAAAACTTTGTTCAATGCGTCTTCACAGTTTATGTGAAATAAATCACAACCATGCGGTAATATAAAACTAAGCAGTCCCAACATGATGATAAGAAGGTGATCCGCTTGAGCCCGTCGCAAAAACACGAAAAACGCCTCATGATTTTAATGTTTGCCGTCGCTTTTGTAATGCTTGCCTCTTTTGTCAGAAAGCTTTTTTGAAACCCGCCAACACCATGCCAAAAGGAGATGAAACCTTATGCCTAACTACGATCCCGTTTTTTACAGCCGCATGCTCACGGAGCTTACTTTATCGTTTCATATCATTTTCGCAACGATCGGCGTCGGCGTGCCGGTGATGATTATGCTCGCCGAACTTGTCGGCATACAGCGCAAAGATCCTTACTACACGCTGCTCGCCCGCAGATGGGCGCGCGGATTTGTCATTACCGTGGCCATTGGCGTCGTAACCGGGACGGCCATCGGCCTCCAGCTCAGCCTGCTTTGGCCGAATTTTATGAAAATAGCCGGTCAGGCCATCGCCCTGCCGCTTTTTCTGGAAACGTTCGCCTTTTTCATCGAAGCGATTTTCCTCGGCATCTATTTGTACACCTGGGAACGGGTCAAACCGAAGCTTCATTTGCTGCTTCTGGTGCCGGTCGTTTTGGGCTCCTCGGCTTCCGCATTTTTTATTACAACGGTTAACGCGTTTATGAATACTCCCCAAGGATTCACCTTGAAGGACGGAATGATTACGAACGTGAAGCCGCTGCTCGCGATGTTCAACCCTTCCATGCCGACCAAAGTGGCCCATGTGCTCTCCTCGGCCTACATGACCGGCGCTTTCATACTGGCAGCTATTGCCGCCTACTCGCTTCTCCGAAAAAGAGGCGACGCCGTATACGCCAAAAAAGCACTGAAACTGACGGTCGCCGCAGGTCTCGTTTTCTCACTGGCTACCGCCTTCATCGGGGATTTGTCGGGGAAATTTCTGGCCAAAAACCAGCCGGAAAAGCTGGCCGCAGCCGAATGGCATTTCGAAACTTCCACGAATGCGCCGCTCGTGCTCGGCGGTATTTTGACGGAAGACCGTGAGATCAAATACGGGTTGAAAATCCCGTACGCGCTCAGCATTTTGGCCGGAGGCACACCGGGTGCGGAAGTCAAAGGACTGAACGATATTCCGGAGGATTTGCGCCCTCCGCTGTACGTTCATTATTTTTTCGATATCATGGTCAGTATTGGCATGTTTACGATTGTCGCGGCGGTTTTGCACCTCTGGTTTTCCCGCAAAGCCTATGGCAAGCCGTATCCGAAGTGGCTGCTGTTCGTCATTATTTTGTGCGGACCGCTGTCGATGATCGGGATTCAATCCGGATGGTTTTATGCGGAGGTCGGACGGCAGCCCTGGATTTTGCGCGGGTATATGAAGGTTGCGGAAGCAGCCACGTCTTCCCAACAGGTCGATACGATGCTGCTCCTGTTTTGTCTGCTGTATCTGGTGCTGGCGCTGACTGCGGTTAAAGTGCTGTCCAAGCTTTTCCGAAAAAACAACGTCTCGAACGAGCTAATCGCGCTTGGCATCGCAAAGGAGGGCGGTCAACGATGAATTTGGAACTATTGGGAATAACGGTGTTATGGATATTTTTGTTCGGTTATTTGATCGTGGCGTCCATCGACTTCGGCGCAGGATTTTTCAGCTACTATTCCGTGATCACGATGAAAAAGCATATCATTCATAAAGTCATCGAAAGATACTTGTCGCCCGTCTGGGAAGTCACCAACGTCTTCCTCGTCTTTTTCTACATCGGCATGGTCGGCTTTTTCCCGGAAACAGCCCGCTATTACGGGACTGCGCTGCTCGTTCCGGGCAGCATCGCCATCGTCCTGCTTGCCGTCAGGGGAGCCTACTATGCGTTCAGCACGTACGGTTCCAAAGACAACAAATGGTACATGCTGATCTACGGCGCAACGGGCCTGCTCATCCCGGCGACGCTGTCCGCGGTGCTGATCATTTCCGAAGGCGGCGTTGTTTTCGAACGCGGCGGAGACATCGTCTTGGACTGGAGCGCGCTTCTCGGAAGCATGTACACCTGGGCAGTTGTCCTGCTTGCGCTTGTCAGCGTGCTTTATATTTCGGCCATGTTTCTGACCTACTATGCTTACAGGGCGCACGATTTTCCGGCGTTCAAAATCGTACGCGGCTACGCCCTCTTTTGGAGCGCTCCGACCATCGCAGCCAGCCTGTTCGTATTTTTCGCGATCAGCAGGCAAAATCCGGACCATTTTCGGAGCATGCTCGATCTGGGCTGGATGTTCGGCGCTTCGCTGCTTTGTTTTTTGGCCGCCGTCTGGCTGGTCTGGAAGCAGCGCCGGCTTGGGTTAGCTTTTGTCATGGTCATTTTGCAGTTTGCGTTCGCCTTTTTCGGTTACGGAAAAGCCCATTTGCCGTACATTCTTTATCCGTACATTACGATCCACGACAGCTTTACCAACCCGTCTATGGGCATGGCGCTGGTGATTGCCTTTATTGCGGGACTACTTATTTTGATTCCGTCCCTAATCCTGTTAATGCGCCTGTTCCTCTTTGACGCCGATTATGTGCAGGGCAAGCGGGTTTGAGCCAGGCCGGTCGGTCAACTATGTTTGACGTGCTGGAGCGTCTGCGTAAAAATTTGCTCGATATGGCTGTCATCAATCGAATAAAAAACCGTCTTCCCCGCCTTGCGCCGTTTGACGATCCGCAAATTGCGCAGGTAGCGGAGCTGGTGGGAGACGGCAGATTGTCCCATGCCGAGGATAACCGTTAAATCGTGGACGCATAGCTCGCTCTGCAGCAGAGCGTAGATCAATTTGACCCGCGTCGGATCTCCTAAAGCTTTGAAAATATCGGACAAATCCGCCGCGGTAGTTTCGGAAATCATTTTTTCTTTAATTTCGGCAACATTGGATGTCCCTTCGCAGGAATCATCGCACTGCTCTTGAAATGGTGTTATTTCTGCGTGTACGTCCGCCATTATGACCGCTCCCTTTTTTTTCTGATTGATTCATTATAACAAAAAAGAAAAACCGGCTCTACACTACCGGGCATATCACATACTTGCACGGGAACAAGTTTATACTAAAACTTGTTCTTTTGTTATGCGCCTATGGCGGCGCGGCCGTTCTTTCCCAACCCACGACTCTCCTGCTCGATTTGTGGTGCTGAAGTGGGCCTTCCCTCTCCTGCACAGGTAGCGGCGCAGAAGTGAGGAGGGCAAGGCGGCTTTGCAAGGAAAAGCCTGCGAAAGTGCAGTTTTTTTCCTCGGAAATGGTTCATTTTGGCGAAAAGCCTGCGATTGTGCAGGAATTTTCGATGAAAATGTACCTGTGCCCATGTTCGCGGCGAAAAGCCTGCACAATTGCAGCAATTTTTCGTTACCAGGAGATCACCGGGCAAAAAGCTGCACTTTTGCATGTTTTCTTCACACAACCTGGCAAATTGCGCGATCGGCTCCGGCGTGTGGGTTTCCGGTCAGGCCTCATATGGTCGACCGACCGCCATCATGCAGCGTGACACCGAACGCTCGGAGCTGCGCGCGGTGCACTTTTACAAGCATGTTTCGCATTGCGCTAGTGCCGGCTCCAGCAGTCTCAACAAGCCTAAATTAAGGCTTGTTCTTTTTTATTGCCAATCGGCGCATTCTGGAATATAATACATATGAACAAATGCTCATATATTAATTCAGGAGGGATCACATATGTCGTCGCACAACCACTCCCATCGCGATCATTCCCATGATCATTCGCATGAACACGATCACTCGCACGGGCATCATGACGGACAGAATCACGGACATAACCATGGAAACAGTCACGGCCACCACCATCACGGACACGGGCATGGACACTCTCACGCCCCCAATAGCAAAAAAGGGCTGACCATTGCGCTGATCATTACGAGCGCCATCATGCTGCTGGAATTTTTCGGAGGACTCGCTACGAACAGTCTCGCCCTTCTCTCCGATTCCGGCCATATGCTAAGCGACGCGGCTTCGCTCGCATTAAGTCTGACAGCCATGTGGTTCGCGACCAGACCTTCGTCCCCACGCAAATCGTTCGGGTACTACCGCTTTGAAATATTGGCGGCTTTGTTCAACGGAGTCTCCTTGTTCATCATCGCCGCGTTTATTATCAAAGAAGCTATCGACCGTTTCTTCGCTCCGCCCGAAGTTTCCAGCGGCTCGATGATTCTTATTGCCGCTGTCGGATTAATCGCAAATCTGGCAAGCGCCTGGGCGCTGATGAAGCAAGGGGATATCGAGGGCAACATCAATGTAAAAAGCGCCTACTTGCACATTATCGGGGACGCACTAGGCTCGGTTGGCGCGATCATAGCCGGATTGTTCATGCTTTCCTTCGGCTGGTACGTTGCGGACCCTATTATCAGCGTGGTCGTCTCCGTCCTTATTTTGAAAAGCGCTTGGGCTGTAATCCGCAATGCGATCCATATTTTGATGGAAGGCACGCCGATCACAATTGAAATGGATCAGGTGAAACAAACGCTGGAACGCATTGACGGAGTTATTAACGTGCATGACCTTCATGTGTGGACCATTACCTCCGGCCTCGATTCTTTGACCTGCCATATGCTGATCGAGGATGATAAGGACGGTCAAGACATTTTGCAGAAGGCGATTCACGAAATGGAAAACAAATTTCAAATCCGTCACACGACGATTCAAGTGGAAAAATCCAACCTGCAGCATGCGGAATGCAAGATGTAAAGCTGCAGGCAACAACAAAAAGGCTACGATGAAGTTAGTTATCGTAGCCTTTTATAATGCATAATCGGCCGTCATAAAGTGACCGTTGCCTCCTGACAAGTCCCTTCCTCGTTCCATATGACGCGTTCCCCGTAATTTTTCCCCCAGTTGTACATCATTTTCAATACGGGCATTAAGCTTTCGCCGTGTTCGGTCAACGTATATTCGACACGGGGCGGAACTTCGGGATACACTTTCCGGTAGACCAACTGATCTTCTTCCAATTCGCGCAGTTGATTGGTTAACATCTTTTGCGTAATATGAGGGATCAGCTTTTTCAGTTCGCTAAACCGTTTGGTTCCTTCCAGGCCGAGATGCCACAATATGATTAATTTCCATTTCCCCCCGATAACCGCCAAAGTTAATTCTTTCTCGCAATTTATCTCCATAAGATTGATTCGTTCTTTGACTTCACTGGCCATGATCATCATCCTCCTTTCCTTAGTATACTATAAATTCACGCTTCGTTTTTATATAGTTTGCGCTATTTAATGCCGGCGCCGATTTACCGAAGCGGCAAAAGGTCAATGCATCCGCTCATGCGGACACATTGACCCTAACATCATGAGGCGCTTTCGCGCCCCGCGGCTTATTCCAGGTTGGCGTGTCTGCCGTACATCCGGCCGGAGTCCAGCCCCTGTTTGTCCATCAGCCTGAGAATGACGGCGTCGTAAAACACCAACAAAGTTTGCTCGAATAAAGAAGCCATAGGCTGAATAGTCGTATGGCCGCCGCTCGCTTGATCTTTGGGCGAACCCGGCAGTTTCACGGCAACATCCGCCAACCTTCCGATGGTGGACTCGGGAGCAATCGTGACGGCAACAACGGACGCCCCGAGACTTTTCGCTTTCTCGGCCATCGGAACCAAGCTTTTCGTTTCCCCCGAGCCCGTGCCGATGACGAAAATATCGCCCCTGCCGATGCCCGGAGTCACCGTTTCACCGACCACATAGGCGTCAATCCCGGTGTGCATCAGGCGCATGGCGAATGCCCGCCCCATTAAACCCGATCTCCCGGCTCCGGCCACAAACACCTTCCCGGATTGCAAAATAAGATCGGCCAATTTCTCGGCCTCTTCCTCGCCGATTTGCTCCACCGAGCGCCCGAGCTCCTTGACGATCTCGGCTGCGTATTCGATCGTTTCCATGGCGGTTAAACCTGACGGATCAAACGTTTCATTTCCGCCGCGGCCGCCTTTTTATCTTCATGGCCGGTAATGCCGCCGCCTACGATGACCAGATCCGGATTGGCTTTGATAACTTCCGGCAGCGTATTCAGCTTGATGCCTCCTGCGATCGCCGTTTTCGCATGCTTGACGACGCGCTTGATCGCCGTAAGCTCTTCGAAAGAGTTTTTGCCTGCGGCCTGATGGTCGTAACCGGAATGAACGCAGATATAGTCAACACCGAGAGCGTCGATTTCTTTTGCCCTGCCTTCAATGTCCTTCACGTTGATCATGTCGACCATAATTTTTTTGTTTTGCTTTCTCGCTTCCTCTACCGCGCCGCGAATCGTCGAATCGTCGGACGCTCCCAGAACGGTAATGATATCCGCTCCCGCTTCGGACGCTTTCATGACCTCATACCCGCCGGCGTCCATAATTTTCAGATCGGCCAGCACGCGCAGCGACGGAAACGCCTCTTTGATTTCTTTTACGGCTTTCAGCCCTTCGTTAATGACGACCGGCGTGCCGATTTCGACGATATCAATATATTCCCCTACCTCCGCAACCACTTGCTTCGCTTCGGGAATATCTACTAGATCCAGTGCTAATTGCAGTTCCATCCTCGTATCGCTCCTTCTGAAATAAAGTTGTTCTTCAACACATGCTTATTGTAGAACCTTAATTTCATTTAAGGAAGTAGGCACTTTGGCGTGCGGTAGTTACGCGGAGGATACTATTGGCGTATTACACGGCCCGGCCTCTCGGATTTTTGGCGGAAGATCCCTGCAGCAACCGTTCGTATTTTTTCTCCAGCGAATCCCAGCGGTTACTGAAAATAATAATCCCGATCGTAGGCAGCACAACAACCCGCGCAATCATATAGCTCAAAATAAACGATCCGTTCGTAATCAGTTCGATCATGCTGAAAAGCAGTGCGAGCCCGACCCCAAAACCGAGAAAACCGTGCATGAGCACGTATTTTCTTCTGCCCATTTCACGTTTCGCCCGCCACTTCGATACAAATTGTTTTTTTCCATTATCCATGCTCTCTCTTCTCCCCCCGCGGATTTTGTCGACTATACCCGGAATTATTCCGGCGCAGTCAAAATGACAGGTCCCGCTTTCGTAATGGCAATTGTATGTTCATACTGAGCGGACAACTTCCCGTCAGCGGTTCGCGCGGTCCAACCGTCGTCGTCGATCGTCATGCGATACGTTCCCGCGTTCAACATCGGCTCAATGGTAAAAACCATTCCTTCCTTAAGGCGGAATCCTTTGCCCGGCGACCCGACGTGCGGAAAATTAGGCTCCTCATGCATGCTTCTACCCACTCCATGGGCAAGCAAATCGCGCACGACGCCAAAACCGTTTTGCTCCGCATGGTGTTGAATCGCATGGACGACATCGCCGATCCGGCTGCCGACGGTTGCCCGTTCGATACCGATGTACATGCACTCTTTCGCGACCCGCATCAACTTCTCGGCTTCCTCCGAGACGGGGCCGACCGCATAGCTCCATGCGGAATCGCCGACCCAACCGTTCAACTCCGCGACGATATCAATGGTGACGATGTCTCCCTGCCGAAGCGGCTTGCTGTTCGGGAACCCGTGCGCGATCACATCGTTGACGGAAGCGCACGTTGCATACCGGTAGCCATTGTAGCCCAAAGTGGGCGATCTCCCTCCGGCGTTCGTGATAAGCCGCTCCACTTCGTCGTTAATCTCCTGCGTCGTTATGCCCGGGCGAATCAACTCGGCCACTCTTTTGTGGCATGCCGCCACGAATTTCCCGGCTATTTTCATTTCTTCGATTTCCGCCGCCGATTTCAAAGTCACCATACTACCTGCTCCCTCCCGGCAAAATTCCCGTAAGCAGCGTTTCCGCAGCCTCGTCGCCATCCATCTCTTCATGCTGATGATGAATATGCAATCCGGCATAGCCGACCAGCGAGCCAATCAGCATGTTAGCCGCCTTTTCCGGGCTTCGCCCGCCGGCGCATTCCCGCACAACCTCCGCCAGCGGCAAGTACAGCTCTTCGTGGAACCGCTGGGACAGCTCCCGGTAGCGGCCGCCGGGCATCTGGTGAAAATTTTCCGCCGACATTTTGTACAGGATGAACACCGAAAGATCCTCCGACCACTGGCGAAGCATGAGCACGATATAATTCCGCAGCCGCTCAGGCCATGGTCCTCCGCCGCCCAAAGCGGTTTCCGTGACCGATTTCGCCTGTTCGAAAGCACACCACAGCAAATCGTCAAACAATTCGTGTTTATTTTTGTAATAATGATAAACCGTTCCATAACCGAGCGCGGCTTGGGCCGCTACATCGCGCATTTCCATAGTTATGCCTTTATCGATATACACCTGCGCAGCCGCCCGCAGCATTTGCTGCATCCGGTTCGCACGAATCTCTTCGTTCTGTTCCTTCGTTCGGGGAGACATGATCGGAAAGCCCTCCTTTTTTGACCCACTGCAATGTCAAAATAAAAATACAATAATTTTCCTTTCCCGTCAACCCGAAAATACACTGCACGAATTCCCCGCTTCAAAAGAGGCGTCGACAAGCCGTATATTTGAGGTGAGGCACCCATCTATGTGGGAAAAGGTCCATCGCCGGCCATTTCCTCCAACATTTGCTGTGTAAACCGAATCCACTCCCGGGCTGCGAAGGATAAATATCCGTTGCGCCTCCATATCATGGCCAGCTGCCACGGAATTTCCGGCTCGACCAGCGAAAGCAGGCGCACCCGGCTCCGATCGAGCGCTGCGCATATCGTCTCGGGCAGCATTGCGATGCCGAGGCCGGCCGCGACCATCTCACTGATGAAATCCCATTGCGAGCTTTCAAAAAGCACGGCAGGCTCGAAGCCTTGCCGTTTGCAGGCCGCAAGGATCCGGTCGTGAAGGGCGAAGTCTTCACGGAATAAAATAAACGGCTCGGCGGCAAGCTCGGCCAGCGATACCTGCGTGCGCCCAGCCAACGGGTGGGACGGGTGCACGACCAGCTTCAGCCGTTCCTTGACGAAAGAGAACGCATGAAACAGCTCCTCATCCGTCGGCAGCAAAATGACGCCCATGTCCAGCAAGCCGCCGGCGACGCCGGTCTCGATTTTTTTGGAGCCGTCTTCGACCATATGGATCGCAAGGCCGGGATAACGCTGCCGAAACTTGCTCATGACGACCGGAAAAAAGCTCGATCCTACCATCGGCGGCAGTCCGATCCGAATGCTTCCGTGCTTCAAGTGCGTCAAATCGTTCAGCTCCGACTTTAAATATTCGAACGATTTCATGATCGGCTCGGCGTGTTTGACAATGACCTGCCCTGCATCCGTCAGCTCGATCCGCTTCCCGTTGCGGACAAACACCTCAACCCCCAGCTCGTCCTCCAAATTTTTGATCGTCTTGCTGATGGTCGGCTGTGTCAGATGCAGCTCCTCGGCCGCTTTTGTAAAGCTGCTCCAGCGAACTACCTCCAGCACATACTGCAAATGGCGCAAATCCATAAGACTCCCCCACTCTCCCATTCTGTATAGATAAATGGAATGCATGACATTCATACTATTCATTTTACCTATGAAAAGCTTTCATGTACACTTGCATGAGATAAACCTCTATCGAGGTCTTTTCGAAGATGAGCGACCGCGTTTAGAGGTAGGTTTAATCGCCAATAAGAATGCGGTTCAAAAAACGAAGGAGGCTGGGGAATGAGAAAAGCTCTCCTGGTCGCGGCGCAAGTTTTGTTTTTCACCGCGGTTTCGTTCGGAATGAATGCCCTGACAGGCTGGCTGCACGTCCCTGTTCCCGGCAGCATTGCGGGCATGCTGCTCATTTTTGCGCTGCTGCAAACGCGAGTTCTCCGGCTGGAATGGGTTGACCTCGGCTCGAAATGGCTGCTGGCGGAAATGCTGCTGTTCTTCATCCCTTCCGCCGTCGGAATGATTCCTTATAAGTCCCTGCTGCTCACGAACGGGCTGCGCATTTTTATCGTTATTTTCGCAAGCATGATCATCGTGATGGCCGGTGCAGGCCTGCTGGCGCAGCTGCTCGCCAAACGCAAAGAAAGGAAGCGGGAAACATGCTCCCATTAGGCTGCTTCATCATGACGGTGCTGTTTTATTACGCTTGCCGACAGCTTTACCGCCTGTTCCCGTTTGTGTGGCTGTCCCCCCTGCTGCTCGTTCCGATCGCGCTGATCGCGGCGGTAGCGTATACGCACATTCCTTATGAAGCCTACGCCGCAGGCAATCGCGTGCTGACGGACATGATCGGTCCGGCTACTGTGGCCATGGCTGTTCCGCTGCACAAAAACTTTGCCATGCTCAAAAAGCATGGCGCTACGATCGTGATCAGCGTGTTTTGCGGAGCTGTCCTTGCGATATTGACTTCGGCGCTGTTCTCCGCCTGGCTTCACCTGGGGGCGAATCTGACGGAAAGCCTCGCACCGCGCTCCGCAACTACGCCTATTGCGGTTGCGGTTTCCGCATCGATCGGCGGCATACCGAACATCACCGCCGTATTCGTCATGGTGACGGGGCTGCTCGGCATCATCGTCGGGCCGCTTGCGGTGCGGGCATTCCGCATCCATAACGACATCGCCCGAGGCATTATGTTCGGAACGAGTGCACATACGGCCGGAACGACCAAAGCGTTCGAATTCGGCTCCGTGTCCGGTTCCATCTCTTCGATCGCAATGATTTTGACGGCTTTCTTTACGTTGTGCGCCGCGCCATGGGTGATGCGGCTTCTGGAACGGTTTGTTTTTTAGCCCGGCCTCCTTCATGTTCTGATAATTTTTCAGGTATTGGCGTATGCTAGTTCCTAACAGATCAACATGACATTGGAGGCAAAATGAGAATTCTGATAACGCTAAGCATTTGCTTTTTGCTGTTTCAGACCGCTGCGGAGGCGGCCCCCCAGAAGGATCGAAAATATTATGAATCCCGCGGAGAAGTTGTTTGGGAGGTAGCGACGAGTGAGAAAGTGATTGCCTTAACATTCGATGACGGCCCTCATCCCGTGCATACGCCGCAAATTTTGGATCTGCTTAAACAATATGACGCGAAAGCGACTTTTTTTGTCGTCGGCAATAAAGTGAAGCTGAATCCGGACCTGCTTCGGCGGGAGGTCAATGAAGGACACGAAATAGCCAATCATACGTACAGCCACGCCTATTTAAGCCGCAGAACAAATATGAAAAAAGAAATCAATCAAACGGAGGAGCTGATCGGCTCCATTACCGGACAACGCAGCCATCTCTTTCGTCCGCCGGGCGGCGTTTTTAACGAACGGCTTGTCGATATCGTCAAGCAGGAAGGCTATAAAATGATTATGTGGACATGGCAGCTCGACACCAGAGATTGGAGCACCCCGGGGGTGGACAAAATCGTCAACCGAGTGTTGAAACACTCCAACAATGGAAATATCGTCCTATTTCACGATTATGTAGAGGGTCCCACTCAGACCATTGACGCTTTGAAAAAGATATTACCGGAATTGAAACAGCGGGGCTACCGTTTTGTCACAGTTACCGAGCTGTTGAGCTACAGCAATGCGATTCCCGCCAAAAAGCCGTAAAGCGCATCGACGGCTGCGCTAAATTCCCTTCATCCTGCACCTGCCTTTGGTCCCGTGCGGGATTCTTTGCTGTCCCCCGCCGGCCGAGCCGGTGAAGTGGCCAATTTTATGGCGGATGATCATCCATTACATAGACAAATGTTTATGACCGTTACGACAAAATGAGGTGAACTTCAGTTTGTGGTATTTCCGGCCCCCGGCGATTGTCCTCCACCTGGTATAACCAGCCGTTTGTAGGTCGCTTTAGAAAGCACTGCTTCTATCAGCCTACCGGAGCCACCTGCGAAAACAATTATAATACGTATTAATACCTATTATTTTCGAACAAATTCGTGACAAACTGGCAAATTTCGCAAACATCTAGTACAATGAAACTATGATTGAGATCTGCTCGAAACGGCAAACTTGGCGAAAGCCAAGGACGCAAAGCTACAGGGACTGCGGTTTTTCCAAACCATGTCAGCCAGCTGCCGAAGGATTGAGAGCGAGCAATTGCCTCCCTTTGGCCACCTGTAAGAGTGGCTTTTCCAATCAATTGATGGAGACCCAAGGAGGAACATTCTCAGATGAGCGACTTACAAAGATTCGACCTTTCCGTGCGTGAACTTAGCGAAATGATCGGCAACGAACCGGCGCAAGAATTAGTCAATTGTCTGCAATCTCTTTCTTTGCAAGAGCTGGAAGAACTCAGCGAATCATTTGAGATCATGATGTCTGCGAAGTAATCAAGAAATAAGCTTAGTCCGAACCCCGCCTGCCGGGGATATCAGACTAAGCTTTTTTTCTACGCTTGCATGGTGCTACCTTGTTTGCGAAACACCCTGGATACGATGGCCGTCCGAATATAAGGACGTATGGTCAGCCCCATCCGATCAGCTGTGTCTAGCCTGTTACACTTTCCACAAACTTCTCCAAAGCGGAAATGTCCGTGATGTTTTTGTTGCATTCATGGCCGTTCATGCACAAATAATTGCCTACCGCTTTATAATAATCGGGCGAAGAATGAGCCGGCCTTTTTTTGGATATCGCCGTAAATAAAGCGAGCTCCTCGTATCTGCCGCATAAAAAGCAATAACTTTTCTTGTTAATGGGCGTAAATCGGCCCTCAACCCCAACGAACTGCCCGTCTTTATGGTAAACCATGAACAATTTATTGGTCGAGATGTCGGTCCAGCTCAAATAAGTTACATAACGGTAGTCTATCGTCGATAAATCAGGAACCTTTAGTTTCTTGTTTTTCGGAAAAAGCTTCTGAATCTGTTTTTCCGAAATTTGCGGAAATGCCGCCAAATGCGGCTCTACCGCCCTCAAATACGTTTGGAAATCGTCTGCCGTTTCCAATGCGGAGATCCGTTCCACGATTTGTTTGCGGTCGTCGTCTGCAGCTTCCTGCAGCAGTTCCGCTATTTTCGTTTCCGTGCCGTATCTGACGGATTCCAGCACCTTCGGATCGGCAACCGTTCTGAGCGTTTGCAGCAGCAAATGCGTCTGCTTTTTAATAAAATTATATTGATGGTTTCTAATAAATGGTTCACACATACAGGTCCAGCCCCTTATTTGTTAATAGATTGAAATAAGGTGCAAAGCCAAGTATTAGAAACGATGTATGCTTTGTTCGGGCGATTATTTTGGAACAATTGTACGCCCATGCAAAGTATCGCCTCTAAAATGGGCTTTGCATGAGACTGTGCCAATCCGGCAATCTCTAATTGCCATCTGTACCACCTCCACGTCCGGCGATATGGATATTATAAACAAAATTGCCCGTTATCTCAATCCCGTCCGGGGATTGTGTCCCAGCCGAGGATTGCCGCATCGGCTTTAGTGGATATCTTTTTTGCGGAAATTTCCGCCTTTGACATCGTGAATATTGCCGACAGCAAGAAACGCCGAAGGATCGATCTCATCCACGATCGACTTGAGCTTGGCCTCTTCCAGCCGCGAAATGACGGTGAAAATGACTTTTTTGTCGCCGCCGCTAAAGACGCCTTCGCCATGGAGATAAGTAACTCCCCTGCCCAATCTGTCGTTCAATGCGGCCCCGATGTCCTCGGAATTGTCGCTGATGACCCATACGGCTTTGGACTGGTCCAGCCCTTCGATCGTAATATCGATCATTTTGAAAGCGATATAATAGGCGATCAGGGAATACATCGCATGATCGAAGCCGAAGACGAAGCCTGCGCTCCCGAGTATAAATAAGTTGATGAACATGACGATTTCGCCTACGGAAAAAGGAGACTTCTTGCTGATCAGGATAGCGACGATCTCGGTCCCGTCTAGGGAACCGCCCGAGCGGATGACCATCCCGACGCCGATGCCCAGAATGACGCCGCCGAATACCGCGGCAAGCAGCGGGTCTACCGTAATCGCCTTGACCGGTATGAGCAGTGCGGTGCCGACGGACATCAAGATGACGGCGAACAGCGTCGAAACGGCAAACGTTTTGCCGATTTGTTGGTAACCGACGTAAAGAAAAGGGAGATTGAGCACGGACAGCAGCAGCCCGAGCGGCAGATGAAACAAATGCGCCAGCATAATCGAAATGCCTGTAATGCCGCCGTCGATAATTTGATTAGGGACGAGAAAAATTTCCAGGCCAACGGAAAATAAAGCCGATCCGAGCACAAGTAAAAAGATGCGCCGAATCAGCTTTATTTTCGAAAGTTTGGGATGTTGGGCGATAACGGTATGCATGCGGGAATCCTCCGAAAGTTTCTTCCGCCTATTATATCCAATCCGACGGGTTCTACTCTCTTCTTCCCTTGCGCTCTTACATGGTGCCGCCGCCTTGCCTGATCTCGGGAGGAATAACCTCCGGTCCTTTATTTATATACTGATAAATGAAAGTGCCGATCTGCTTCTCGTCAAACGCCGTCAATTCCATCGTCCTAGTCCACGCGTTCACGACGATCTGTTTGTCGGCTGGAATGTCCGTGTTCGGCACTCCGAGTACGCCTGAACCCGCTTTTTTGTACTTGGAGAGCGTTTTGATTTGCTCGATTACGCTTGCGTCCGCATCCGGTTTGTAGTAGATGATGATATCTCCATGCTCCAAATTGTGGACAAGCTTCTCAGTCGGCGGTTTTTCCGTGTAAAAGCCGAATTTCAGATCGTGGGGACTGTGCGTGCCCGATGTCGGAATTTTCATCTCGTAATGCTGCGGATCGTCGGAATGCCCTCTGCCGTAATCTTTATCGGTCGTTACTTGAATCGGAACGCCGAAATTTAAAGCCTCAACGTTATATTTGCCGCTTGCGTTCACGATGAAGTACGTTCCGGTAACAAGGACGGCGGCAGCGAGCAGCGCGTGCGAAACGAGCAGCGCGGTTTTGCTTTTCTTTTTCAAAGCGGCTTTCTGATCTTTTTTCAACCGGCTCGTATTTTCTTTGTTCAGTCTGGACGCATAGACGTATCCGATTACAGCGAGCGCAAGAAGACCGATGCCGAGTAACAGCAGCCATAAGTATGAAGAACTTGCTGCATGCGATGAATGATCCATTTGATTCATATCCATAATTGTGTTAACCTTCCGTTCTTCGAGTAAAAAGTGAGAGTTTGGACAATATCAACACATCAAGCACAAACAAAATCAATCCGATATTAATCGCGTAATCCGCAGCATTCAATATCCCGTTCTTGGATTGAAAATGAATGAAATCCGTTACCTGGTTAAACAGGATCCGGTCCACTGCGTTGCCGGTAGCACCGCCGACGAGGAACGCGGCTGCCGCTTGCTTAACGGGACCTTGCAGCACGCCTTTCCGGCGGTAATACAAGACGGCGCCGACGAAAAAGACGGCGACCGGAACGAACAAGCGGCCGTAACCCTGAAAGGAGCTGAAAGCCGCTCCGCTATTTTCGTAACGGGTAAACTCCAGAACGCCGTTCCAGATCACGATCGAATCGCCGACCTGCATGTGCAGGCGGATCCATATTTTGGACAACTGATCGACGCCTACAACCAGCAGTGCTATAAGATAAAAAAGCATCTCAAACAAGGACCAGTCTTATGGCGATATTGGACGGATCTTGAATAACCCATGCTCCGTCCTGCTCGGCAACCGGAATTTGCGCTTGCCGCAGCCGTTCGAGCGTAGGCGCAAGTGCGGCTTGATCGGGGAATCGGATCGTAAAATAAGCAAGCCCCGTTCCGTTCGGCGGCGTCGCCGGCGTCCCTACTCCGGCCCAGATGTTGAGTCCGATGTGATGATGGTAGCCGCCTGCCGATATGAACAATGCGCTCATCAGTCTCCGGGCGTCAGCGGCAATGTCGAACCCCAGCACGTCACAGTAAAATTGCTTCGCCGCCTCAAGGTCGCTTACATGAAAATGGACGTGCCCGATCGTCGTACCCGCTGGCAGCCCTTGCCAGTCGCGGCCTTTGGTTTCTTCCAGCAAGCCGTCCCAATCGATGGGATCGCTTGCCATCACGTAGTTGCCTTCCGCGTCGCGGCGCCAGCTGTCGCGGGGGCGGTCGCGGTAAATTTCGATGCCGTTATGATCGGGATCGGTAATGTACAAAGCTTCGCTCACCAGATGGTCCGCTTGACCGATGTGAATGCCGGACTCGATCAGATTGCGCAAGGAAAGTCCGAGGTCTTTCCTTTCGGGCAGCAGTATCGCGAAATGATACAGCCCTGCCGCAGACCGCCGGGGTGTGACGATGGCGTTCGGAACTTCCTCAAGCACGATCAAGGTGCTTTCCCCGTCCGCGGTAAGGTTGGCTGTATTGGCCCCGAGGCTCAGCACCTTCAGGCCGACGACATCCTGATAAAACCGGACGGACCGGTCCAGCTGACTGACTTTCACTTTCAATTCTCCAAGCCGGATATTTGCATCCATTAGCCCAGCCATACGATCATTCCTTTCTGAAAATCATATCATCGAATTACGAAAGTTAATTACTTTTCGTAACTTAGTGTATAATAATAAACTTCGTGTGTAAAGTTTTATGTTTTTGCGCACCCGCTCCGCTCATTTCGCCGGCAGCGGTCCTGTATAAACCGACTGCGGGCGGTAAATCGACGGCTCTCATGACAGCGGCGGTATGGAACTCCACAAAAAACGCCAAAAGAGCTTAACCCGCAAGTGAGTCGGTCACTGGCACGACTTAAGCTTTTGGCGCATTAATTTAACCGGAATCTGTAACCCGCTCCCCATACGGTCTCAATGTATTGGGAATTGGAGGCGCCAGCTTCGATCTTTTCCCGCAGTTTGCGGATGTGGACGGTAACGGTCTGGGAATCGCCGAGCGCGTCCATCCCCCATATCCGCTCAAAAAGGTGGTCTTTGCTGAATACGCGGTTCGGGTTCACAGCGAGGAAATAAAGCAGATCAAACTCCTTCGTCGTCAAAATCGCTTCCCGCTCGTTCACAAAAACTCTCCGCGAACCGTAATCGATCAGCAGCCCGTGGACGCGAATTTCGTCCTTGTTGTCCTTGGCACCGGTCAGCCGCTCGTACCTGGCCAAATGCGCCTTGACTCTGGCGACCAATTCCCCGGGCTTGAACGGCTTCGTAATGTAGTCGTCGGCGCCGAGTCCGAGACCGCGGATGATGTCGATATCTTCCTTTTTGGCGGTTACCATCAGAATCGGAATGTTATGCTTCTCGCGAATTTGCCTGCATACCTCGAAACCGCTGATCAGGGGCAGCATCAAATCCAAAATGATCAGGTCGTACTCCCCGCTCATGCCCAGCGTCAAGCCCTGCTCGCCGTCGGTTGCGATATCGACTTTGTAGCCGTTGACCTCCAGGTAGTCTCGTTCCAACTCGGCAATAAGCTGTTCGTCTTCTACGATTAAAATACTCTGGTTCATCGTTTATCACCGTCTTTATCCGTTTTAAGCGGCAGTGTGATCGTTATGGAAGTGCCTTCGCCCTTCACGCTGCGCGCTTCGATCGTCCCGCCGTGGCCTTCGATCATTTGCTTGGAGATGGCCAGGCCAAGCCCGCTGCCGCCCGTGTGGCTGTTTCTGGAAGGATCCGCCCGGTAGAACCGCTCGAATACGTAAGGAAGCGCAGCCGCATCGATCCCCTGCCCGTTATCCGTCAGTTCGATGACGGCATGTTCATCCGTTTTCCAAGCCCGCAAATGAATGCGCTTCTCCGGCTTGTTCATATATTTAATGCAATTGTCCATAATGTTGGAAAATACCCGTTTTATTTTATCACGGTCGATAGACACTTTCGTCTGCTGTTCGAATATGATATCCGAATCATAATGGACGCCTTTTTTTCCAAGTTCAAATTCCAGTTCATCCGACCAATCCAATAAGAAAGCGCGAATATCTACGGTTTCAAAATGGAACGGCAGCCGTTTCAAATCCAGTTTGGAATACAAAAACAGCTCATCGATCAAATGATCCATTTCCTCGGCTTTGGATGAGATGATCTCGATATATTTTTGCCGTTTGTCCGGCGTATCCGCAATTCCGTCGCCGATTCCGTCGACATATCCCCGAATGGCCGTCAGCGGCGTGCGCAAATCGTGGGAAATGTTGGAGATCAACTCTTTGCGGTTTTCTTCGTATTGCAGCTGCGTTTGAATCGATTGGTGCAGCTGTCTGCGCATATCTTCAAATGCGATGCTGAGCTGCCCGATTTCATCCTTGCTGGTCGGTTCCATATGAAAATCCAGATCGCCCGACTTCATTCGTTTCATCGCGTTTTTAAGCTTCTGAAGCGGTTTGATGATGCTTCTGGATACAAAATAAGTCAGCAAAGTATGCGTAAGAATAAGAATAACGACAAGAGTTATGAACAAGATCGGGAAAAATTTTTGGGCAAAATTCACCAGCGGATCGACGGCCGTCACCGCGAATGCGCTTCCCGGGGACTGGTCTGCGTACATAAAATCGAAATGCATGATTTCTTCCAGCTGGTTTCCGTACCGGACGGGCTCTTCTTTTTCCGTATGCCCCGGACGGTCGAAAGCTGGCAAATGGTTCAAAACTTCAGCCTGCTGAAAAGCGGGCGAAACGTAGACAACATGGCCGCCCTTGCGGACGATCAGATACGATTTGTTCGCCTGCAGCTCTTGATCCAGATCGGCCAAATAAGCCGCGTCCGCCAGCATCGACGGATTTTTTTCGGCTGTACGCCGCATCTCTTTCATCGTCCGCTCCACGTTGTGGTTCTCGAAAAACCCTTCGCCGGTGCCGTACTGGTCGCGGATGCTTTGAAAATCGCCGCGGAAAACGACGACCAGCAGCAAGGCAGTAATGATCATCATGACTAGCGGAATAATGAGCATGGCTGCGTAAGAGAGCAGCAGCTTTACACGTATCGACATAAGCGGATTCCCCGTTTACACTTCTTTTCGGTCAAATTTATAGTAACCAAGCGCCAAAAACAACATGCAGCTGGAAATCAGGAAAAGCGAAGCTGTCAGCAATTTGCCGGCCGCGACCGTCGGACTGAGCCAAAGCATGTGCCAATCCGTGTAGGAAGCCGGCGAAAAGGCGGAAACCGGGCTGTACAGGAACGGAGCGATTTTGGCGGCGGCGTACACGACGATAGTAAATACCATGAAGCCGCTGGCGCTTTTAAAAAACTGGGCGATGCAAACAAAGACAGCGGACAGAGCGACCATGGAGACGAAGGCGGCCGCATAAGCTTTGATGATGCCGATTCCTTCCGCAAGGCCTGCCGTCGTACCTGCAACCAGGTTGCAAATCCACGTAACGATGGCCAAAATAACGAGCAAAGCTGCGATACCCGTGGCCAGTGCCGCCGTTTTGGCGAAAAATACTTGCAGACGCGAATTCGGCCGCAGCAGAGCTAGCTTCAAGGTCCGGGAAGCGACCTCATGCGGAAACAGATCGGCCGTAATCGTCAAAATAAACAGCGGAATCCATACGGCGGTGTAGATGTCCAGCATTTGGACGGGAAACGATTGGCTGACGGCGACGAGCCCTAATACAGGCTGAAGCGCGTGCAGCGAAAGCGCAAGCAGTATAGGCAATATGGCCGAAAAGATGCCGAACATGACCACTTTTTTGCGGTACAGGAGCAGAAGCAGTTCGTTGATATACCCCGCTTTCCATCTATGCACAATGCTGATCCCCCTTTGCGAGCTGCAGCTCGTCGATATAAAATTGCTCCAGCGATTGATTGCTGTGCAGCAGGTCGGAGACGTGCCCCTCTTTTTGCAGCTGCCCCTGCACAATGATGCCTACCCGGTTGCACAGCTGCTCCAGCTCATGGATCATATGGCTTGAAATGATGAACGATGTCCCTTTTTCTTCGGACAGCCGTTTGATCAGCTTTCGGAACATGACCGTGCCTTCGATATCGAGGCCGTTCGTCGGTTCATCCAGAATAACAAGCTTCGGTTCCGGTAAAATGGCCGTGGCTAACGCCAGCTTTTGCTTCATGCCTGTCGAGAAATGTTTGATTTTCTCTTTGCGTACTTTCAGCAGGCCGACCGCATCCAGCGCTTCTTCCATGTGCCGTTCACCGATGCCCGGATAAAATCGCGCGACCAGCTGCAAATACTGCCATGCGGTCAGAAAATCGTGAAAATCGGCCGATTCGATCATGCAGCCGACGTGCCGCATACCCGCCTCGTATCGATCCGACATATCGGCGCCAAATAAGGTGACCGTGCCTTGATCCGCGCGGATCAGCCCGGTGATCAGCTTCAGGAACGTCGTCTTCCCCGCCCCATTGGGACCGAGCAATCCATACACGTCCCCTTCGTACAGCTGAAGGCTGATATCGCGTATCCCTCTTTCATTGCCGTAAACTTTCGTTAGGCACTGCGTTTCCAGTATAGGGTCCATCCGGCATTCCTCCTCGGAATTGTGGTGAAGCAGGCAGGCCGTACAGATAAAAGGCCTGTCTGCTTCAAATATGTGTAAAAGCATAAGAACGAATTTATTCGTTAGTCGTTGTTTTCGTGCTTGCCGCCGCGCTCATGCTTGATTTGCTGTACGGTCTTGCCCGTAAGGTCGATCGTATCCGGCGTCGTGCTGCCGTAGCCCGAAAGATCCGCCTGCAGGTGCAGCGTCACCTGGTGTGCAGTGCCGGAGGCATCTTTTCCGGACACCGTTACGTCGGCTTCCTGGTGATCGATATAGTTGGACGCATTCACGTCCGCTTTGACAGCTACTTTTTCAACCTTGATGTCTTGAGTCAATTGAGGCACGGCCGCTTTCAGGAAATTTTCCTGGAACGGCAAATCTTGAGGATCGCTGTTGCCTGCCGCGCTCCGCTGTCCGTGCTCTTTGGCCGCTTCTTTGATGGCGATTGGCGCGATCGCATTGACGACGGCCGGAAGCTGCGTGCTGTCAAGGGAAACGGAAATTTGTTTCGAACCGTCTGCCTGTTCGTTTACCGCAACGTAATCTTTCAAATTGCCCACCAGCGCGTCGATGACCGTTTCGACTTGCTGGGAAATGGCCGGATCAGCGGTTTCTTTTGCTTTTTTATGCTTTTGCTCCGATTCCTGTTTCACGTAATAGACGTCGCTTGCACCGGATTTGAATACAGTTTCATTGTCTTGCTTATAAATGTCAAACGATTGCTTCGAGCCATTCGAAGTTACGTCCGCACTTCCGCTCAACGTTTTGGTATCCGGGCTCACTTTAAAACTTCCGCTTGCCTGAATCAGTGAAGCTCCATTGTCCTGCAGATTCGCAGCGGCTTGGACGGTTACATTTTTGACGGTTTTCGTGTTTTTGAGCGCGGACTTGTAGGCATCGTAGCCGGACGTGCTGGCTAGTGCGCTAAACCCGGTCGTTACCATGACGATGCTGCTAATCCCAACAGCGCTTCCCAGAATCAACCACTTCTTTTTCATGTTATCCTCCTATACGGTGTATATATTTGTCTTACACCGCTAATCATAGGTGCCAAAAATGAAACCCTTGTGAAACATTTCTTAAATATTTCTTAAATCAGATTGATGTGGAAATAAAACAAAGAGCTGCCGGCAGCTCTTTGAATATGAACGATTATAGCACTTCCTCGACCTGGGCGGCGCTCCACCCTTTCGAATCGACTTCCAATTGTACGTCCGGGCGGACCGGATATCTGCGCAAAAATTCTTTGGCCGAAATGGCGATGATTTTAGGCGAGGCGAGGTTTCCCGGCGCTTTGAGCCGCTTCTTGCCTTCCGGATGCATCATATAAAGCAAGAGCCGCAAGTACAGCTTCGATAGCCGGGCAAATGCGCCTTTCGGCAAATCCTCCACGGTAAATCCCAATTTCCCGGTGCCCTGATGAATCATCGTGACGCCGTATAAGGCCTTTACATCGTTTCTCTCGGACAGCCACTCCGATATGTTAGGGAAACATCGCCTGGCTTCGCGAATCATATGGACTGCGAGATGTACGACCGAACCCGATTTGGAAGCCATCTCGAACAACTGCTCATTGTTGAAATGCAGCTCGACAACAACGTCCCCCGAACGCAGCTCATCCCCTTCTTGCAGTTGGATCGTCTTCCCGTAATACTTGCATTGTCTGATATAGAACATCCGGTTGTGCGGGCTTACCGGTTTTACTTTGAAAAAAAAGTGAAATAAGTGCTCCCACTTTAACCATACATACACGAGAATTCTTTTCGATAAAACAACCGGTTCTTTGTCCGCTTCTTCGTCCAGCCGCATCTTTTCGTCAATCCGCAAAAATACGCACCCCCTCAGCTTGCATACTTCGAGGAATTCCTGGAGAGCTTCCAGCATATAATCGGGGGCATCGGCGTCCGCGCCGAACGTCTGGCCGCTATCGTGCAACACGATCACATCGTTGCTGTTCAGCTTGGACAACAGCTCCCGCTTGATCCTTTCCTTTCCCCCCGTACTGCTCCAGTCTCTCACCATCAAGGACCACAATATCATTCGAAACCGCTTGAGCAGCAGCAAGTCGAATAAATTGATAACGCCCCACGGAGGACGGTAGTGCACCGGCTTCTCTCCGATGATGTTCTCGATCGCCTGCACGGATTGCTCAATTTGCTTTCTGACTTTTTTCGGGGTCATTAGCGCATTGGCCCAATGCACATAATTATGTATCCCCAGCAAATGGCCTTCCCGATGGATGCGCGTGATCAGCTCCGGATGCTTCTCCGCCTTCGATCCAAGAACGAAGAACGTCGCTTTCACGTCGTAACGCTTGAGCAGATCCAGCAGCTGCGGCGTATATTCGGGATCGGGGCCGTCGTCGAACGTCAGCGCGATTCCGCTTGCGCTTGCGTTTTTCCCTTTTTTGTACACGCCGAATCCGAACAAACGGATCAATAACGTCGGAAGTATCGTATAGATCAAAAATATGATAATGATGAACCACATAAAGTCATCCATGCTCAGCGCACTCCCCCTGGAAGATCGTCTTTATGCTTGTTTCCCGAGCCCTCGGGCGAAAAGATCAAGTAATATACGGCGATAAAGCCAAGCAGCACGGAACTTGTCAAGACAGCGGCGTTCTCACTCCAGACAGCTGCCAGCCAGCCGCCCAGCACCGGTCCGATGATGCCTCCGATTCCTTCCACGCTGGAGAACAATCCCCAACCCATGCCCGCTTGCTGCTTCGGCACATATTGAGCCAGCAGCGCGTTCCACGCAGGAAGCACCGCCGCGTAGGACAAACCGAGCACGGCAGCCATAACTACAGCCGCCCAAAATGCGGGATGCAGCGTCAATCCGTACAAAGAAAGGGCAAAGACGGAAAAACCGATGATCAAAAACCATCTTCTTCCCCATTGGTCGGAAAGCTTGCCCATCGGAATCAAAAACAGCATCGTACACAAACCGCCCGCAATCAAAATATAAGAATATTGCGAATAATGCAAACCCAGCTGTTTCACGGCAAAGCTCGGCAAAATCGGGACTAACATGCCTGCGGCCGTCGTCTGCAAAATCATGCCCGGAATGAGTGACTTCATCGTCCGCAAACGATCCCACAGCATGCCCAGCTGCTTGTCGAATGAAACTTGCATCACCGCGCTTTGCCTGGCATTGCTTATAAACAGCGACAATGCCCAGCTTGCGGCCCACAGCAGCAGCATCAGGATGAAAGCCGTCTTGTAGCTTTGGTCGATGATAAAATTGATGATGATCGGACCACTACCGATGCCGGCCAGCCAAAAGGAATACAGCATCCCCATCTGCGAAGCGCGGTTGTCCGGCTTTACTTTGCTGAGGCATACGAGCCATATAGGCGAAATGCCGATGCCAAAAACCGCCGCGGCGGCCACCAGAACCCACGGATAGTAAGCGTACCGGACCATCAAAAGTCCGGCGAACGATATGCATAAGCCCAAATTGACGATCCATCTCAAAGAAAAACGATCCAATAAATAGCCGGCAAAACTTTTTAGGAGCGTGTCCGTTATATAATGAATGGAAACGGCGATTCCTACGGTCGCAACGGAGAAACCTAATTGATTCACCGCATACGTCGGCAAAAACGAAACGAGGAACGCTCCCCTGACAAACTCCACTAAAAATAGAACGGCGGCATATAAAATAAAGTGCCGGGGCAGGAACTTGCTTAGATTAGGGATCAAGTCATTCACCTACCTATACAAATTGCGTGAATCCATCGCTCTTATACAGTGGTATCCCCTTGTGCTTCGAGAATCATGCACCCGCCTCAAGAATAAGCGGAGGCAGGGTCCGATCGGCCCAATTCGGTTAATATGTCCCTTACGATGAGGTCCGCGGCGTTTGTTTTCTGCAGCGAGGCCATCCGCAGTTTGATTTCGTCAAAGCGTGATTCATCGGATACAAACCGTTCCATTTGGACAATCAATTCATTCATATGATTGGAGATGGACGTCACGCCTTTTTCCGAGAAATAAATGGCATTTTCCCTTTCCTGGCCGGCAAACGGTTTAAATATAAATACGGGAACCTGCAGGGCGAGCGATTCGGCCAGTGTAAGCCCTCCGGCTTTGGTTATGATGCAGCCAGAGTGCGCCATCAGCTCGTGGATATTTTCCACAAAGCCGAATATCCGCACATGAGGCCTGTCTGCAAACCGCTGCTTAAGGACCTGTTCAAGCCGCTGATTTCGGCCGCATACAACAGTGACCCGGATGCCCTGAATCGCCAAAAGTTTGCCGATCATTTCCGCGGTAGTCCGGGGCACGCTGTGCGAGCCCGCCAAGATCAGAACCCGATTTCTCGCAGCATCCGTGCGCAAATTTTCGTCAAACGTTTCCCGCAGAGGAATTCCCGTGACGGCGATTTTGTCCGGATGAACCCCGGACGAGATGAGGGCATTCATTAAATCGCCGGAGGCGACGTAATATTTATCGATTCCGGTATGTACCCAGCGGGAATGAAGCGTGAAATCCGTTATGATCGTGTAGACCGGAATTTGCAGTGCCCGGCCGACCGAAGGCGCCGCTCCGTAGGGAAACGTGCTGACGATCGCATCCGGCCTCTCGCGGGCAATGATTTGCGTCAATTTTTTTTTGCCCATCAGGTTGAGGCATGTGCTTAACGGATTTTGCTCGCTGGATTGGCTTGTTAAATAGTAGCTCCAGCCATAATAATTAAGGCCGAAGCGGGAAGCCTGAAAGCTCCATGAATATGTAATGGTCGACATTTTATTGATCAACGGGTGAGCTTCCTGCATTAAATCGATTGTCTGGACGTGCGTAATACCGCGCTTATGAAATCGCTGTTTCAAAGCATGGGCCGCTTTCAAATGCCCATCTCCGTAACTGGCCGTAAGTAGCAAGATTCGCGGATTTTCATTCAAAGCGAAGGCCTCCTCCTTTATTCTCCCTACTAGTATGGGACAAAAATGAGAAAAACATCGATTGCATCTATATAGAAGTATATCAAACCGGGATGAAAAGAGTATATATGGAAATCATCAAAAATGAGCGCTCATGATGATCCCAGCCTGCCGGAGGCCGTTCAACAGGCTAAAAAAGCCATTTTACAGCAGTTTGCGAATTTGAAAATTGTTTTCGAGCAGTATCCAATTTTGTGGAAAAGGATAACCCAGCACCCAATAGCTAATTCCTCTCAACCGGTATTCCTTGACCAGGTCGAACTTCGCTTGAGCGCTTCTTGCGTCCTCGAACCATACTTCATGCAGCCGCCGCCTCTCATCGGCATAACGGAAATACGGAGTTTGGGATTTGCGGTCATATTTGATCTCGGCTCTGTGCCGGATCGCGCGGCGCACCGCTTCCTGCATATCGAATGTTTCCGCCTGCTGTCCATGTACATGAGGAAGCAGCCAATCTCGCGCATATAGTTGGAAGCCCATCATAATTTTGTTTCTGGGAATTTCGGTAACGGCGTAATCCAGAACCCGTCTGATCTCCTGAATCGGCGATATGGCTTGGGGAGGACCGAAGCGGTATCCCCACTCATAGGTCATGAGTATGACGAAGTCGACACTTTCTCCGTGCGCGGCATAGTCGTGCGCTTCGTAGAGCAGGCCTTTTTGTTCCCTTCTCGATTTCGGAGCGAGTGCGGATGAGACGAAAAACCCGCGTTCATGCAAACGGCGTACGGCAAGCCGGAGAAATTGATTGTACGATTCGCGGTCGGCAGGATACACATTCTCAAAATCGACATTAAGGCCGCGGTACCCTTTTGCTTCCATGATCCGAATGATGTTCGTCAACAGCTTTTCCTGCGTGTCGGCGCTTGACAATATGTCATGTGCCAGCCTTGAACCTGTTTCTACGGCCGAAAAATTAGTAATCGACATAACCGGTACTACGCGGTTCGCATAGGCTTCGGCAATAAGTCTCTCATCGCGAACGGGCGACAAGGTCCCGTCCCTCTTCATGCGATAGGCAAAAGGAGTCAAGTAAGTCAAATGCTTGCCGTCCTCCCTGACCGCCTGCACGTCTCTCTCGCCAAATGCGTTCGTATAGGCGTTAACGTCGATCATCGGCTTCGGTTGCTCCGGAATTTTCAGAATTTGTCCCGGGTAAATGCGGGTCGTATCGGTAATCGAATTGATTCGGGCCAGAGCCTCGACGGTAACGCCGAAGCCGGCGGCAATCGAGCCGAGTGTGTCCCCTTGTCGTACTATATATTCGGGATACAGCCCGGGGATGACTAACGCCTGACCGACGGCCAGACGATTCGGGTCCTCGAGCCCATTGGCTTCGGCAATCCTCTTCGTATCAATCCCATAACGCCCGGAAATCAGCCACAAATTTTCTCCTCTTCGCACCACATGAATGAGCACGGCCTTCCCTCACTCTCGCCTAAAGCATTCTATATCCACATTATTCCGCCGGTGCCTTAGAGGTTCCAAACATAGTATCGGTCAAAATTCGTATTAACCGTCCATAATATGGTATACTACTTAAACTTCGTCCATTTTACATACAGCAGGTGAACCCGTTTCATGAAATCAAGCTCGAAAATTGCATTTGTACCGATTTTGGCCGTTTTGTGCTTCCTTTGCTTCGCGGTGATTGCTTCCATAATCAACGGAAGGCGAGTCGCGAATTTTGACAGCAGCGTTATAGGTTTTGTGCAAGGTTTGGAGTCACCGTGGCTCACTGTAATCATGAAATGCTTTACGCTGATCGGCTCGACCCAAAGCGTGGTCGTCATTTCGGTCTGCAGTCTGTTGTTTCTTTTTTTCATCCTGCGGCATCGCCTGGAGCTTATCCTGTTTCTCGCCGTTGTTGTCGGGACCCCAATAATCAACTCCATTCTCAAAAGCATATTTCGCCGTGAACGGCCCACCCTTCACAGACTGATCGAAGAGACGGGCTTCAGCTTCCCTAGCGGCCATTCCATGGCGGCTTTTGCTCTGTATGCCTCGATCGCTTTTCTGCTTTGGAGACACATTTCCACCCGCCTCGGAAGAACGGCCGTTATTCTGTTTTGCGTCTTTATGACGGTCATGATCGGCGTCAGCCGCATTTATTTGGGCGTACACTATCCGAGCGACGTCGTCGGCGCCTACTTTGCGAGCGCGTTTTGGTTCGCTTTATGCGTCTGGCTGTTTCAATGGTACATGGAGCATCGCGCTCCGCAAAAGATCGGTCATCAAAAAACCTCCAAGCCCACTTAATGTGGATTTGGAGGTTTTTGTTTTCATGAAAACCGGCGCTGGCGAAGCCTGCTTTTGATACAAAATATCCCGATTCCGATAAGCGCCAGCACGACGATCCCGACCGGGTGGTGCAAAAACGCGAAAAGCTGGTGCCAATGCTGTCCGACCTTTTGACCGACCAGCACCAGAATAAGAATCCAGCCTAACGCTCCGGCGTACGCAGTCCATAAAAACCGGGAAAACCGCATCCGGATAGCGCCGGCAATAAAAGGCGAAGCGTGTCTGAGACCTGCTACAAAGTAGCCGAACAGTACGAGCATGAAACCGTATTTGGTAAAGGAATCGGCCCATTTCTCCAATTTGCTTTCCGAAAGCCCGACCCATTTGGTGACGTAACCGATTCGTTTGAGCCCGACGCTTCGTCCGAGCGCGTAGTTTAAAGTCATTCCCGCGCTGGCTCCAAGCCAGGCGAAGAAGACGATCCAGACGATATGAAGATTTGTTTTGAGGGCGATGGTGCCTACCCCCAGCAGCAGTAGTTCTACGGGTAACGGCAAACCGACAATACCTACGAACAGCAGCGCGAATACGGCCGCGTACCCATAATGGGAAATAAATGTCATAAAAGAGTGACTCATCAGCAGCACCTGCCTTTACTTACATGATCGTAACACATCCGGCGGCAATTAACATGAGAGAACAATGAGAAAAAAGTCTGCTTTGCAAAATTAATGAAATTCTCATGAAACTATGGATCGAGATTGATATAGTAGTTGAGGCTGGATTTGACAAATGTATGGGAGGCAATTGAATTATGGGATTTTGGGAAACGATTTTATTTGCGATTATTCAAGGTATTACCGAGCTATTTCCCATCAGCAGCGTAGCTCACGGAGTGCTTACACCTTTTGTATTTCAATGGAATTTGGACGATCAATTTTTAAAAGAGCATTTTTTGCCTTATGTCGTGATGCTCCACTTGGGGACCGCCGCGGCCCTGCTCGTTTTCTTTCGCAAAGAGTGGTGGCAAGTTATCCGCTCGCTCTTTGACCGGACTGACGGCAAAGCGAAGCTGCTGCTGGGCAGACTCGTGATCGCGACGATCCCCGCGGCGATCATCGGCGTTGTTTTGGAAAAAGCGCTGCGCCATATGTTCAGCAATGTCGGCTCTACGGCATTTTTCCTTATCGTAAACGGCTTTCTCCTCTACATAGGGGAAAAATCGGCGCACCGCGGAACGAAGGAGATTGAGGAACTCAGTTGGAGGCAGGCGCTTATCGTCGGGCTGTTCCAGTCGCTTGCGCTCATTCCCGGATTTTCCCGCTCCGGCGCCAGCATGACGGCCGGGTTCTGGGTAGGGCTCAAGCACGAAGCTGCCGCGCGCTTCTCGATGCTGCTGGCCACTCCGATCATCATCGGCGCGGGAATTATCGAAGTGCCCAAGCTCGCCAAATCCGGCGTCGGAGGCCTTCTGCAAATGTCCCTGATCGGCGGGCTTTTTTCAGGTATTTTCGCCTACCTCAGCGTCTGGTTCCTGATGAAATGGTTTAAAAAGCATGAATTTCATGCGATGCGCCCTTTCGCTATTTATTGCTGGGTCGTCGGCGTCGTGATGCTGCTGTTGTACTTTTTGTAGTGCGGGCGGTGGTGAGCGCCTGGACGCGGCAGGTTTGCTGTCCCCGCTGTGAATAGCGGGGTTCCTGCGCGCGGTGTTGCGCTGCATGGCGGCGGTCGGCAGGACGAAGTCTGCTCCAGCCGAAGGCTCTGCAGCGCGCAGTTCCTCCGCGCAGTGTCGCGCTGCATGACGGCGGTCGGCAGGACGAAGTCTGCTCCAGCCGAAGGCTCTGCAGCTCGCAGCTCCAGCTCGCAGTGTCGCGCTGCATGGCGGCGGTCGGCCGGACGAAGTCTGCTCCAGCCGAAGGCTCTGCTCAGCGGCAGCAGCACGCCTGCCTGGTTACGCCAGGAAAACCTGCGTAGAACCCCCGCGTCAGAGGCGATAACCACACTTTGCTTGGCTGCACGAAGAAAACCTGCAAAAATACATGAATTTGCGTCCTTGACCACTGTCCACGAACAATTCCTGCAAAAGTGCAGGTTTTTCACCGAACTAATGGACCCAGATTCATTTTCAGCGAAAATTCCTGCACTTTTGCAGGCTTTTCGCCAAAACAAGCCCATTCCAGCGAAAAAACCTGTACTTTCGCAGGTTTTTTCCCTACCACGATGTCTCTCTTCCATTTTGTTCAGTTCCGCGATCTCAGAAGGAGAGGTGCGCGCCCGGAAAAAGCGGCTGTCCCTCTAATTTAGGGCCTCACTGTTTCCCGTAGCCCTATCGAGGGTAGCAACTTTCGTGGGCAGCCTGACTTTTGCAGGTTTTCTTCGCGCAACCAGATTGTGCGACCGGCTCTGGCTTGCGGGTTCCTGGATAGCCAGCACAATTTTCGCAGACTTTTCGGACTGCCTTACTTGGCCGCTTCATGAGCGGCTGCGTCCAAATTAGGCCCCCCTCTGGCTGCCCTAACAAAGTACAAAAGCAAAAGCCCACAAGTGTACGGCTCTTCCTCTGTTCCTTTCCTCCATATCCCTGCGGATTTGCATGCTTTCCTTCGCCAACATCTCTTGATGTAACATTCCATAGCCGTGGAGTTTCTTTTTTGCACTTGCTCTACTTGTCGCATTCACGATACAATGTGCAGATAAACACAGAAGCTGGAACAGCCACCCCGGGCGTGAAAGGAGATACAGCATGGAAACGGAAAAATGTACCGGCAATGCCCAACCGAAGTGGTTTGGATTAGCGGTTCAGGCACTAATCATTTTGTCCAGGGAACATACGCTCACGTGCCCGAGCGTCGAAATCGCGGGTTATTTGCAATCGGAGGCGACGCTGCTTAGGCGGGTTCTCGCCGTTCTGGCGCGCGAAGGATTTCTCGAAACGCGAGAGGGGCGCGACGGCGGCTATCGGCTGAAAAAGAACCCGGAATCGATTACGCTGGCTGAATTGTATCATGTTTTTCAGGCCGGCAACCCGCTATGCTGCGGGATGACGGATAAAACGGGAACGCATCCGTTGGGCATGCAAATGAGAGCGCTCCTCGGCGATATTTCGCAGGAAATGGACCGCAGCGTGCGCGAAGTGCTCGGCAGTTACACGATCGCCGATTTGGCGGAAAGGCTCGACAATTACGAATATGGAATTGACATCCGGCGATGAGGTCGCTATACTGTGAATTATCTGTAACAGTTTGGCAATATTTTTTTATATGATACTGTGGGATATTTCACACAGAATACAGGAGGAGAAAACCATGTCCGTTTCACAACCGTCTCAAGCGCTGGAACAGCAACTTTTTTTCGATGTAATTCAAGGCCGTCGATCCGTCCGGAGCTATGATCCCGATGTGAAGATTTCGCGCGAGGAATTGACCGAAATATTGCAGCAAGCGACGCTGGCTCCTTCAGGCGCCAACCTGCAGCCGTGGCGCTTTCTCGTCATCGATTCGCCGGAACTGAAGCAAAAGCTGCTTCCGATCGCGTTCAATCAGCAGCAAGTGGTCGAGGCTTCGGCCGTCATCGCTGTTCTCGGGGATTTGGAGAGCGTCAAATTGGCCGAGAAAATTTACGGCCAGGCGGTCGAAGCGGGTTACATGCCTGCGGATACGGCCAAATCGTTCGTCGAGCGCTATAACGCCATGTTCGCCAGCATGCCGCCTGAAGCTATTCGCCAAGGCGCTTTGATTGACGGCGGACTGGTATCGATGCAGCTCATGCTTGTCGCTCGCGCCAAAGGCTACGACACCGTCCCGATGGCCGGCTATGACAAAGCGAAGTTCGCGGAAGCTTTTGCCATTCCGGAACGTTACGCTTCCGTTATGCTTATCGCTCTCGGCAAAGCGGCGAAGCCCGGTCATCCAACGGTAAGGCTGCCAATCGAAGATGTAGCCTTCTTCAACGAAATGCCGAAGGCATAACAATCAACGCATCCCTACGCTGAAAAGCACCCCTAGTAATAGACTCTGGTTAAACACCCGGGTGTTTTCTAACCGATGACTATTATAGGGGTGTTTTTGCTGCGGGACTGTGATGCATCATGGCGATGACCGAACGATTCTTTTAAATCTTTCAGATGAAGCAATATTTGCTTTTGCACGATCATGTCCAAGCTGCTGACCGGTTCGTCCAGCACAATCAATTTCAGCTTAAGCTCGATCGCCCGCGCGATATTGACGCGATGCAGTTGGCCGCCGCTCATTTGCCTGGGCATCTACCGCATATCAACCGCTTGGAGGCCAACCGTCTCTTCGCTAAGAGACTCGATAATTATCGGAATTGACAGTCAGAAACGCGGACGCTATACTGTACTTATATATGTAACAGTTTGGCAATCTTTTTTTACACTATACTGTGTGAATTTACGCACAGAATACAGGAGGAGAAAACCATGTCCGTTTCACAACCGACTCAAGCGTTGGAGCAGCAACTTTTTTTCGATGTAATTCAAGGACGCCGATCCGTCCGGAGCTATGATCCCGATGTGAAAATTTCACGCGAGGAATTGACCGAAATATTGCAGCAATCGACGCTGGCTCCTTCATCCGCCAACTTGCAGCCATGGCGCTTTCTCGTCATCGATTCGCCGGAACTGAAGCAAAAGCTGCTTCCGATCGCGTTCAATCAGCAGCAAGTGGTCGAGGCTTCGGCCGTCATCGCCATTCTTGGGGATACGGAGAGCTTCAAATTGGCCGAGAAGATTTACGGTCAAGCGGTCGAAGCCGGTTACATGCCTGCGGATACGGCCAAATCGTTCCTCGAGCGCATTAACGAGGGGTATTCGAGCATGCCGCCCGAAACAATTCGCCAAGTCGTCTATCTCGACGGCGGGTTGATATCGATGCAGCTCATGCTTGTCGCCCGCGCCAAAGGCTACGACACCGTCCCGATGGCCGGCTATGATAAAGCCAAATTCGCGGAAACTTTCGCCATTCCGGAGCGTTACGTGTCCGTTATGCTTATCGCTCTCGGCAAAGCGGCGAAACCCGGCCATCCGACGGTAAGGCTGCCAATCGAAGATGTAGCCTTCTTCAACGAAATGCCGAAGGCGTAACACAAGCCGAAGACACATACGTCTTCGATATTCGATCGACAACCGGCAGACTCACGGGGCCACCGCCTTTTGCCCGCGATAAAGCAGGGTCAGCACGAGCGAAGCCGCCCCGATGCAGGCTGCTGTGCCCAGCATTGCCGGGTAGGAAAATTGGTCGGCGATCAGGCCCATCACAAAAGCTCCCGAAGAGGTTCCGAAATCGGCCGCGGCAATGAACCAACCGATTGAATAGCCGCGAACCTGCTCCGGAACGACAAAAGTAATGTAAGTCATGAGCGTCGGGTACAGCAAAGACAACGCCAGCCCGTTAAAAACCGCAGCGGCAAGCAGTACAGGCGTGGAAACCGATAGCGACAGCAGTGCCGGCGATAGCGTAAAGCAGCTGATGAGCGCAACGAGCAGCCATTTCGGAAACGATTCGGAGGAAGGAATGTATTTCCGTCCAAAAAAACGGATCACGATCAGTACCGCCGTTTCCGTCAGAAAATAGAGCGGAGCCGAGTGTATCCCCCTGCCCTCCAAATATAAAGGCAGGAATGTGGGCGCCACACTGAACACAATCGACGCCAGAAGCATGACGAGCGATGGAAACACAAGCGCCCTGTTCGCTCTCCTTTTACCGCTGCCGGCTTGGAGAGCGGCCTCTGCCTGCCGCTGTGATTCCACCTGCGGCCCCATTGTCCGGTACAGCCGGAAACCCATGATAATATTGACCAAGCCCATACAGGCGAACAACAGCAGCATGGACGTCATCGATACCTCATTTTTCATAAATAAAACCAATGCGGGCACGAATGTATAAGGCAGCATGGACGAAAGCGAAAGCAAAGAAAGCCCCTGTCCCCTCACTTTGTCGGACAAAAGGTCGATAATGAGCAGGTGAATCGTCATGGAAAAAAAAGCGAGTATCGCACCTTGTAGAGCTCTCATGACGGCAAACGCCCACAAGGTCTCGAACGTGTAGCTGCCCAGCACAATGGTATTCAGCACAAGCGCTGCCAAAAATATTTTTTTCGAGCCAAAACGATCGACAACAGCGCCCGCAACCGGACGTAAAAACATGGAGACGAACATATAGGCCCCCATAATGATGCCGATCTCCGAACGGCCCGCGCCAAGCGCCTGCGAAAAAAACGGCAGCGCAATGATCAGCATATGGTTTGTCGCATAAAACAGAAAGGCAACCGCATACAGCCACACGGCCCGGTTACTGAAGGGGTTTTCTTTGAATCCCGTTTGTTTCAATTCAGGTTGTTTCAATTCCGTTCGACTCCTATTCGCTGCTGGTAACTGCCGACAATCTGGAATTCCAAAGCATTTTCGTATATTCGTTGGCAGGATTCGACAAAATTTGCTCCACAGCCGCTCTCCCCTGCGGAATCCCCGATTGTCATATGTAAATTTCGATAATGATTATCATAATCATCGAAATCGATTCTATAACAAAACGTGTCCATATTACAAGAGTTTTCTGTTTTCGATAACAAAACGCAAAAAAGAGCACCCTGGAAGCAAAATTTTCCGCTTCGGCGGCGCCCTCTTTTGACTGTTCTACGAAAACAGGCTGAGAAATCCCTGGCCTCGTGCTCTCTCCTCTTAGTTTGCCTCTACTTCATTCCTTACGGCAGCTTCCATATGCCTTGAATGGCGGACACGTCTGCCGTGGCGCCCATGTACGGAAGCCGGTACATGTCTTCGAGCGTACGCAGTACGTTCAAATGCGTAATTCGCTGATCGTATTTCGCGTTCTTGATCATCGGGCCGACCATAATCGTCGGAATATGATTATCTTTGGAGGAATCGTCTTCATCCCAGGTGAGAATGAGCATGCTGTTGTTGGTTTTGGCCCATTGCACATAGCCGTCGAGATGCTTTTTCAACCAATCGTCCGCTGCCTGGATCGTGCCGTCATGCATGTCATGATCCAAGTTCGGGATGACGAACGAGACGGTCGGCAGCTTGCTGTAATCGGCGGGAAAGCTTTCAAGCGGCATGTTGGCCTCTTTGGGCACGTTCGTAAAGTTCACCCAAGGGCTGTGTTTTCGCCCGTACTGCTTGTGCGTGCATGCCGTTGAACCGACGGAAGGCAGATCTTCCGAGTAGCCTCCGAATGTGTAATTGGCCTGAAGCAGCTCGCTGGCGAGGTTAGGCGTCTTGAAGGTATGGCCGCAAGAATCGTCCTTAACCCCCTGATTGGAGCCGGAAAAGAGAACCAAATAATTCGGCTGGCTCGGATGTGCGACAGCATAAGATTGGGTGAAAAAAGCCCCCTGCTCGGCCAACGAGTTGATATAAGGCGCGGACGTATTCCCCAGCAGCTTTTCATAGGAGTGGTTCTCTTCGACCACGATCACAACGTGGTCCGGCTTAGCCGCGGCCGCACCTTGGGCCGGTGGAGCCGTGGGCTGCGCAGGCTGAGCAGATGCCGTGGGCTGCGCCGGTTTGACCGGCTGCGGCGTGTTCGCCGGAGCAGCCGTCGCCGTTTGCTCCGGCGCCGTAGCGGCAGGCGCGGATTGCCCGCCCTTTCCGGCTCCGGCGGGGGAACAGCCGGCGAGCAGCAGGATGACCGACAGCAGCCAACAAATAGCTTTCATCTCAATCGGGCCTCCGTTCTTGATTTACATTTTGGAAGAATGGGAAGGTTGATCGTTCGCTCCCAGGAAAGGGAAGCATTTTCGATAAAGCTTTAAAATGAACTGTACCACAGGCTCGAGAAGGCGTTCCGCGCGAATCACGGCGAATGCCGCCAACAGGGCTATGACAGCGCCGCCGGCAATGTCCGCGGGGTAATGGACGCCGACAAATATCCGGCCCAAGCCGATCACAACCGCCAACGCCAGCAGGCCGATGCCCCACTTCCGGTTGGTGCGCCATATGGCAAAAGCAAGTGAAAACGAGGCCAGCGCATGATCGCTCGGAAACGAAGAATCGGCCGCATGCGGGATTAACGAATGCACCGCGGCATCAGCCATAAAAGGGCGCGGATGTGAATATACGGTGCCGATGATTTGCCCGAACAATAAGGCCAGCATTGCCGTAAACAAAGCAAAAATCGTCGATTTTTGATTCCCTTTCAACCAATATACAATTAGCAGCGCGGCCACAAGCCAATGCGCATTTTGCGAAAATACGGCCGCAAACGTATCGAGCGCGGGAAATCGCCCCGTCAGCCCGTAAATCATTTTAAAAATCACGTCGTTCATGATGGTTCCCTGCTTTCTTTATAAAACGTAATGGTGATCGCCGTGCCTTCATTTTCGACACTGGAAATGAGAATTTGGCCCTGGTACAAATCAACCAGCTTTTGCGCAATCGACAGTCCGAGCCCGGTCCCTCCCTGTTCGCGGCTTCTCGCTTTATCCACCCGGTAAAACCGGTCGAATACGCGGGGCAGTTCGTCTTGCGGTATGCCGATGCCATGATCTTTGACGCTGAGATGTACGGCGCTTTTGCTTACGGTTCCTTGAACAAGCACCGATTTGACATCGGCGGAATATTTGACCGCATTGTCGAGCAGTATGAGCAAAATTTGCTCTACATGCAGCGCCGCGACAGGCAATCTCACATCTGCGAGCTCCTCCGCTTCAACTTTAAAAGCAAAATCCGGATATAAAGCCGCAAAACTGTTAACCGTATGAAGAACGACCGGCTGCAGCAGGGCAGTTTCCGGTTGAACCGCCAATCTGTTCGTTTCCGCTTTCGTTAAAGCCAGCAATTCCTGAACGATCCCTTTTAAACGGCGGACTTCCTGAAGCGACGCTTGCAAAGATTCGTCCAAAATCGCGGGGTCCTGCTTGCCCCATCTGTTTAGAAGCGACAAATGGCCTTCCAGAATCGTAACCGGTGTCCGTAATTCGTGCGATGCGTCCTCGACAAACTGCTTTTGTTGATTAAAGGATTGTTCCAACTCACTCATTAATTCGTTGAACATTTGCGCCAGCTTGGAGAACTCGTCCCCGTTCCCGGAGTGATTCACCCGTTCGTGCAGACCTTTTTTCTTGACGTTTCTAATGGCCGCCGCCAACGCCGCGACAGGCCGCATGAATTGTCCGGCTAGCATAAAACCGCCGATTCCGCTTATGAGAAATGCCAATAACCCGCCGATCACCATAACCCAGACCAAACCTTTGTTAAAATGATCGAAAGTTTCAAGATGATTGGAAATTTCTATCGTTCCTTGAAAATGGCTTGTCAGCAGCGGCTTTCGATATACCAGCACGTGATCGTCGTTGATTTTCAACTCCAGCCTTTCCGGGACGGCCGCGCTTTGGGGAACAATCCAGTCCGGACTGAACTTGTCCGTTAACGATATGACCGGATTCGCATTGCGGTCGAGGATCCGGATCATCTGATTGTTTTCCAGCAAATTTTCAATAAAAGGAGCCGCATCCTTTACGGTTGCATCGTTCAATTCCGCTTTTCTTTCTTCAAAATAACTGTCCAGCTGCGACATGGATTGCTGCATAAAGCCTTTTTCCTGAGCGAGCATCCAGTTATTCAATACAAGGTACTGGGCAAAGTTATAGCTGCCGAATAACAAAAAGATGAGCAGAGTCGACCACAAGCTCAGCTTCCATTTGACCGGCAACCGGGAGAGCCGCTGCCGGATCCGCTGAATGACAGAAGGGTGTCCGAAAATGTTCATCGCATTACGTATCCCAGGCCGCGGACGGATTGTATGAAGCTATCCGCTTTATTTTCATCGAGCTTGTTCCTTAAATATCTGACGTACACGTCAACGACATTCGTTTCTACCATCGTGTCATGTCCCCATACTTTGTCGAGCAGCATGTCCCGCGTCAGCACCAGATTCGGGTGCCGCAGGAACATGACCAGCAAATCGAATTCCCTTTTCGTCAGCTCGACCGGCTGCTGCGCTTTGCTAACCGTTCTGGCATCCAGATCGACGCAAATGTCGCGAAACGACAACATGGAATGCAGGCCGCTTTCCCCTGCCTCCGCTCTGCGCCATACGGCCCGCATCCTTGCGAGCAGCTCTTCGATCGCGAACGGTTTGGGCACGTAATCGTCGGCCCCGCTGTCCAAGCCGGATACTCTGTCGACTACGGTGTCTCTGGCCGTCAGCATGATGATCGGCGTTCGTTTGACTGCGCGGATGCGCCGGCACACTTCGATTCCGCTCAGTCTGGGAAGCATAATATCAAGCAAAATCAAGTCCCACTCCTCTTGCAGCGCCAGCTCCAACCCGCTCTGCCCGTCATAAGCGGCCTGGACATGGAACGATTCATGCTGCAGTTCGAGCTCGATGAACCGAACCAAATTTTTTTCGTCTTCAATCAGCAAAATCCGTTTCATTACAGTCTCCTTTGATCTCCGCCCTCATCACTATAATGCAAATAGATGAAAATATGATGAGAAACCGGCTCTGATATTTTGATGAACGGCCGATCGTTTTATGCAAAAAAACCCCAAGCGGCCTGGGGCGTTCATGTTATAATCTGTATACTGCAACCATAAATCGCATAAAGGTGGTCTAATTATCGATGGCTTTCGGAATTACAAAAGAAGAGCTGCGGCGCTGGAAAGAAGCCGTGAGCCGCGGAGAAATCGCCTATCTTACCCACTATTGGCTGGACGACCGGTTTGCCGGCATTCGCACGGTTACGAAGGTCGGCTGCTCCGATCTGGACCGTTTGGCCAGGTGGTGCTCAGCCTACGATTTAGACCCCCGCTACATTCACAACAGGCCTCCTTACCCCCATTTCGACCTGATAGGTCCGAGGCAAAAGGAAATTTTGCAGCTGGAGAACAAGTGGGATCACATCGCAAGATTCAAATTGTGATTCCCCTCCCGGCTTTTCCGCCGCAGCTACGCTTTGTTTTCAAACCAGCCGTGTACAAAATTCAGCGCTTCCTCCTCATCCTTGCCTTTGGTCAGAAGACGAACCGTCGTACCCGATTTAATAGGCAGCAGCAGCATGCCCAGCAAGCTCTTGACATCGACCGTATGCTCGGTGTTGTCCGTTTGAAAAGTAAGCGTTATATCTGAAGCAAAATGGTTGGATATCGTCGATATTTCGGTCAGGTCATTGCGCTCCATGTCCGAATGGATCATAAATTCATGTACTCTCATTGTCTGCAACCCGCGCCTTCTCATAAAAATTTGTTTCCAATATATTCGATTATACGGAATTAATCTTGTACTTCAAGCATTGTCTTCCGGGAAATATTTTGCTACAATAAACAGAACATACATTCGTATTCCTTGGAAGGAGAGGCCGTTTTGAACAGACGCCGCGTCCAATATGAATCCGTTTCATGCAAAACCGTGCTGAATGAAGTGAAAGCTCCTTCCATGCCCTTTGACTGGTCGATCAATCCTTACCGCGGCTGCCAGCATGGGTGCAGCTTTTGCTATGCGCGTTCCACGCATGCTTTTTTGGGCAAAGAAACCGACGATACGTTTCAAAACCATATCTTTTTGAAGTCCAACGCTGCGGAGGCGCTTGACAAACAATTGGCCCGGCTGGCCCGACAAAACGGCGGAGCCGGCAGCCTTATCGCGATCGGCACAGCGACAGATCCGTACCAGCAAATCGAAGGCAAAGCGATGCTGACGCGGGCTTGTCTGGAAGTGCTGGCGAAGTACGATTTTCCGGTAAGCATTACGACCCGCTCCCCCTTGATTCTCAGGGATCTCGATTTACTGAAATCCGTGCCGATCGTTTCCGTTAATATCAGTTTGAACACATTGGATCATGCCATATGGAAAAACATGGAGCCCTCGACCCCTTCGCCCGCCAAACGGCTGGAAACCGTCCGGCAGTTAGTTGAAGCGGGAATTCCCGCGGGCATCTTCATGGCCCCTATTCTTCCTTTGCTGACAGACCGTGCAAGTGACATCGAAGCGCTGATCCGCAGCGCGGCATTGCATCAAGCGAAGTTTGTCATGCCCTCGTATTTGCGGCTCAGCACTTCCGAAGTCAAAGTGTGGTTTTTTCAAACGTTGCAGAACCGCTATTTCGATTTGGTGCCGCAATACGGCAAGCTTTACAGCGAGTCCTCCTCTCTTCCGAAATCGTACAAGGAGCCGAACATGCAGCTCGTTCAAGCTTTATTGCACAAGTACGGTTTAAGCAATCAAGAACCCCGTTATTCTGCAGCTGCAGCTATCCCTCCCCGCAACAATGGCGGGCAGCCTCCGGTTCCCGAGCAGCTCTCCTTTTCTTTTGCGGATTAGGCCGGGCAACATACATAAAAACAGGCTCCGAAGAGAATTATGACAGTAGGTGAACAAACAAGACTGCATCCAACAAGAGGAGTGAGGCTAAATTGCCGCTTAAACGAATGTGCGTCTTTCTGACGGCGCTGCTCATTTTTTTCGGACAGGCCGCAACCATTCATGCGGATGGTACGTACCATTTCGGTTTTAAGAAAAGCAAAAACGGTTCCATGCCTTCCATCGATGAAGAAGGATTTAAACCGCTTTTACAAAAATATGGAGCTGTTTTTACCGGGGATACTTCGAAAAAAGAGCTTTTTCTGACTTTCGATAACGGCTACGAAAATGGGAATACTCCGAGAATTCTCAATGTTTTGAAAGAAAAACAAGTGCCCGCCATTTTCTTTGTTACAGGCCATTTTATTGAAACCCAGACCGAGCTGCTGAAGCGAATGGTCGACGAAGGGCATATCGTCGGAAATCATTCCTGGGGGCACCCCGATATGAGCCAAATTTCCGCAGCCCAAATCGAGAAAGAACTGACTAAAGTGCAAACGGAAGTACAGGCACGGACCGGCCAAAAAGAGATGAAATATTTGCGGGCGCCAAGAGGCATTTTTAACGAACGGTCCCTTGCGGAAAGCAAAAAGCTGGGGTATATTAACGTGTTTTGGTCGATCGCCTACAAAGATTGGGACACCCGCAATCAAAAAGGCTGGCGGTTCGCTTACGACAGCGTCATGTCGCAGCTGCATCCCGGTTCCGTCATTCTGCTCCATTCCGTCTCCAAAGATAACGCCGAGGCGCTTGCCAAAATTATTGACGACGCCCGCCAGCAAGGCTATGAATTCAAAAGCATGGATCAAATGAGCATCCATTTCCCGTAAATTGATCACCCACCGCGACCGTATTGACGATGCAAAACAGCGCTTTTGCATCGTCAATACGGCTTTTTGCTGTCGCTTGATATACTGAGTCTGCATCTGCCTATTCCTTTGTTTTGTGCGACTTATAACATCACAAAATTGCAGATAATTTTTTCATTTAACCCTACGTTAGACTGTCAAGCGCTGATTTTGAGCCAAATAAACTTTAGAAATCAAGAACAAACCAATAACTCCTGTAAGAAAAATATAAAATGCAATATAGTTAGGAGTTAAGACCGCACTAATTATTAAAGTTGATTTTGATAGCAAATTGCCAATTTTATTGGAAAATCCAGCTACTGCTGAATAGGACCCTCTTTTATCTTTAGGAATAATTCTAATCCTTTCTGCGTTGTAAGCAGGGGCATATATCAATTCTCCAATCGTTGCAATTACCATTGAAGATATCAATACATAGACATTAGTTGATAAAATCATGATTGAATACCCTGAAATATATAACAAAACACCAATAATTATTGAGTGGTATGGACTCATATTTCGCGAAATTCGTGAAAATATAAAAGTCATACTAATAACGATACAAGTATTCAACACCATTAGAATAGAAAATAATCTTGCCCCATCAATTGAAAAACCGTAGAATACTACTGTTTTAAAATCCTCTTTTAGTCTAACAATTATGTAAGAAGACATGGATAGCTCGGCCATGATAATAAATGCCAACCCTAACACTAAATTTACATATGCTTTATCCTTATATACTTCTTTATAACTGATCAGCGTATTTTTTAAAAATGATTCATGGTTTTTATGAATTGTATTAATCTTTATATCCTTTAAAAAAAATTTAATAACAATGCTATTTACTAATAATACAACCGTAGCTACTATAAACAATTCTAATTTATAATAATTATATAATGCCCCTCCTATTGTAATCCCTAAGGCCATTGACAAATTATTAATCCAATATTGGATTATAGAATATTCCTTTCGTGTGTCTTCAGTGATAGATTCTATAGTGATAGCGTCTTGAGCCGGTTTCATAATACCATAGATTAGTTGACTACATATGTACAAAAGAGAGAATAAAGTAATTAACCTCTGTTCAGCATAGATACAAATAGTCATGGTTAAAAATATAACTACGTTTACATAAGAATTAATTAAAATGATTCTTCTTTTTGATAAGACGTCACTTATATGACCACCGATCAGGGATGCTAGAAAGTTAACTATTACTCCAATAAGCAAGTAAATGCCAGCAGATATAACCCCTATATAAGCAGACAAATATAAGGACATAAACGGAATTATACTAAACATAATAGAATTTTGTAAAAAACTTGTTAAAAGCCGAATTTTTAAGTTATGATTTAAATTTGCACAAATCAAAATAAGCCTCCTAACATCCTTTTGAAATATAGTAAAATATAACTAAAAAAGAGGTTCAAAAAGCGCACTTTTGTATTGTGCGCTTTCTTCCTGTTCATTGCGAGTGCTCAAGACATTCAAACTTGATGTTATTTTCTATATAAGAAATTGTGTCAATCAATTCTTCATCGCTTTCCCATGTGAAATAAATTTGACATATACTATCGAAAGGATCGAAGGATCGACGTTTATTTTTTGAACCTATTGGTTTGAATGTAATATTAATTATATTGTTAGGTAAAGTATTCATCCCTTGTACGTTTTTAATTGTGTATTCTTTGAATCTAGGAACTGGAATTAAAGATAATGTAAAATTACTTCGATTTTTCAGACAAATTTTTGGTATATTTTCATTTAAATCTAGAAGATAAGCATGTTTATGTAAATCAAATTCATAAGCATATTTATATAGATTCACAATATTGCCACCTGGTGATCTACCAGCTACTTCTAAGAAAATGAATTTATTTTCATAATAAATGACTTCCAAATGAAAAACTGTATCTTGTATATCAAGTTTTTCAAAGCACTTTATAGTGAATTCTTTGGCTCTATTTATTAACTCATTGTCTGAAACTACTGCAGTGGATAAAACATTATAATTGTGTACATAATCATATGCTGTCCCTATCTTTTTACAAACCATAAAATTTATTACTTCGCCATTTTTTATAATACCATCGAAGTGCATAATAGAGCCGCTAATATATTGTTCAATACAGATCTCAACACCTTCTTCCAAAAGTTGGTTTATGTGGTCGATTGCTTCTTGATACTCTGAAACAATATTTACTCCATGGCTTCCAGCTTGATTTGAAGGTTTAATGACAATCTTCTTATATTTATTTATGAATAGCTCAGCTATTGTTTGATAATTCTCTTTTGTGATTTCTGCAAAATCTGCAAGCGGGACAGAATTTTTCAATCGTTCTTTCATTTTTACTTTATCTCGCAGAAAAATAGCGTTAGCACTAGCCAAACCTTTATTTATATTTAGAATACCTCTTAATCTTGAAGCGATCACGACTGTTGCTTCATTTGTTGATATAATAGCTTCTACTTTTCCAAATTGTTTAATTATTTCTTTCGCAATCTCGAGAATACTATCGAATTTATTTTCAAAACAAGAGACATCAAAAGCATCATTTGTATTTATCTCATAAAATTTAATAGAATTTTTTAATTCATTTGATAGCTGTAAGATGTCAAAATTGGAAGTGATTAAATAGTAATTATACTCATTATAATCCAGATATTCTTTGACTTTATGAATATTACCCAAAATTAATATATTCTTTTTGTTCATTTTTAAATTTTCCCTTGTTTTGCTATTTTAACACTATCAACTAAATAAAACGGACAGTTCTCATTGTTTATAATTTCATCAAAAGCCATCCAAATCAATTCAGAAAGCTCATCTTTATCTTTAACCACAGCATCTCCTGATAACCACTCACATGAAAATACTATATTGATTACGTTTATTCCTGATTCTGTGACAAAAGAAGTATTATTAACATATTTAAAATTACTTACTTCCAATCCTGTCTCTTCCATTATCTCTCGCTTTAAATTATTTTCTAAAATATCTTTAGAATTCCCTCCCTGTTCTACCGTACCACCAATTAAAGAGAGTTTGCCTCCAGCATGTTCTTCATTCATACTTCTTCTACCTATCAATACTGTATTGTCTTTAATAATTAGTCCTTCTACATTAACAGCAAACATAATAATCCCTCTTTTCTCTAGATATCGTATCCATAAGCTAACTTAAAAAGTTGACGGAAATGATTGTAAGAAAATATATTATGGACTTTATTGTCTTTAGAATAATATATTTCGGGTAATTTAAAAGCCCAAAGTTCACTATACACTGAGGTATATGCTCCACAGTTCAACACAATTATTTTATTTTCAATTAATTCGCTCGGCAATTCAACACCTTTACATAAATGAGTGGGAGCGCATGTAGCATCGCCTATATTATAGCGTTCCCAAGGTTGATCCTTATCATCTAGTTTATATGGGATTGTATAATATTCAATATTAGGCACTGGTATTAGAATATTAGAGCCTATATCAGTTATTTTCCAATTCGTACCACCATTCTTTTTTTCACTTATAATGGATGCTAATATTACTGCCGCATCCGCCATAATATATCTCCCTGGCTCTAAAATGAGTTCATAATCATAGGGTAGGCTTTTCAATTTTCCGTATGCAATTGTCGCTAAATCATTAATATCAATTTTATTATTTTCCATAAGAAATCTAGTTTCAACCCCCCCTCCAAGATTAATATACTGGAAAGAGTAATCGAACTCTCTATGAACATGTTCTAAGAAAGACTCTATACTAGATAAATAATCTGAATATAAACTGTGGTCTTTTAAGTGACTCATTAAATGAAATTGAATACCGATTATGTCTAGATTACTATTTGTTTCTTTAAACTGCTTTAAAATTTCCATTGCAGTTATAACATCCATACCTAACTTCGAGCTAGGTTTAATCATAACTTCGTCGTGAAAAAAACTCCCAATGTCAGGCAGGACTCTAAGACCTATAGAAATTTTTTTTCCCAAATCTATCGAAAGGGAATTGATTCTTTCAAGATCATATACATTATCAATAAAAATTAACTTACTGTTCTCTAATTCTTTTAATAATTCTTCTTTTGATTTTCCTAAGCCGTTACAAATTATTTGGTTGCTTTTAAATCCATTTTGGAGAGCGATCTGTAATTCGATATTACTCATAACCTCAACACAACATCCAACGCTTAAAAGTGTTTCGATACACATAGGTATATAATTACATTTCATAGCAAAATGGATGCTAACATTTTGAAAATATTTATTAAACGCGTTATAGATTGAGTGATAATTATCTTTTATTCTTTGGTCAAAATAAATCATGGACATAGAGTTATTATGTCCTAATATTTCGTGAATTTTTTTACCATAAAGAGTGATTTCGTTCTCATCATCATATTTTGCGTAATCAAGTGTAGTATGTATATTGAGAATTCGTTTTTTATTAAAGTCCATCGATCCCCCGACATTTCGTTATAATATTTTCACTATCTTTAACAATTCGTTTTCAATATTCGACTCTATGTCCTCAAAAATGCTATCAATATAATTTAATTCGAACGGTAAAACTACGTGGTTTCCTATAGAATACTCACATAATATATTGCTCTCATCTTGTTTAAAAATACTAATCTTTTCATTGCAGTGTGGACAAGTAAAACTAGACATATTTTCAACTAAAGATGTAATTGGTATATTAAGTTGCCTAATCATATTTAAACTTCTTCTTACATCAGCTTTAGACATAGCTTGAGGAGTTGTCACCATAATAACCCCATCAATTTTAGATTCCTGTATTAAATTTATTAATACATCACCTGTTCCAGGGGGAGTATCGATTATTAAATAATCAAGATTTCCCCACGCTACATCATTTAATAATTGCTTAATAATACCTTTTAGTATAACCCCCTTCCATATAAAAGCTTTATTTTTCTCTACAAACATCCCCATAGACACAATTTTTAGGCCATTATTATGATAGGGTACCATTTTCCCATCTTTCACAAGAGGCGGATTACTAATACTAAAAATGTTTGTAATACTAGGTCCGTGAATATCTAAATCTAATAATCCAACTGCATATCTTTGTTTATTTAATACAAAAGCTAATCTAGAGGCAATTGTGGACTTTCCTACTCCACCTTTTCCACTATTCACAACATATATTTTTTTTATACTATTTATTTTACTCAATTGTAGAGCTCCTCAATTAAAACGTTATTTTCATACTGAATAAATAATTTAATTTTATCAATTAACAATTGATTTAATATGAAATCCTTTCTAATTAACCCTAAAGTGACCAATTCTAAAAATACAATTTTAAGCAAACCAGGAAGAAAATATTTCTCTAATTCAGATAAATCAGAGAGATAAGTGTATGCTTTAAAAAACTCTTTAGCATATAGGAAATTATCGCTGCTGTATAAATTTTCTGTAAAGTTAGTACTGTCATTTTTATAGCAAATTACTCCGAATGAAAGAATAGCTTCAGATAAATCACGTATTCTAGGCCCACAATCAATATTATCAAAATCCAATATCCCCAATACTTCATCATTTGATGGATGAAATACTAAGTTCCATTTATTGAAATCACCATGTAGAATTACATCTTTCAAAGTATGAAAACCATTACTTGAAAGGTCATTATTAATTCTATCAATAAATTCTAATAAATATGTTTTAAAATCTGAATACTCACCAAAATCTATGATGTTAATTTGATCCTCAATAATTTTGAAATAATCAGTTTTATTATTCCCTACAGGAATTTCTGAGTTTATTTTTGCTAATGAGAAAGCAGCATTTCTAGCTTCTTCAATTCTCCCAGTAAAACGCTTTCCATTTAAATACTCAAAAACAACAAACTTTTTATTATTCACGTTAATATGGTAGTTTCTTTCTTTGTTTTCAATGATTTTTGCCATGGGGACATTTTTATTATATAAGTTTAATTGATTATTAATAGAAAACTGCAAATCATCCTCACTATCGCAATACCAAGGAATTTGCTTCAGGAAATACTTTCCATTTGTTGTTGTGAATATCATTTTTTTAGAGGTTTCAGATCTCACTTCTAGTAAGTTTGCATACTCTCCATCTAATATAATTGGTTGAACTGCAATAAATTCTCCGATATCGTAGTATTGCTCCACAATTTTTATCAACGAATCATCAAAATCATAAAAATCAATATTGAGTATTTTTTCTTGAAATTTCATTATATTCTATTACTTCCTCTACGTAACTTTTATTTTTAGTTCATTAGTGGTATCCTCTTCAATAACTATAGATGATAGAAATAACTCATTAAATTCATTAAGTTTTGCATTTATTTCATTCATTGAATTTCCTTCGACTGCTATGGCTACTACGCATTCTATACTTATACTAGGATTATTTGCATTATCCCCTTCATGTAAATAATAATCTTTAAAAAACACCCCTTCCGGATAACCTATATCTTTCAACTTCTTAATTCTCCCTACTTTTGGTGGAGGAATTAATATCCAACCGGCAAGTTTATTATTTTGATCTTTAACATTGACAGGTAGATTACATTGGCTCTTTATCCATTCTTCAAGTAAATTTACGCCTGTTACTTTTTCAAAACAATCATTAATTCTTCCTCCACCAACTCGAGAGGCAATTTCACAAAAAACTATCTCATCATCATTTGTATAAAAAAGTTCTAAATGGTAGACGATTGCTTGCTCACTTGAAGAAAGATTATCTAAGATTTTTAATGCCACATCATTCAAACGGCTAAAAAGAGGATGAGAATAATTCAACATAACCGAGCCCAAAAATTTATTTTCTTGATATGCTAAGCAGCCATTGATGTACACGGATGGCCTACTAATTAACAATTCTCCATGTTGATAGATACCATCAACATGGTACATGTCACCTTCAATAAATTTTTCTATCATCATATCTTTATCTAGACCATTTTCTAGTACTTTATATAACCTTTCTTCCGAATCAACAATATATGTATTTAACGAACCTGCTCCTAAAATTGGTTTTATAACAACAGGATAGTCATGCTTATCTATAAATTTTTGGACATCCATAAAACTTTCTATTTTTTTGAATTCCGGTGTCTTTACTACTGATTTCAAATTTTTCTTCATTTTAATTTTATTTCTGAATAATTCTGCCTCCTTGAACTTTTGTCCATATAGATTATACTCGCTTCTCAGTTCACTTAAGGGTAATAAATCTCTTTCAGAAGTCGAAACTAAATATATATTTTCTCCATACTTTTGTTTTTCTTTTATTTTCTTCTGAAGAAAATGAAAGGAAGAAAATTTAAAGTCGCTGAATGTAATTTGTTTATCAAAGTCACTGTATTCTTTACCATGCTTTTCTCTATTAATGAGTATAATGTCTTCATTATTTAACCATTTTTTGTAATCTGTCATTTTTCTTTCTATTCTATTAAATATCCATATCTCCATTTCTATACTCCTTACGGGTTTATTATAATATCATTAAATTTAGGCATTAACTGGAAATCCCCGTGTCTTCATGTTTTAAAATCTACAAAATAGACCTTCCTAATTCTTTTACACTTCTCATCTTCACTCCACCTTCTTCTTACCTGCATAGATACATTAATATCGACTGGCATTATTTAGAATATACAATAATTCATGTTTTTTCAAAAATCAAGAATTATTTGTTATTTTCAGGAATAATTCATGTTGACATATTGTAAATACTGGAATAATATCATCTAAGAATATTCTAAAACTTTACAATTCCTCAAACACCTAGGTGATTATAAGATTATAACTTGAGAAAGGACTTACTCTATGCTAAACCTATCTAATGATCCTCTTTCAATGTCGTACGTAGATTTATTATCTTACATTGAAGAAGTAAATCGATGCCCCGGCGGGAAGCGGACCATTAACAATATCCTGTCCAAGTCTTTATTACCCAACGATCCGAAAATATTGGAAATTGGTTCAAATACTGGATTTACTTCTATAGAAATCGCTAAACTATTGAATTGCAAAGTAATTGGAATTGATGTAAACCCTCAAGCTGTCGAGAAGTCTAAATTCCTCTTATCTAAAGAGCCTCAATTCGTTCAAGATAGAGTTTCATTCCAAGTTGGTGATGCGGCAAACCTCCCTTTTAATGAAAATCAATTCGATTTAGTTGTAACTGGAGGAGCCAACACATTTATTCCAGCAAATGATCGTGAGAAGGCTTTATCAGAATACAAACGGGTACTTAAGCCTTATGGGATACTATCTGTAACTAACCTTTTTTACCACAAACCCGTTCCGGGCAAAGTTCTATCGGATCTAAAAGAAGTGCTTGGGTTCGAAGTTAAACCATGGACCAAATACTACTGGCTAGATCTACTCCTTTCATCCGGCTTAGAGCTTTACACGTATCAAGAAACCGAGATGCAAGCGCGTCCGGAAGAAGTATTACTTAAATATACATCCAACATAATTGATAACTCACCGGCGCTAACTGGTATCGATAGTGCACAAAAAGATAGGTTTAAGAATCGTTGGTTTGAGATTATGAACATATTTAATGAGAACCATCGTTACCTTTCATTTATGTCCGTTCTTTTACGCAACCAATATATAACTGAGCAGCAAGAACTTTTCTTAGAAAAGGGTGCTATTGATCCTTGGAATCTAGATAATCTTAAAATGTGGGAGGTAGACAACATTGAATAACGTAACTAAAACTAAACTATTTCCACCAAAGTCTTGGAGAAATCCAAATAATCATTACAAAGAAGCACTTAAGAGCGAGTGGTATGAAAAACTTGTCATATTGCAGGATGAAGTCAACCATTCTTCTTGGGAATTTTTTAGAAAAAAAGGAATCCGCACGGTAAGTCTCCCAATTACAACTGGCTCGGTTACTAGTCCTATGGGCTTGGGAAGTGACTCCTTACCGGTTAAAGTAAACTTGGAAGGAATTGACACCTATCTATCGGATTCGATGCAATTCCATCTTGAATATCTTTTAAGATATTTAAAGAATGGCGTTCACTATATCATGCCTTCCTTTAGAGGGGAGCAGGCGGATGAGCGCCACCTCTGTCAGTTCTATCACAGTGAGGCTGAAATTGTTGGCGGTCTTGAAGACATCATTAGCTTAGTCAATGAGTATATTTATCAGCTATGCACAGACCTATTAACTAAAATTCCTGAATTAATTCTAGAATTTGCCGGATCATTGGATCACCTTCAAGAAATTATTCAAAAGGATAAGAAGATACCTACTATTACATTTGAAGAGGCTGTTAAAGTTCTGGAAAACAAATCGGAATATATCCAACATCATCCTGAAGGTTTCCGCACGGTTACATCTGCCGGCGAGAAACATCTCATTCAAATGTACAATGGAATGGTATGGGTAACTCATTACGACTACAAGTCAGTTCCTTTTTATCAAGCAACAGATATTTCTGGGCACTATGCAATGAATGCTGACTTATTATTTGGCATAGGTGAGGTTGTAGGTGCTGGAGAACGACATACATTAGGTAAAGACGTGAGGTCGTCCTTACAATTGCATGAGTTAGATGAGAATGAATATGAATGGTACCTCTACATGAAAGATAACTATCCAATGAATACAGCTGGTTTCGGTTTGGGAGTAGAGCGTTTCCTTCTCTGGCTGACACAGCAAGATGACATTCGAGACTTCCAGGTTATTCCTAGATTTAATGGGGTCAATATTACACCTTAATGTGAACCGGCATACGCACACACTAAAAAGGAGGTAAACGATTACCTCCTTTTTAGTGCTTTATACTTAAAAAATCTGTACATTCAGGCTATCTAAAGAGGAGTCTACCATATCATGCACACTATTTTACCACCAGCTCTAGAAAAAGGTGACACGATCGCACTTTTTTCCCCGAGCAGTGCAGGACCAGAAAAATTCCCCCGACAATATGAATGTGGGAAAAGAAGTTTACGAGAACTGGGCTATCATCTATCAGAAGTAAAAAAGGTGGAGAGCGAGAACGATTACCGATCGGCTAGTCCCTATGACAGAGCAGAACAACTGCATCATATGTTTCGAGACCCAAACATTAAAGGAATTATATGTACGATAGGCGGATATAACACTATTGAAATGCTCCCTTACGTTAATTTCGAGCTTATCAGAGAGAATCCAAAATTTGTTTGTGGATACTCCGATAGTAGTGTTTTATTGAATGCTATTACCTATAAGAGTAATATTGTTACATTTCATGGTCCTATGGTTATACCAAATTTTGGCGAATACCCTAGCCCGTTCGATACCACGATTGAATATTTCCAAGCTATGTCTCAGCAAAAACTTCAAATTCCCCACGAATTTGATTACCCTAAAGAGTGGACTGATGAATTCATAGAATGGACAGGCTCTAATTGGGGAACACGTCCACGGACTCTTTATAAAAATAAAGGCCCAATATGGTTACAAAAATCGTTAACCGTAGAGCAAGGCATTTTGGTCGGGGGAAATACGGATAGCCTAGTGAATATTATTAATACTGACTATTTTGAAATTCCACAAAACTCAATATTATTTATAGAGGACACTTCTGTTTCGTTAGAAAAATGGGCTATGATGATTTGGACGCTTAAAATTAGGGGGATTTTTAAAAAGATCAAGGGTCTCCTTATAGGAAAAGTTGAGGGAATGCCCGCTGTTACAAAATTAAAAATGAAGAATATCATTTTAGAAGTTCTACACTCAGAAAACATCAATATTTCTGTAGTAGCTGAACTAGACATTGGACACACATCTCCAATGCTAACCCTACCTATCGGATCTACGGTTGAAATAGATTCAATAAGTGGACACATAAGACTTATCCGTTTATGTGCGACAATATAATTACCTATTAAATTCTTTTATAGAAATGAAAAAACCGCCCAAAGAGCGGTCAGAATAATGAGAAAGGCCTAGTCTTTAAGCCTTGAACGCTCACCGTGACCGCCGTGAGATCCCTCTACCGCCGACGGCAACACCCAAGCTGGACTCGATGTACGCTGTTGTCGGGCTTGTTCCGAGCAGCGCTCCCGCCGTTGTGCCCAAAGCATCCTCGACCAGAGCGCTCCACGAGCGCTAGATTTAGAAAAGTCCAGAAGGTAAAAATAGTCCCTTTCGAGATTGCCCCCGCCACCCCATACCACGATATTTTCGCTGAGTCAGCTTTAATCTTTTAAGCCGCTCCAACTTCATAAAATTCAAAGACTTAATTTCATCTGGTATTACCTGATGGTTAACTCTATAGCAGACTATGAATTTATTCTCATAGTATATATAAGATGCGAGATTTATTCTTGGTTCTAAGATATACTGGAGCCCGGCCTCCATTATATATTGCTTTTGAAAACCATTGCTCCTGTATAGCTTGAGGACAAGAATAATAAGTTGCCTGATACATGATGCCAAGCTCAGTCACTACTGCGAATCTAGTAAAAAACTCCGAATAAGTAATATGGATCACCTCTTATCTCTTGATCAGATACATTAACACCAAATAGTTCATTCTTAAGTACAGGCTCCTAGTCTGTATTGATAAGCCAATTCAGATCGCACTTAAATGCCTTTCTAAGGGCAAGGATGGTTTCATAAGAGGGGAAGGCCATTTCCACGCTCAATATCGCTTAGAGTACCCTGTGAAACGCCAATGCGATCAGCAAACTCTTTTTGGTTCAATTGATTGGTTTTCCGGATGTATTTGACCTTTTCTCCTAACTGCATCTATAGCCCCTCCTAAATACAAAGAACCCCGAAATTATGAAATCCATAATTTCGGGATTCAAATACATTGATGTAGTTTCACAGTCTAATACTTTATTATTCAGTCTAAAACATTATTATTTGCGGACACCAAAATGAACCATTTTACGAAAAAAACCTGCACTTTCAGTTACTACTTAGTTTCCCCTGAAAAAGTCGGGGGTTTTGCGCAAAATAATAAAAGGAATTCGTAACCTCGAATGGAATTAGTTATTGTCCAGATAACCAAATCCCGAGGGGCGAATTCCCATGTCTATGAAGTTCAACATCCCCCTCGGAAATCCTTTTTTTAGGTGAAGAAAATGTTGAGACTTCGTGACGAACAAATGACCCTTTGGGATGCAATTCTACCGGAGGCGGTCAGGAAACTGCCGACTGAACTGGCACTGATTGATGAATTGCTTGATGACGAGTGCTTTATGCAGCCCTTTGTTGACAAGCATCCGAGTAAATCCAAGATGGGACGACCAACGTATCCAATCGAGGGATACCTGCGCCTTATGGTGCTGAAACGCAAATACAATTTGGGCTATGAATCTCTCATCAAAGAGGTTGGCGACAGCATTACCTGGCGTCTGTTCTGCCGAATTGCCATTGATAAACCGATGCCCGATCCCACAACACTCATCTATACCCGAAAGCGTTACGGTGAAGAGATTGTTGAAGAACTGAACGAAGCGCTCTTGGGGAAGCTGAAAGAAAAAGAGATTCTAAAACACCGTAAATTTCGTACGGACACCACGGTAGTCGAAGCGGACATCCATCACCCTACTGATGCCACCTTGCTGCAGGACGGTGTCAAGGTGATCACCCGTCTCATGCAAAAGGTTCGTAAAGTCGCTTCTCACGCTGCGCAAGGTTTCGAGGATCGTACCGCTGAAGTTAAAGAGAAAATCCTATCCATCGCCAAGGTACTTCGCCGTCGTACACGCGAGACTTGGGAAGAAGTCGATCAGATTACTCAGAGCGTCATTGAGACGACGGAAGCGGTGGTTAGCCAAGCGGCCAGCGCCATAGAGAAGCTTCAAGACAAGGGACGTCAGGCGATTCAGCAGACGAAGCAATGTTTGACGAACGCTGTGGAATTAACCACCAAACTGATGAACCAAGCCAAGCAAGTCGTCTCTGGAACGCGCATTATTACCGAACGGATCGTCAGTTTTTTCGATCCGGAAGCCAGGCCGATCAAAAAAGGCAAACTCTCCAAAGGGACCGAGTTCGGCTACAAAGCACGCATTGACGAAACGGAAAGCGGCTTTGTTACTGGCTATGAGGTGTATGAAGGCAATCCGTCCGATGACGATTTGCTTGTACCCACCGTGGAAGCCCACATGAAACGATTTGGAAAAGCACCGAGTGCAGTGGCGACCGACGCGGCTTTTCCGGCAAAAGAAACGAAACTGCATGAACGGAATTGGGCGTCGGACGATGCAGCTTACCCCGAAAAGGCAAGAAGGGCCAGGCACGAGGCGAACATGAAAATCAACATTGGTTTAAAGACTTACAGCACTACCGTGCAGCCGGCGAGGCGAAGATCAGTCTGCTGAAGCGAAAGTACGGTTTGAGCCGCAGCAGGTATCGGGGCCTTGCTGGCTCTAAAATCTGGGTCGGGTTCGGAATTCTGGCCCATAACCTCCAAAGAGCAGCAAAAGTGCTCAAAATGGAGGCGAAATAAGGGATACATTGGAAAATGGTCCCGAAGAAAAATCTACGGGAGAGAGTAACCTTATCAAAATCGACTTTTTCAGGAGTAACTAAGTAATAACCACTTTATGCGAAAATAGAACGAAGTAGGCCTGATTATTTTCATTCTGTGGGGTGACGTCCACGACGTAATGGGAGTTTTCGCAGGTTTTTTCCATGCCAAACCGCCTTGCGCCCCCTCACTTCAGCGCCGCAACCCGTGCGGAAAGGTATGGGTTGCGGAAGAGCGGCTGCGCTCCTCCGACGAAGTTACTTTTGTGCAAACCCCTAGCCCGTTGCTTCCTCGCCGTTCAGCCGCAGTTCGAACTGTTCGTCCCGGTCGCACAACAGCACGCCGTCCTTGACGTCAAGCCTCGCGACCTGAATGGACGTTCTTCTTTCCCGGTAGGTACGCTCGGGCTCGAAGCGGCCGTCCGCCTCTATACGCTCCGGATGCGTAAAGTAAAAAATGTACGCCTCGTCGCCCTGGACGACTACGTCCGCATGCAGCCCGATAACCCGATCGTCTTCCCGGGTTCCGGGCTTGTCGAGAATAAGGCCATTGCGCTCCCAGTGCATCAAATCGCCGGATTTGTAAACGCCCTGCCCTCTCCACTCGTCGACGATCATCCAATAGGCGTCTTTAAAACGGAACACATTGGGCCCTTCGTGCGGCCGTCCCGTGATGACGGGTCCGACTACAGTCCAATGGTACAAATCCGGGCTATCCGCCGCATAGGTTGCAGATTGATTCGCCTCGTCCTTGTACCACATCCGGAAACGCCCGTCCGGCAGCGGGTACACGCAAGCATCGATGACGCGGTCGGAGCTGAGCGGCAGGACAGAGCGGAACGTCCATTCGATCAAGTTCCAGCTCGTATAGTGCACGATGCTGCGGCTATGGCCGGGCCAGTTATCCGGCACTCCCCGGATGTAGCTGACGTACATATGATAAACGCCCTCGTGCCAATAAATTTCCGGCGCCCAAAACGTATTGCGGCCCCATTCGAAATTGAGCCCTTCCAGCGTTCCCCTGTACAGCCACGAAGCACCTCCGTCCGCAGAAGAAGCTATGCCGAGGTCAGTGCCGTGAATCCAGGCGTAATCCTTTCCCTCCGCCGAAGCTCTACGGTTCGTGTACACCATCCACCATTCCTTCGTTTGCCGGTTCCAAATGAGTACCGGATCAGCAGCCCCGTCATAGATCGGATCGCGAAATAAAGGTGCTTTCATCTGCGTTAGTGCCCTCTTTTCATCGTTTTTATGATTAGCTTAACCTTTGACCGCTCCCCCGACAATACCCTTTACGATTTGCTTTTGCATAACGATAAAGAAAATAAAGATCGGGATCAGGGCAATGACCGTCAACGTCATGAACATCGGCCAGTTGACCGAAAATTCGCCCTTCGCTTTGTAAATTTGCAGGACGAGGGTAGCCTTGCTCTGCGAATTGAGAAACAGCATCGGAGCTAAAAAATCATTCCAGATCCACATCGTCTGATAAATGATGCTCGTCACCGTAATCGGCTTAAGCAGCGGCAAAATGATGCGCCAGAAAATGCCCCAAACGCTGCACCCGTCAATGATCGCCGCCTCCGTCAGCTCGCGGGGAATCGTCTTCATGTAGCCCATCATCAAAAAGAAGACGAACACCGAACCGCCCATATAAAGCAAAATCAGCCCGGACAGCTTGTCGGTAAGATGGAAGCTCGTCATCAGCTCGAACAAAGGAATAAGCGTCGTCTGGAACGGGATCAGAAATCCCGCCAGCAAATACGTGGTGATCCATTTGTTCAGCCGGTTCGGATTAAAAACGACCGGATACGCCGCCATAGCTCCGATCAGCACCATCAGCAGGACGGAAATGACCGTCAAAATCAGGCTGTTCTCAAAGCTGCGCAGCAGCGGCGTTTCTTTAAATACTTTCACATAATTGGTGAAATCCAGATGCGAAGGCAGGCTCATCGGGCTGCGGGCCGTTTCCTGCGTGCTTTTCAACGTGTTGACGATGATCAGGTAGAACGGGAAAAAGGTGATAACCCCTACCGGCAGCATCAAAATGTCGAGCAGCCACACTCTTTTGTTCGATGACGTCATTGGATTTTATCCTCCCGCTTTTGCATCCACGTCACCTGGATATAAGTCAGAACCAGAACGATGAGGAAGAAAATAATCGACATCGCCGAAGCGAGCCCGTAGTTCGTTTCCGAAATTCCGCGAAGCACGATCACTTGCGTAATCGTGTACGTCTCAAAACCCGGGCCACCCTTCGTCAGGGCAAACGGAATTTCAAACACTTTGAGCCCTCCGGTTAGCAAAAGCATGACGCTCACTGTCATGCCGGGAGCGAGCAGCGGCAGCGTAATGTGGCGGATTTGCCGCCAGCGGCCCGCCCCGTCGATAGCGGCGGCTTCGTAATAATCCTTCGGTATGGACTGCAAAAAGGCAAGGTACAGCACGGCGTGCCAGCCTGTTCCCGCCCATACCGAGACGACGACCGTCGACAGCTTCGCCAGCAGCGGGTCGGACAGCCAAGGCTGCGGGCCGGCATGAAACAGTTTGCCCAGCACCGTATTCACCACGCCGGACGAGATCGGGGCCAAAATAAATCCCCAAATATAAGCCAAAAGCAGCCCGCTTGGAATGGAGGGAAAGAAAAAAATAGCTCTGTACACATTTTTCGAAAAAAAGTTTTGATCCAGAATCAAGGCGAGCGGTATAGCCAGAATCGTAATCAGAACGGTAGTAGCAATCGCGTAAAAAAGCGTATACGACAGTCCCGACACAATGGCGTCGTCGACAAAAATTTTCGTATAGTTTTTCAGCCCGATGAAGTTGAACGCTTTGGTGTAGCCGTTAAAATCGGTCAAGCTCAGGAAAAACGACTTGATCAACGGATAAATCGTAAACAACGTGTAGACAAACAAAATCGGCAGCAAAAAAACTTGATATTGAAACTGTCGGATGAATTTGACCACATCTGCCTCCTTTATTTCTTATCCATTTCTTTCATCTTCTTGTCGATCGATTTGGCGGCATCTTCCGGCGTGATTTTGCCTACGACCATGTCCTGGGTCGAAATCGTCATCTGGTTGCGCAGCGCCTCCTGATTGCGGGACCAGGAAACCATCGGCAAATAAAACTTGCCTTTCAATAAGCCTTCCTTGTACGCTTTCTCGATCGAAGGATGAACTTTGCTCTCGTATCCTTTTGCGGTAATGATCGCTCCGGTGCCTTCTTCGAACTTTTTCAAGCCTTCCGGCGAGGCCAAGTAAGCGATGAATTTCAAAGCTTCGTCTTTATGCTTCGTCTTGCTGTTCACGGCAAACCCGACGCCCGGCGCTCCGGCATAATAGTTGCCGCCCGGCTTCGGCCCGGGAATCGCCATCATGCTGTACTCCAGATTCGGATTCGCCTGTTGAATCGTATTGATGCTCCAGGGCCCGCCCGAGAACATGGCGACGTTGCCCAAAGCGAATTCGTTGACGATTTGATCGCCTGTCAAACCGATCATGTCCGCCGTCAAAATTTTGTTGTCGAGCAGCCCTGTTTTGAAAGCCTTCAGCGGTTCGGTCCAGCCCTGCTCGAACGTTTTTTCGCCTTTGAATATTTTGGCGTCGAAGTCGGGGTCCGTATTCAGTGTCATATTGGCGTACAGTCCGTCGTGCAGCATCGTGACATCCTGCATATTGTCATAGATCGGGATAATGCCTGCGGCCTTCAGCTTCTTGCAAGCGGCGATGAATTCATCCCATGTCTGAGGCTCCTGCTCGATTCCCGCTTTTTTGAACAGCGCTTTGTTGTAAAACAAGCCCCCGACCCAGCCCGTTTGGGTAAAAGCGTATACTTTCCCGTTTTTGCTGAGCATCGGCTTGTTGCCGTCGAGCATCGTTTGGGTGAACGGCTGATCGGTCAAATCGAGCGCATAGCCGCCGTCAATAATTTCGTTGCGGTTCTCGGCGGCGATAATAAAGAGGTCGGTCGCGGAATCCGACAGCAGCATCGTCTGCAGCTTGGCGATATAATCTTTTACCGGCGGCGCGGTTTGGAAATCGAAGGAAATGTTCGGATTTTGCGCCATAAAGCCGTCGATGACCGGCTTCATCTCCTTCTCGTTGTTCCAGGACAAAATGCTCAGCTTCATCCCTTTTTCGGACCCTTTGGCCGCACTTCCCCCGCCGCTATCGGTTCCGGCTCCGGTCCCGCCGCCGCTGCTGCAGCCGGATGCCATTACGGACAGGCCCACTAGTCCCGTCATCGTCAATTTCCATGCTTTTTTCATAAGCTTTCATCCCCCGTTTGCAATGTTTGTAAGCACTTACAAATCGATTGTAACTCCCGGCACGGTCTGGATTGAATTCATATCGTTGCACGAATCGTTGCCAATTGTTGCACGCTTTCATTTTCATGCCTCCCGGCTTTCCGTGTGTCTTGTCCGGTATTCCTTCGGCGTCAGCTCAAAATATTTTTTGAATGCACGGCTGAAATGGCTCTCGTCCACAAAACCGGTACGCTCCGCAATGACGTTGTTTTTCCAGTTCGTCTCTATCAAAAGATGGGCCGCTTTCTCCATACGGATTTTGGTGACGAAAGCCCAGTAATTCGTCTGGAACTGCTGCTTGAACATCCGGCTGAGCTGGTACTTGTCGATGCCGAACCGGTCCGCGACCGCAGTCAGCGAAAGATCCCCGTCGGCCCGGCATTCGACGTATTCCTTAATTTCGCGGACGATGCGCTCCAGCCTGGAGGCTCCGTCGCAATCCGTGCAAATAACGGTGTCCAGCCTCTCCCGGAGCAAGCTTTCAAGCTCGTCGATCCGCTTGCAGCCTCTCAGCTCGGCGGCAGGCAGAGCCTGATGCGCAGAAGAGGCGAACGGCGTGCCGAACAGCGCTTGGGCAGCGATCAAAAAATACCTGCCGCTTGCCTGGCAGGCGACGTCAGGCTCGACCCGCTCCTTGCGGAACCAGGCCAGCAGCTCCGTCAAATCGTTTCTCGCTTCCGCCGGCGTCAGCCCTCCCCGCGCTTTTTCCTCCAGCTTTTGCTCCAGGGCGCGCAGATGCTGTGAAGCGGATTCGCCGGCAAAACCGCGGCCGTCATAAACATGAACGGCGTTGGGCGCATAAAAGCTTAACCGGGCCGCTTGCCCGCTCTCGGCCAATCGGAGAGCCAGCTTCCCGGCGTCCGTCTCGATCGCGCTGCAGCCTATCGTAAGCGGGAGGTCTGGCTCCACCGCTTGCCACGCCCGCAGCGCCGCTTCGCCCAGCTCCCTGAGAGCCTCGGGGCTGAAACGCTTTTTCATCCCGATGCACACAACCGTTTTGCCGCCGGCCTGCACGGCATCGAACAGATGCAGCTGCCCTTCCGTCTCCGGGCCCGGCCGCCACCAATCCGCGACGGACACGGGCGCGCTGCAGGTCAACGTCCATACGGCATACTGGACAATGCCGAGCATTTGAAAGCGATCCTGCAGCATGGACAGCTCGCCGCCGGACAACGGAAGCTGCAGCTCCGCTTTTTCCAGGCAGCTTTTTATCGCCATGCGGGTTTCTGTGTAAATCTCCTGTACAAGCTCCCGGATGACGGCCTCCAATTGACGCGTATCCACGGGCTTCAGCAAATACTGCGAAACTTGCAGCCGCAGCGCATCCCTCGCATACTCGAAATGGTCGTAGGCGCTGAGGATGACGGTCTTCGGTTTTTTGCCCAGCGTTTGCAGCCGTTTCAGTGCGCCGATTCCGTCCAGCAGCGGCATGCGGATATCGATGAGCAGCAGATCGGGCTTGTAGCCCGCCGCACGGGAGGCCGCCTCTTCGCCGTCGTATACATGCATGACGTCGCTGATGCCGAGCGCCGCCCAATCCATCATTTTATCCAAAAAAGTGTGAAGCGACGTTTGATCGTCCGCAATCATCAGTTTCATTAGGCACACACTCCTTAATTTATGGCCGAAACGGCAGCACCACATATACGCTCGTAAACGAATGTTTGACACTGCTGCGGATGCGAATGCCGTATTCCGCTCCGAATTTCAGCTTCAACCGCTGATTGACGTTATATAATCCGATATTGCCCCCGGACGATTCGGTATTGGCCAATTGAACGGCGAGCGCCCTTAATTGATCCCGGGTCATCCCTTTTCCGTTGTCCTTCACTTCGATCAGAACGCCTTTTTTCACCGGCACGATGCGGATGCTGAGCTTCGCGCTGCGCGGATTTTCCTCGAATCCGTGAACGATCGCATTTTCAAGTATCGGCTGAATAATTAATTTCACGGTCTTGCTTGCCAGCAGTCGCGGTTCCGCAATACGCGTATCGATGGCGATGCGGTTGTCGTATTTGCGGTTGACGATAAAAAGATAATCGTTCGCGTTCTGAAGCTCCTGCCGAAGTTCGACCGTATCGTCGGAACGTTTCATGGAATACCGCAGCAAATTGCTGAGCGAAAGCACCAGATGGTTGGAATCCTCCGTGTTGCCGCAAACGATTTCCGTTTGCAGCAATTGGAGCGTATTGAACAGGAAGTGCGGATTGATTTGCGATTGCAGCGTTTTGAGCTCCACTTCCTTCATCGCGATTTGAGCGACGTAATTTTGCTTGACCAGCAGCTCGATCCGGCCGACCAGTTCCTTGAATTTGTTGCCGATCACGTTCAGCTCCCGGTATTTATAGTTTTTGGAGACAACGAACAAGCTGTCCTCTCCCGTGTTGTCGACGGTGGTTAGCAGCCGTCTGAAAGGACGGGCGATATGGATCGTGATGAGGATCGAGGTAAGCGCATTCAGAATGAGAAACAAATACAAAAATCCGATCAGATTCGCTTTGAGCTGCGACGACTGCAAGCTGATTTCCGACATCGGAATCGTAGAAATCATGCGCAGCCCTTTGACAGCCGTCGTGTGGTAAATGACAAGCTGCTCCTTCCCCTCGATCGTCGAAATAAAACTGCCGGAGTCTTCCTTATAAATGCTGCCGATACCGGGAAAATCCAGCGTCTGGCCGATTGCGTCCTTGCTTTTGTGAACCATGATCGTCCGATGCTCGTCGACTATAAAAATATTTTCGTTTTTTTGATACGAATTGAGCTCGAACATTCCGTTGATTTTGTTCAAATCGAGGTTCGCGACGACAGCGCCGACCGTCGTTCTACCCGAATCCGTGACCGGAATCGCAATCGATAAAGTCGGCTGATTGTACTTGGACACGCTCGTCGTCAAATAATACTCTTGCTTGTGCAGCCCCAGCGTTACAAACCCTTTGTTCGGATTCGCCGCCACCGCCTCCCGGAACCACGGCTGCCGAGTGAACGGATAGTCCCAGCGCAGCGTCTTGCGCCCGTCCAGATTGTTGACGTATCCATTTTTGCCAAGAATCAAAATATCGCTGATCAGCGACTGGAACGACGTGACGCCGAACGCCAGATCGGCAATGTTGCGCTCGTGCTGGATGCGCTCTTCGGCCGACACTTTATCGCCGTAAGCCATCAAAGTGATGACCGAATAATGACCGGCCAGCAGAACGAGCGGGCGGGTCGCTTCATCGAAATTGAAGCTGAGCCCCCTTGCCGCCTGCTCCATCAGCTTATAGCTCGATTGGGTCATCTCCCGCGTCAACGCCGCCGTCGAATCGCGCACGGACAATAGGCCGAGAAGCGCAAGCAGCAGCACGTTCGTCCCCAAATAAGATAAAAGAATAGTGCGGATAATCGTTCTTTGCAGCAGCGAGCGAAACAAAAAAACGATCGCATCATGGAAGCTGATGCCGCGAAGCTTAGCTATCATCGTACTCACCCCATTTAATTAATAAATATATTAACTTATATGCATTTTTATTAATATGTTTATCATAAAAGCTGCCCCCCCATTTGGCAACTATGAAAAAGGGAGATGGGAAAGCCAACATGCGAGTGAGAATCGAACACATCCATCTGGAAAAATGGATGACCAACAGCACTAGCTGGGCGTGGGAAATCTACGAATGACAAGCATCAGCAGCTCGGTGTGGAAAACCTGCGTATGACAGACATCAACAGCTTGACTACAATCTCCAGTTGGGCGTGGGAATTCTGCATACGACCACCATCTCCAGCTTGGCGTGGGAAATCTGCATACGACCATCATCTCCAGCTTGGCGTGGGATATCTGTATACGACCATCATCTCCAGCTTGGCGTGGGAATTCTGCATACGACCATCATCTCCAGCTTGGCGTGGGAATTCTGCATACGACCATCATCTCCAGCTGGGCGTGGGAATTCTGCATACGACCATCATCTCCAGCTGGGCGTGGGAATTCTGCATACGACCATCATCTCCAGCTGGGCGTGGGAATTCTGCATACGACCATCATCTCCAGCTGGGCGTGGGAATTCTGCATACGACCATCATCTCCAGCTGGGCGTGGGAATTCTGCATACGACCATCATCTCCAGCTGGGCGTGGGAATTCTGCATACGACCATCATCTCCAGCTGGGCGTGGGAATTCTGCATACGACCATCATCTCCAGCTGGGCGTGGGAATTCTGCATACGACCATCATCTCCAGCTGGGCGTGGGAATTCTGCATACGACCATCATCTCCAGCTGGGCGTGGGAATTCTGCATACGACCATCATCTCCAGCTGGGCGTGGGAATTCTGCATACGACCATCATCTCCAGCTGGGCGTGGGAATTCTGCATACGACCATCATCTCCAGCTGGGCGTGGGAATTCTGCATACGACCATCATCTCCAGCTGGGCGTGGGAATTCTGCATACGACCATCATCTCCAGCTGGGCGTGGGAATTCTGCATACGACCATCATCTCCAGCTGGGCGTGGGAATTCTGCATACGACCATCATCTCCAGCTGGGCGTGGGAATTCTGCATACGACCATCATCTCCAGCTGGGCGTGGGAATTCTGCATACGACCATCATCTCCAGTTGAGCGTAAGAAATCTGCATACGACCACCATCTCCAGTTGGGCGTGGGAAATCTGCCTGAAAGCCTGACGGTTGAGAAACTCGCACACAAAGCGGGATCGCCCGGCAGCCTAGCTGCCTAATTGCCTGGCTGCGCGGAGAAAGCCTGCAAAAGTGCAGGTTTTTGCTCGTTCGCACGCTGAAAACGAAAAATTCCTGCAATTGTGCAGGCTTTTTGCCGCGCACAGGGGCTCAGATTCATTTTCATCGAAAATTCCTGCACTTTCGCAGGCTTTTCGCCAAAATGAATCATTTCCTCAGAAAATTCCTGCACTTTCGCAGGTTTTTCCCCTGACCTGCCTGCCAAGCCGCCTCGTGACCGCCCGCCGTGAAACGCTACACCCCGCGCCGGGAGAGGCGCATTGGGAAAGAGCCGCTGCGCGACGCCAGCACCACCGTTTTGGGTTGGCCGTGCAAAAACGCCCTGGTGGCGCTGGAATACCTCTATCATGACGCCGGATCGCCGATGTGCATCGATTTTTCGCTTGCCAAAGCCCAAATGCAAAAAAAACCCGTTACCGACGAAAACGTTTCTTTCGATAACGGGCTTGATTATACAGTTAAAGAGCGGCGCCTTTGCCGCCGTCTACATTGACCGATGTTCCTGTTACGTAAGATGCTGCATCCGAAGACAGGAACGTAATGACTTTGGCGGCCTCTTCCGCATTGCCGATGCGGCCCAGCGGAATAGCGTGCCGCGGGTCGCTGGCAAACTGCTCCCACGTCAGCTCGGGAGCCTGCTTCTTCCACCATTTCTCAATCTGGTCGCTGCGAATGGTGCCGATGCATACCGTATTGACGCGAATCCGATCGGCCGCGAGATCCTTGCTCATCGCATTCGTGAGCGCCAGTCCGGCGGCGCGGCTTACCGATGTGGGCAGCGACGATGCCGGCGGCGTTTTTGCGGCCGAGGTCGTAATATTGACAATCGAGCCGCCGCCGGCTGCGCGCATGTAAGGCACCGCATACCGCGAGCAGTTGATGGCTCCGAACAGTTTCAGATCAAGATCGTTCCGCCAAGAATCGGTTGACACCAGCTCGAACGGCATTGCCGACGAAGTGCCGGCATTATTCACGAGTATGTCGAGGCGCCCAAAATGCTCCGCCGCCCGCTCCACGGCTCGCTTGCAATCCTCTTCGTTGCTGACGTCAGCCTCGACGAAGTAAACCTCGCCGCCGCCCGCTTCAGCAATGCGCGCCGCCGCTTCCCGCAGCTGCTCCGCGTTCCGTGCGCAGATCGCAACGCGGGCGCCTTCCAGTGACAAAGCCAGAGCCGTCGCGTATCCGATCCCTTTGCTCCCTCCCGTAATCAACGCTGCTTTGCCTTGCAAACCTAATTCCATCGCGTTTAGCTCCTCTTTTGGCTTATTTTAGACGGGCGTGCTCAACTCGGCGCCGTCTGCGTTGCGAACGGCTTTCTCCCGCGGCTTCTCCAGGCTGATCCATATAAGCCCGAGCGCAATCAAAACCCCGCCGGCGATCTGCCCGGTATTGATTTGCTCATCGTACATCACAACGCCGGTGACAAGCGCCGCAGCCGGGACGACGTAGCGGAAAAAGTTCCCCCGCGCCGCGCCCGCTTTCAGCATGCAGCTGTTCCATACGACAAAGGCGATGAACGTGCAGAAGAGCACATTGTACAGAACGACGAAAATGTCCAGCGTCTGGATTTGGCCCCATGCCACCTTGCCCCAGCCCGTCAGCGTAAAAGGAGTCAGAAAGACGACTCCGAACAGAATGTACCAACTGCTGACGCGCAGCGGTGAATACTTTTTCATCAGCGGCATGCAGGCCAGATTCGTTAATGCGCCGACTATGCTGACGCCGAGCGCCAGCAAATTTCCGAGCATATGCTCGGATTTGAAATCCAGGCTTTGTTCGCCGCCCGTAATGATCAGAACGACGCCGGCCATGGCGAACAGACCTCCAAGCAGCAGCCTGCGGGTAATGGCCTCGCTCGTGAAGAACGGCGTGAACAAAGCGGCGAAAATCGGCCACGGAGCCACGTTCAGCAGCGAGGAATTGGCGAGCGTCGTAAATTTGATCGAGTACATAACCGCCATTTCAAGCACCGTAATCGCAAAAAAGCCAATAATCATCAGCTTCCAGATGTCTTTTCGCTCTACGCCGACCGACTTTTCCTTCACTTTCAAAAACAGGAACAACAATGGAACCGCTAACGAAAAACGCAAAAAAGTGGACAGCTCCGGTCCGAAAGTCCCCATCGCCAATCTGGATACCCCGAAATTGACTCCCCATATCGCGGAAACCAAAATAAGTCCCGCATAAACCAGTATGCGTGCGTTCATCTTTCCCCATCCATCCATTCTATCGATTGTCTCTCTTTATCCGCTGGCGCACAACTTATCGCCGCACTCCTTCATAGTGTACGATGCGCGTCGGCTCCTGTCTATGAGAGAATAGCCGCACGGCGGCGCGAACAACCCCTGCCGATGTTCGGCAGGGGCTGTTCCATGTTCCAAGGCATGTTTATCACCGCAGCGCCGCCAGATCGAATTTCGGCACGAGGCCTTCCTCCGCCGCCCGGCTGAGCAGCGCATGCACAGCCGCATAGCCGCTTTCTCCCAAGTCCGCGGTAAACTCGTTGACGTATAAATCGATGTGGGCTTGCGCGACGTCCGGAGACAGCTCCTGCGCATGCCGCATCACGTACTCTTTCGATGCCTCGGGATTCGCCCAGGCGTACTTGACCGAGGCGCGAATCCAGCTGGAAATGAAAGCCGTATCCAGCGACCTGCGGGCGATGATCGCCCCGAGCGGAATCGGCAGGCCAGTGTCTTCCTCCCACCAGCTGCCCATGTCGGCCACGAGGCTCAGCCCGTACGACGGGTACGTGAAGCGCGCTTCGTGGATGACCAGGCCGGCGTCGATCAGGCCGTCCCGCACGGCAGGCATAATTTCGTGGAACGGCATGACCACGATCTCGCCTACGCCGCCGGGCACGCGCTGCGCCGCCCACAGGCGGAACAGCAGGTAGGCCGTCGATCGCTCGCTGGGCACGGCTACCCGTTTGCCGGCCAGCGCCGCAGGATTGCCGGCGCTGCTCTCTCCACCGCGCGTCAGCACGAGCGGGCCGCAGCCCCGGCCGAGCGCGCCGCCGCAAGGCAGCAGCGCATACTCGTCCAGCACCCACGGCAGTGCGGCGTACGAGATTTTGAGCACTTCCGGTCCGGCGCCGCTGGCCGCCAAACCGTTCGTGATATCGATATCCGCATAAGTGACATCGAGCTGCGGAGCGCCTTGGATCAAGCCGTGAGCCCAGGCATGAAAAACAAAAGTATCGTTCGGACAAGGTGAATATGCGATTTTCATGATAAAACCTCCTGTAATACCGGGCCGGCCGCTTCGAGCGCCGCCAGCGCATCGCCGATCCGCCAGGCGGACCGGTCGCGCGGCCCGACTGCATTGGAGATCGCGCGGATCTCCAGGAACGGCACGCCGCGGAACTCAGCGGCAGCGCCTGCGCCGTAGCCCTCCATCGCCTCGGCCGCAGCCCCGGGCACGCGCGCGGCCAACGCCGCGGCGGTCGCCGCGGTGCCGGTCACCGTCGACACGGTGAGCACCGGCCCCGTCCGGGCCGCCAGCCCGGCCTGCTGCAGCGCCGCGCTGAGGCGCTCGGCGAGGGCCGCTGCGACCGGCACGCGCGCGGAGCCAAAGCCGAGCTCGTCCAGGCTGACGAAGCCGTCCGCGGTCTCCGCGCCCAGATCGGCGGCGATGACCTCGCCGGCCACGACGAGCGAGCCGATCGCGGCTTGTCCGGCAAAACCGCCGGCGATCCCGGCCATCACGACAAGCCCGTATTCGCCGGCGGCGAGCGCCGCAGCCGTATTCGCCGCGGCTGCGGCGGCGCCGACTCCCGCCGCGATGACGTCAAACCGGCCGGCTCCGCGGAGACCGCGCAGGACGGCTTCCTTTTCCGCATCGACGGCGGTTATGACAAGTATGCGCTTTGCTGTATCGAACTCCATTTCCCCAAACTCCTTCGTGTACATCCTGTTAGTTCCCTTACACAAAGGTATCTCGTTCTGCACATAAAGTAAAGAGCAACAGCCTGAGCCTATCCCTTCAGCCCCGAATTGGCGATGCCTTCAACGAACCATTTTTGACAAATAAATACAACGATAAGCAGCGGTACAAGACCCGAAACGGAAGCGGCCATCACAAGCGGATAGTTCGTGCCGAATTCGTCCGAATAGTTCGTGAGCCCGAGCGGAATCGTGTACAGCGCTTTGTCCCGCAAAAAAATGAGCGGATTCTCGAAATCGTTCCAATGCCACGTAAACGTCAAAATGAGCAGCGTGACGAGCGCGGGCTTCGTAAGCGGCAGGCACACCCGCCAAAATATGCGGAAGTAACCGGCCCCGTCGATTCGCGACGCTTCCAGCAGTTCCTGCGGAATCGTGCTGAAAAACTGGCGCATCAAAAACGTGCCGAACACCGTAAAAATGCCGGGCAATATGAGCGCTTCATGCGTGTTGATCAAACCGAGCCAGTCAAACACGATAAACCTCGGCACCAGCAGCACCTGGGACGGAATAATCATCGTCGCCAAATAGAGCAGAAAAATCGCTTCGCGTCCGGCGAAATTGATTTTGGCGAAAGCAAATCCGGCAAGCGAGCTCGTCAGCAAACTGCCGGCGACCGTCAGCAGCGTGATTTTGACCGAATTCCCGTAATATACGTAAAAAGGCGTCTTGCCTCCCCATACCGTCTCGTAATTGTCCAAATGAAACGTTGCGGGAATCCACCGGACCGGGAAGGCGAATATTTCTCCCATCGTTTTGAACGACGCGGATATCATCCAGACGAAAGGAACAATCATCAGCACGCCCAAACCCAGAAACAGCAGCGTCATGCTCAGCTTTACCCAGATTGCGGCGCGCCCTATCGTTGCTTCCTGCATTGTTCTCCCCTCCAGCTACATGATGTGCTGCGATTTCTTCTGGCTCTGCCACTGCAGCAGCGTAACGATAAAAATGATGACGAATAAAACCCATGAAATAGCCGCCGCATAGCCCATTTTGTTATACTGAAACGCCATCAGGTAGATGTGATAGGAAAGCACCAGCGTGGCGTTCATCGGCCCGCCCTGCGTCATGACCGCGACCGCGCCGAACACCTGAAACGAAGCGATGACGAGCGTGACGGCGATCAGAAAGCTGGTCGGCCGGAGCATCGGCACGGTAATTTGCAGCAATTGCCGCAGCTTGCCCGCCCCGTCCATGCCTGCGGCTTCATACAGATCCCGGGGAATTCCCTGGAGCCCGGCCAAATAAATAATCATCGTGTAGCCGATATACATCCACACGGTCATGATCATGATCGCCGGAAGCGCCCAATGCGGACTCGCCAGCCAGCCCGGCGGATCGCCGATGCCGACGGAGCGGAGCCATTGGTTGATCGGCCCTTCTTTGGCGTTGTACATGACGCTCCACACGATGCCGACGGCGACGACGCTGCTGACGTAAGGCAAAAAAAACAACGTGCGGATCAATTGCTTCAAATACACATATTGATTCAGCAGCACGGCAACGATCAGGCCGACGACCATTGCGGCAGGGACGGTTACGGCTGTAAACACGACCGTGTTCGTCAGCGATTTCGCGAACCAATCGTCCTCCGCCATATGGGCGAAGTTGCCCAGACCGATCCATTCCAAACCTTTTAACCCCTTCAAATAATCCCACTCCGTAAATACGAGAATCATGCTGAACGCAATCGGCACCAGAACGAAGCAAAGAACACCGAGCAAATTCGGCAAAATAAACAAGTAGCCGGCCAAGTTCTCCTCCATCCGGCGCCGCTTCCATACACGACGCATAGGCGTCCCTCCAGTACTATTCGCGCAGCCACCGGCTTCCGCCAAGGTGAAAAAAAGCGCCTTCCAGTCTCTTGACCAAAAGGCGCGATGAGCTGCCTGATTATTTTTTGGCCGTTTGAATCGCTTTATCCGCGCGCGTTTTTGCCGCTTCGACCGCCTGGTCCAACGTTTGCGCGTTCATGACGTATTTCTCGGTTTCTTCCTTCAAAATCTTTTTCAGCTCCGGCAAAGCCGTCAAGTTGGTCCGGTCCACAAAGGTGTATTGTGCGGACAAAAACGATTTCAGCGAGTCCATGTCGAACAGCTTCGCGGAGTCGCCGACCAGCAGGCTGACGACTTTGTCGGCATCGGCCTTTTTGTTGACGGGGAGCCGTCCGCCGGCAACCATCGGCATGCTGCCTTCCGTTACGTACCAGCTTATAAATTTGAATGCGGCGTCAGCGTTCGGCGTATTTTTGTTGATAGAAATATAATCGCCCATGCCGCCAATGTTGTTGTTCGTGCCTTTCTGGAATTGCGGTTCAGGAGCAAAAGCGACGGAAAAATCGCGGGGGAAACTTTTCACGTCCTTCACATAGCGGATCAGGAAGTTGCCGCCGTAGACCATCGCCGCTTTGCCGGTGAGCAGCTCATTTTGGATCGCCAGCTTGCCTGCGAGCGCATCGGCCCATTTGACGGTCAAGCCTTTGTCCTCCATCTGCTTTTGCAGTTCCATCCCTTTGCGTACGGCGGCATGGTTGAAATTCGACGAGCCGTCCGCCGCAAAATAAGGGTCTTTCGGCTGCGCAGCCGTCAAACTGTATTCCGCGATCGGATCGAATCCGGGGTTGACGAAAGCGCCCTTGCGGTCGCCTTTGTTCAGCTTCCCGGCCAGCTCCGCGAATTCGTCCCACGTCCAGCCCGCCGCCGGCACTTTGGCGCCGATTTCATCGAGGGCCGCTTTGTTGAACAGCACGCCGTTAATATTTTTCGTCGCCGGCAAATAGTGCAGGCCGCCATCGATCTTTTTCACATTGGCGCTGCCGATAATGCCGTCCAGATCGAAATTTTGCTTGGCGATGTAGTCATCCAGCGGCTTTGTAATTCCCGCCCGGACGCGTTTCACGAGCCGGTCGTCGCCGTAGCTGATGAAGATGTCCGGCGTATCCGACTGGGAAATGAGCGCGGTGTCGAGCTTCGTGTTGCCTGCATCGTCATTGACGTAACGCACATACTGGATCTGGATGTCCGGGTTCGCTTTATTCCAGTTCGCTACGACGTCGGCCGGACCGCTTTCTTCGGGAACGCCGCCCCACAGCTTTAACGTAACAGGCTTCTTCGCCTCGACAGTAGGCTGCGCCGACGGTTCCGCACTGGATTTCACCGCTTTTTCTCCTGTGCAACCGCTTACCAACAAGGATATCGAAAACATAGCCGATAACCAGACTGCCATTGACCTTCTCATATTCGGGCTCCCCTTTTCACGCTTTAATTTTTCACCTTCATGAAGTTGATTTTATTGTAGAGGATCGGCCTGTTTGCAGGAATGGCATTTTCTCAGCGAAATCAGGCCATTTGTAAGGTGTTAGTCGCGCTGCAAAAACAGCTTTCTAAACTCGGTCGGGTGCATGCCTTCGATTTTTTTGAACAGCTTGCTGAAATGATTCGGATCGGCATACCCTACCTTTTCCGATATTTCATATATTTTGAAGGCGGGATCTTTTAGCATTTCCCTTGCTTTCTCCAGCCTCACGCGGGTCATGTAGTCGATGATCGTCTCTCCGGTTTCTTTCTTGAACAATCCGCTTAAATAATTCGGGGCAAAACCGGCTTCCTTCGCCAAATCGGGCACTTTAAGCGGCAAATGGTAGTTGTGCCGGATGTTTCGGGCTATCGCTTGTATTTCCGGCTTCCATCGTTTGCCTGCAAGATGTTTGACATATTCCACATAGATAGGAATCCAGCCCTGGAACCATTGATGGATCTCTGCGAGGGATTGCGCGCGGCGGACTGCACGGTGGGGGTAGATGTGCCGGTAAGGGGGAACGGAGTACAAGTCTCCGCCATGCTTTTTGCAATAGGCGCCGAGCATGTGCAGCAGATTCATCCAACGCTCCCGCACGGCTTCCGGATGGAGCGGCGGATGCCGCGGCAAATCTGCGACCGAATCGTCCAGCGCGCGGATCATGTCGGCCGCCTGATGCCGGTCCAGCATGCGCTCCCATGCGGCTGCATCCCAGAGCTGCCCGGACGCTGCGCCGGCGAACGGCTGCAAACGCTCCGACCAAAGCACGGTGCCAGGGCCTTCGTAAAACCGGTGCTCGAGCGCACGCGCCGCTTCCGCCGCAATGGCCGCCACCTGCCGGATATCGCGGCATTCCGGCGAAATGCCCATGCTCAGCGATAGACGCAGCAGCGTGGCAATGGCGCTGCCCATCTCTTCCGGCATGACCGGATGAAAGCGCTCTTGAAGAATCGCGTATTGGCCCGCGTCGATTTGCACAAGCTCGCCTTTGCCGTACTTCTTCATAATCTCCTGCAAAATGTTCGTCACGCTGTAATTCAGCAGCCGTTCGCTTTTGAACGTATTGTGCTCGACGACTTGATCGTAATCGTCAATGACCGCATACACCAGCCGGTATGCATCGTGCAAACCCGGAAGGTCGAACTCCGTCCAAATTTCCCGGATTTCTTTGCCCGAGCATTGCTGGGTCAGCAGGTCGCGCAGCCGGTTTTCTTTCACTTCCCGGCCGTACTGCTTCATTTTGAACGTCTGGTACGATTTGTCTATCGCATCCTGCCGCTCGTCGATCAGCTCCCGCTTGACGCGGTCCAGCTTGGCCAGCAGCTCGGTCGGCTCCATGGTCAGCTTCAGCATGTAATCGGAAGCCCCGCATTGCAGCGCTTTTTGTACATATTCGAAATCGTTGTGATTGCTGAGAATGATCACCTTGGCCGAATCGCCGGACGCCTTGATTTGCTGGAGCAGCGCGAGGCCGTCCATCTCCGGCATGCGGATATCCGTGAGCACAATATAGTAAGGATAAGGCCGGAGCAGCTCCAGCGCCTCGACTCCGCTGGCGGCTTCGCCGATCAGATCGAATCCGTGCTCCTGCCACGGAATCAGGCTTTTGAGGCCGACTCGGATAAATATTTCGTCGTCGACGATCAGAAGGGGGATCATCGGACGCTCACCTCGCTTTGCAGCGGAATATGGATGGCGACTTCCAGGCCTTGCCCGATTCCGCCGCCGACCTCTATGCCGAATTGCCGGCCGAAAAACCGCTGAATCCGCTCATGCACGTTGTGCAGCCCCACTCCGCTGAATTTGGCGTGCGGCTGTTCCATGCTTTCCTGCACCTGCTTCAGCTTCTCGGGCGGCATCCCCATCCCGTTGTCGGTAACGCGCAAGATGACACGGCCAGCCTGCTCCTCGGCGGCAATGCGAATATGAAGCTGCTGCCGGCGGCCGTGGATAATGCTGTTCTCCACGATCGGCTGCAGCGTAAATTTCAAAATCGCGTACGTCCGAATCCGCTCGGGTACATCAATATGCAGCACGACATGATCGTGGTATCTCATCTTCTGGATATTCATATACATTTCCAAATATTCCAGCTCCTCTGCGACGGAGATCAGCTCCCGGTCATGCCTCATGGAAAATTCGAGCAGCCGGCCAAGCGTCGTAATCATGTGACTGACGTGCTCGTCGCCAGACAGCATAGCCCGCCATTTGATCGAATTCAGCGTATTGAACAAAAAGTGGGGATGAATCTGGGCCTGCAGCGCCTGAAACCGCGCTTCCTCCCGCTGCCGTTGTTCGTCCGCAGCCAAATCGAGCGATTGCTTCAGCTGCGCCGTCATCTTGTTGAAATAAACGCCCAGCAGCGAAATTTCGTCTCTGCCCTTAACTTCCACCTTCGTCTCGAAATCCCCGGCGCCAAGCCGCTTCATGGAATGCGCCAGCAGCCGGATCGGCTCGGTAATCCGAAACATGAAGTAAACGAAAATCAAGGTGAATGCGATAAACCAGATGAGCATCCATGAAAAAGAGCGGTCCGTTGCGCCCTGCAGTTGGGCGTTGAATTCCTGCTGCGGCATAAGCTGGAGCACCTTCCATTTGAACTCGGGCAGCTCCGCAGCGTTCAGCAAAAACGTTTCGCCGCCCAGCGTCAGCTTGTTTCCGGACATCGCGGACAAGCCGCCCTGCAGCGCCTGCAGCTCTTGCGGTGAAATTTCGCTGCTGCCGGCAAGCAGGCCGCCCTGTTCGTCAATGATGAACGTTTTCATCGATAGGTCCGATTGCGCCAAAGTGCCGAGCAAGGAATCCGTCGGTACCCCGATAAACACAATTCCGTAACCGCCCGACGTCCGGTCTCCCATGACAACCCGCGTAACGACGGTTAAATCCCGAATCCGGTTTGCGTCGCCGTCATGAATCCAAGTCCGGTAAGACAACTCCCAATTCGGCCTGCCGTTCAAAGCAATCGTCCGCTGATACCAGCCGGCACCGGCAAACTGCGCGAAATCGGCGGTGATATCCGGCGAGAACCATGTAGAATGCACGTACCCGCGAAAATCGATCAATGCCATGAATGCATGGTCGTCGACCAAAATATCCCTTGTCGACTGCAGCTTTTTTTGCAGCTGGGTCAGCCGTCTGGACGCCTCATACCGGCGGCTCCAGTCCACATCCGAGGTTAAGTACTGCATCACCTCGGAATCGTTGACCAGGAGCGTCGACGCTCTCAGCATCCGGGTCGTCAAATCCGATATGGCCGCGGCTTTTTGGCTGACCAATTCCTGGTTCGAAGCAATCAGCTTTTCTTCAATGATTTTTTCCGAATAGGAGCGGTAGTTGAAAAAAATGTAAGTATAAGGAAGGAGGATAAATAAGAACAAAGTGAGCAGGATTTTATCGCGGAGAGAAGAAACATGCAGCTTGTTGACCCATTTCCTCATAAGCGCAAGCACCATACTTTCCTAAGGGGGTAAAGTTTGCGATTTATTTAATTTCACACCTTATTGGTTCCCTCCGTTTCATTATATGGGCGATTGTTTATTTCGGCGCAGCTCCCGGCTCCTGGCGCGTAGTGTTGCGCTGCATGACGGCGGCCGGTCGAGCACAAACGCTTACATTTGTGTTTTCAATTGTCATCGGCTGCCGATGCAAACCTTGGAAAACTTGCGAATCGCGGGCGGCGCAGCCGCAGGCCCCACACGGCTGCGGATTGCAGCCGCTCTTTCTCAACTAGCGCCTCTCATGCCATCGGTTGCTGCGCTGAAGTGGGAAGGGGGCACAAAGTGGCTTGGCAGGGCGAAAACCTGCAAAAGTGCAGGTTTTTTCCGGAGAAGCGGTTCGTTTTGGTGAAAAGCCTGCGAAAGTGCAGGAATTTTCGATGAAAATGAATCTGAGCCCCTATTCGCGGCTAAAAGCCTGCACAATTGCAGGAATTTTTCGTGGCAAGGGATCAAGGACGCAAATTCATGTATTTTTGCAGGTTTTCTTCGTGCAACCAGACAGATTGTGCAATCGGATCGGGCGCATGGGTTTCTGGCAGCCTGCCCAATTGCAGGCTTTCTCCGCATTGCCAAGTAGTTGCTGCCTCTAGTGTGCGAGATCCAGGATTTTACAGCTTTCCTTCTCGCAACCTTACAGATTGTACGACCGGCTCTGGCGTGTGGATTTCTGGGCAACCTGCCCATTTGCAGGCTTTCTCCGCACTGCCAAGCAGTTGCTGCCTCTAGCGTGCGAAATGCACTGGTTTCCATCTGCTACGCTTGTAAAGCTTGAAACTGCAGCAGCAGATCTGATTTTTTTCATTCTGCGGGGTGACTATCCCCGGCGTTACGGGAGTTTTTGCAGGCTTTCCACGAGCTGCCGGCGATGCGCCGGGTCGGGTTCCGCACTCAGCGCATCTGCCGGACTCCATAACTGTGCTATGATCAGCCGCCTGCGAATATTCCTCCCTCCCCTTCTATCTCATGACCTTCTTCCATTTCCGGTACCCTCTGCGCAAGAAATTCAACATAAAGTCCGGAAACGGAAGACGGCTGATCCACGGGAAATAGAAACGGTCGTATGCCTTTTTCAAATCGTCCCACATCGTACAGGGCTCCCGCTTCAAAAAATCCGAAACGTCGACTACGATGCCTCTGCCGTCTTTCATCATGACGTTTTTCCCGTGCACATCGTGCGGGAACAGCCCTTTGCCGGCCGCATAGGCCAAAGCCTGATCGATGTCGCGGATCACCTGGCGCCGAATCGGAATCCCTTTGCGCATGCAGTTATATAGAGTGACGCCCGTGAGACGCCGCAAAATCAAAAAGTTGCGTCCTTCATAGATGCACTCCGAATAAGCCGGATGCCGGCCAAGACGCCTGTATACCTCGGCCTCGTCTTCGAGTCCCGGCCGGCCGGGCGCATATACTTTGGCCACCCAATCGGGAAAGTCAGGGTGGGCCAGCACGGCCGCGTAGTTTCCGGCACCGAGCAGCCGCCACGGCTCAGGGACATGATAGACGGCGATCGGCTCGTCGGGCTGCTCGCTGGCTATGCGCAGGTGAGGCAGCAGCTCAGCTTCGATGCGTGCAGCCATCGGCCCTGCAATTATGTGTGCCGCAGCCGCACTCGGGAAGTTGCCCTTAGATTCCACCATAAACGTTCGAATCTCTTCCTCTCTCCAAAAAAGCTCGGCGGTCTTCAGCCGCTCGCATTCATAATTGCACACGTTGTCCCCTTTGGTCAACTGGGTGCCGTCTGCCGGCAAAAGAAAAAGGAACTTCGATCCGCAGGCGGACCCAAGTTCCTAAATCTGTTTACTCGTTCAGCGCTTTTTGCAGCGCCGCCAAGTTTTGCTTCATAATGCCGATGTAGTCCAGCTTGTTTTTCTTATCCTCGTCCGTCAAACCTTCGAGCGGATTCAACACATCGGTCTTTGCGCCGATTTCTTTGGCGATCGTTTGGGCGATTTTCGGATCGACCAGCGTTTCGAAAAAGATCGTCTTGACCTGACGCTCCTTGGCAAACTTCACGATGCCCGCCATTTTTTCCGGGGACGGCTCCTGCTCGGGGGATAGTCCGGCAATCGGAACTTGCGTCAAGCCGTACTCTTTGGCCAAATAACCGAAAGCTGCGTGCTGGGTGACAAAATCTTTATGCTTTACGCCGCTTAGCCCTGTTCGATACGATTGGTCAAGCTCTTTCAGCTTCGCTATGTAAGTATCGGCATTTTTCTTGTAGTCGTCCTTGTGGGCGGGATCGGCTTGTTCGAGCGCCGCCTCGATGGCAGCCACTTCCTTTTGGGCCAGCGTGGGACTCAGCCAAACGTGAGGATCGAGAACTTTGCCGTCCTTCGCCTCCTGCTGCTTATGGTCGTCCGCGTGTTCCCCCTCGTCCTCGTCGGGCAGCCCTTCCATCAGCTCGATCCCTTTACTCGCCTGCACAACTGTGCGCTTATCGTTCGCGGCGCTCTCCAGCGCCTTGTCGACCCAGCCTTCGACGATACCGTTATAGACGAACACGTCAGCTTCCTTGATTTGCGCCATATCTTTGGCGCTCGGCTCCCAATCGTGCGGCTCGGCGCCGGCCGGAATGAGACCGATGACATCGGCATGGCTGCCGACGATTTGCTGCGTAAATTCGACCATCGGGTAAAAGGTCGCGACAATTTTTAACGGCTTGCCGCTAGCGGCAGCGCTCGGCGACGGCGCGGAGTTCGTCCCCGCCGTAGGCGGACTGGCGGCTCCTGCTCCCGTTTGCGCCGTATTGCTGCCGCAGCCTGACAGCAGCAGCGCGGCAGCAGCCGCCGTCATCATCGTTTGTTTCCATGTTCCTTGCATGTGTATTCCTCCTGAACTTATATGAAATGTAAGAACTTATTGAATGGTTGAATCCTTGGCATAGCGGGTCGCCGATCTTGAAACAGCCGGTTCCGGGGCAGCGGGTTCAGCGGCAGCCTGCCGGCGGTTGATGCGCTTGCCCAGTTGGAGCAGCAGCTTTTTGATGCCTATGCCGGCGATCAGAAAAACGAGCAGCACGATGGCGATCGTTCCGCCGGGAGGCGTGCTCAGCTGATAGGAAGCCGTCAGGCCGGAGAAGACGCCGATCAGGCCGATAGCCATAGCAAGGCCGATTGCGGCCGAGAAGCTCGGCGCAAGGCGAATCGCCAGCGCGGCAGGCAGCACGATCAGCGAGGAGACGAGCAGGACGCCGACGACCGGCATCGCCGCCGCCACGATCATCCCGGTAACGACGCTGAACAGCAGCGATATGCGCTTCACCGGGAGGCCGCTTGTCTGCGCGGTTTCCTCGTCAAACGTGATCTGGTACAAAGGCCTGCGGAACGCGTAGAAAAAACAGCCTCCGATCAGCGCGACCGCGCACATCAAGGCGAGCTCGGTCCCGTTCACGGCAACGACCGACCCGAACAAGTACGACGAAAAGTTTTTGTTGATGCCCTGATTCAAGCTCATCAGCACGACCGCGCCGGACAAGCCGCCGATCATGATGATCGCTATCGAAATCTCACTGTACGTTTTGTAGGACCTGCGCACATATTCCACGACGACCGCGCCGATTGCCGCCACGGCAAAGCCGGTCAAAGTCGGGTTCAGATGCAGGTACGCTCCGGCCGCAACGCCGGCCAGCGAGACATGCGAAAGCATGTCGGCCATGAGCGCCTGGCGGCGGAGCATCAGGTACACCCCCAGCACCGACGCCAGCAGGGCGATTATCCCACCGGCACAAAATGCCCGCTGCATGAAGTCGAAGTGCAGCATTTCCATCCGCCGTCCTCCTTCTTTTCAAGCTCGATGATGCGGTCGAGGTATGCGCGGACTTCCGGCAGCCCGTGCGTCACCATGACGACCGTAGTGCCGTGCTCCTTCACCTGACGGTGCAGCAGCTCATAGAAAGCGTACCGGCTGTCCTGATCCATGCCCGTCGTCGGTTCGTCCAGCACGAGCAGATCCGGCTCCTGCGCCAGCGCGCGGGCGATGACGATGCGCTGCTTTTGCCCGCCGGAGAGCTCGCCGATCTTGCGGCTGCGCTGCCCCCACAGGCCGACCTGGCGCAGCGCCTTTTCCGTCTGCCGGTGATCCTCGTTCGTCAGCCGGCGAAGCCACGAGCCTCTGGCGTGCCTGCCCGACCGCACGAACTCGACAATCGTGCTCGGGAAGCCGCCGTTGAATGCGGCGATTTGCTGCGAGACGTAGCCGACAACGAGCTTCTTTCCCGCCCGGTTCGACGGCGCCAGGTACGCTTCTCCGCTCCAGGGCTGCAGCAGCCCAAGCATAAGCTTGAGCAGCGTCGTCTTCGAAGCGCCGTTAGGCCCCGTCACGGCGACGAATTCGCCGGCAAATACGTCGATGCTGGCCTCTTCCAGATAGGGTACGTCCCGATAGCCGAACGATACTTGTTTCAGCGATGCTAGCAGCATAAGCTCACCTCTTTTACATGTAATTATTACGATTAAACTCGAAAAAGAAAATCGAGCCGACTCGATATTAAATAGTAATTATTACGTATTAGATCATAGCAACGTCCCGTCTATTCGTCAATGCTTTTTTTCCGGCTTGCAGTGGCGCGCGTCTCGCGCAGCATTTGCCAAGCAGCCTGGAGCTGCTGTATGATCACATTATGCTAATAGTAATCATTACTTTTTAATAGCATGTTCCGCCGGTTTTCAGAATAAGTATGTGACAAAACATCAACCACGTTCATGGAGGAACCCGATGAAAATTCCTGTTTTCGTATTAAGCGGATTTTTGGGGAGCGGCAAGACGACTCTGCTGATGCAATTGTTGAAAGAAACGAGAAACCGCGGCTTGCGGCCGGGCATCTTGATGAATGAACTCGGCAGGCAGGACGTGGACGGGAACATTGTGGACGAGGCTGCCGGGCTGGCGGTCGAAAAGCTGCTGGACGGCTGCGTATGCTGCAGCAAAAAAGAGGAATTGGCCGGAAGCCTGAAGCTGCTGCTCGGGCAAAAGCCCGATGTCCTCTTTATCGAGCTGACGGGCGTCGCCAACCCGGAAGAAATCGCCGACGCGCTGACGGAACCGGGTCTTCTGGGCGTTGTGACGCTGAAACAAATCGTCACCGTACTGGACGCCGAGCATGTGCTGGAGTACAACAGCATTTTCTCCTCCGACAGACAGCTTGTCGCCACGCTGCGGAAGCAAATAGAGGCGGCCGATCTGATTTTGATCAACAAAACCGACCTCGTCCCGCCTGCACAGCTGGCCAAAATCGAAAAAAGCGTTCGCAAGCAAAACGAGAAATCGCTCATCGTCCATACCGTGTGCAGCCAAATCGACGTCAGCCCCTTGCTCGCCAGCATCGCCTCCCACGAGCCCGCTCCGCTGTCCGTCCGGCCTTTCCGCATGCTCAAATCGGTAACGGCTGTTAAGCGTGAGGCAGAAGACCACGTTCACAAACACGAGCAAAACCTCTCCTACTCGCGCGTGCAAACCGTCACACTGCCCTGGCACACGGCCGAATCGGTATCCAGGCAGAGGCTGGAACAGTTTCTCGCCAGATGGAACAAACAGCTTTTACGGGCAAAAGGATATGTCGCTTGCGGGCCGCAGGGGACGATGATGCTGATGCAATTTGCCGGAAAAAGAACGTATTGGGAGCCATCGCAGTTTGCCGGCGATCCTTATGTCGTCTTCATCGGCATCGATCTGAACGCTGCGCTGCTGGAGAAAGAATGGTCGCGACTGTTTGAAATTTCCTCCTGAACCCGTCTATACGAAGGCCATTCGATCCGTTATAATAATCGTAAATATTATTATTTAGAGGTACATATATGCTGCAGGCACTCCAACTACCCGCTTTCCTCGACACAACCAACCTGCAAACGTTCAAAACGATGTTTATCAGCATTATTTTGGAAGCTATTCCCTTTGTGCTGCTGGGCGTCGTTTTATCTTCCATTTTGCAGGTATTCGTATCCGAGAAGCTGATTCAAAAAATCGTCCCCCGCCATCCGGCGCTCGGCATCCTGTTCGCCTGCCTGATCGGCATCGTTTTCCCGGTTTGCGAATGCGGCATGATTCCGGTGGTCAGGCGGCTGATTCAAAAAGGAATGCCCGTCTACGTCGCGGTCGTTTTTATTTTATCCGGCCCGATTCTGAATCCGGTCGTCTACGCCGCTACTTACATGGCCTTTCGGACGCACACCGATCTGGTGTATGCACGAATGGGCCTGGCTTTTCTCGCAGCCGCCTTCATCGGCTTTGTTTTGTACAAAACGGTCAAACGCAGCCCGCTGCGCACGAGCATGGCCTCCTTCCAGCCGGAAGAACCCGAACCCGAGCGCCAGCCGAACAAGATAACCGCGACTTTGGCCCATGCGGCCGAAGAATTTTTTGAAATGGGCAAATTTCTTATGTTCGGCGCCATGCTGACAGCGCTGATCCAGACGTTCGTCGTCCGCGAAAGTCTCGTCGCCATCGGACAAGGCCCCGTCATCTCGCATTTGTTCATGTTGGGCTTTGCGTACATCCTGTCCTTGTGCTCGACTTCGGACGCGTTTGTCGCTTCTTCATTTTTGGGCACGTTCTCCAAAGGTTCGCTGCTTACTTTCTTGGTGATCGGCCCGATGCTGGATTTCAAAAACACGCTGATGCTGCTCTCGGTGTTCAAAACGAGGTTCGTCCTGTTCCTCAGCCTTTTGATCGCGGTCACGGTGCTGCTCGGCTCGCTGCTCATCGAACGTTTGTTTTTCATCCCATAATGACAGGAGAGGGATTCATTGGTACATCAGCATTCGCATTCCGGCTCGCTGGCGCCGCATTACTTGCTGCGGGCCGGCATTTTGCTGGCATTCGCCATGTTCATCGTCTATTTGACCAAAACGGACAACCTGGCCTACTACATCGCCCCCCGCATGCAAAGCTATGTCAAATATTCGAGCGTCGCGCTCTACTCCATCGCCATCTATCAGGTCTACCTCGGAATCGGCGCCTTGTGGGGCAAAAAGCAGGCCGATTGCGGGTGCGAACATCCCCCCTCGCGTTCGCGCTTGCGCAGTACGGTCGCTTATAGCTTGTTCGTGTTTCCTTTGCTTTTGGGCTTTTTGCTGCCCCATACCGCAATGAGCAGCGCACTGGCCGACAAAAAAGGGATGAATTTATCGACGGGCACGGCGGCCGCAGCGATCACCAAACAGCTGGCGGCAGCGGCCGAGAGCGACAAAGCGCTCGCCCCGCTCGCATCGGCTGCCCCTTCCCCCTCTCCGTCGGCGGCAGCGAATGCTCCGCAACCGCTCCCCGCAGCAGGCGGCGTGACGGATGAGCAGCTGAAAAAAATGTTCGTGGCGCCGGACGAGTATTCGGAAGATTTTGCGAAAATGGGAATGATCCTCTACAAGCGCGATCTGATTGCCGTGAAGCCGGAAATCTACATGGAAGTTTTGTCCACCATCGATTTGTTCAAGCAAAACTTTTTCGGCAAAAAAATCGAACTGACCGGATTTGTATACAGGGAAAAAGATATGAAACAGGATCAATTCGTCGTCGGACGGTTCGCCGTCTCGTGCTGCTCGGCCGACGCCTCGCCGTACGGCGTGATGGTCGACTTTCCGACAGCGAACCATCTGGACAAGGACACATGGGTGAAAGTCATGGGAACGATCGACAAAGGCAGCTATCAAAATAACGATATTTTTACGATCCATGCGACGAGCGTCGAAAAAATACCGGACCCGGGAACTCCTTACGTATATCCGAACTTCGACCCTATTCCCGAACTGAACAAATGACAACAAGCCGGAGCGGCCTGCTCCGGCTTCCTTCGTATCATTAGCGGGTTTCGCGGTGAAGCGTAACTTTGTTCAGACGCGGGCAAAACTTTTTCAATTCCAAACGTCCCGGCGTGTTTCGTTTATTTTTCGTCGTCGTGTAGTTGCGATCCCCGCACTCCGTGCAGGCCAGTGTAATTGTAACGCGCATGCGGTGTTTCCTCCTTTCCAAGCGGAATCCCGGTTTTACTTGCCCATTCCGGCCAGCAGCTCCTCCAGCTGCTCGTTCGACGCATTCGGCAGCTCGTCTGCGAACCGGCTCCAATCCATCCGCATCTCCGCATCCGTCAGCAAGCAGCGGTCCAGCGATTCGATCAGCGCAGGCTTATCCAGCCCGATGCCGATGAGCACGAATTTCGTAACGCGGTCGCCGAAAACCGGGTCCCAATCCTGCAGCAGCTCAGGCTCCTCGGCCAAGATGGAAGCTTTCTCGGCTTCGGGCAGCGCAGTGACCCAGAAGCCGGCCGGTCCGATCTGGATCGAGGGCCCCGCCTGGCTCATATTTTGCGCTAGGTCGTGCCGTGTCGCCAGCCAGAGCATGCCTTTGGCCCGCACGATTTCTTCCGGCCAATCGGCCATCCAGGCGGTAAACCGCTTCGTATGGAAAGGCCTGCGCCGTTCGTAAACGAACGAAGAGATGCCGTATTCTTCGGTCTCCGGCGTATGATGGGTGTTCTCCAGCTCCTGCATCCAGCCGGCAGACACACTCGCTTCGTCAAAATTGAACAGCCCGGTGTTCAAAATATCACGCGGATCGACTTGACCGTTCGCGGTCCGGATCAATTTCGCCCGGGGCTGCAGCTTGCGCAGCACCCCTTCCAGTTCTTGAAGCTCCTCTTCATCGACGAGGTCGCACTTGTTCAGGAGCAGCACATCGCAAAACTCGATTTGGCTGATCAGCAGATCAACGACGTCGCGCGTATCGTCTTCGCCGACCGCCTGCCGGCGTTCGAGCAGCGTCTCCCCGGAGGAGAAATCGTGCCAGAAGCGGTAGGCGTCGACGACCGTTACCATCGTATCCAGGCGGCAGTACCGCGACAAATCGATATGATGCTCCTCGTCGATGTAGGTGAACGTTTGCGCAACCGGCACCGGCTCGCCGACGCCCGTCGATTCGATGAGGATGTAATCGAACCGACCTTCTTTGGCCAGCCGCTCCACTTCGCGCAGCAAATCCTCCCGCAGCGTGCAGCAGATGCAGCCGTTGGACATTTCGACGAGCTTTTCCTCCGTCCGGGATAATCCTCCCCCTTCTTTGATCAGACCGGCGTCGATATTGACTTCGCTCAAATCGTTGACGATAACCGCCACTTTAAGGCCGTCGCGGTTGTTTAAAACGTGGTTCAGCACGGTCGTTTTACCTGCGCCCAGGTAACCGCTCAGCACCGTAACCGGAATTTTTGCCGTATTTTCACTCATGCCTTAGGTGAACTCCTCTCATTCCGATTTTCCCGCCGCCTGCCTGCTTTCGCGCCCCTCCGAGCAATCCGAACAGTAGCCGTACACGTCGAATTTGTACTTGACCGGCTGGAACTGCCCCGGAAGGTCCGCAAACAGCTTGTGCGGCTCATAATCGCGTGGAATCGTTTTCTCGCAAGAAACGCAAATCAAATGATAATGCTCAAAATGCTCGTGTCCGCTGCAGCTCAGCTTAAACCGCACGGAACCGTCCAGAACGAACTGCTCGATAAGTCCGATCTCCGCAAACAGACGGATATTCCGGTATACGGTGTCATAGCTGACACCCGGACACTTGTGCGCCAAATCCGTATACACGTCCATCGCCGAAGCAAAGCCTGGCGTCTCCAGGAAAAAGCAAAGCGCGAGCCTGCGCTGCTTCGTAATTCGGACGCCGCGATGCGAAAGCCTGCGAATCATCGATTGCAGCCTTTCCGATGCGGAAGCGTCATGATCCGTCAGCCGATTATTCATAAGCAGCCTCCTCGCCGCCGGTTAAATAGACTACGATCTGGGGAGCGGATCGGCAAAGCTCCGCCAATTGCGCTCGCTCATCTCCTGCTCGGTCAGCAGCGCCCGATCGAACAACTGCTCGATCTCCGGCTTGTTCAAGCCGATGCCGATAAAAACGAGCTTCGTCACTCTGTCGCCCCATACGTCGTCCCAATCCGGGGACTTGGGGTAATGTTCGCCGAAGTGGAACCGCCGCTCTTCCTCCGACAGCGCCGCAACCCACAAGCCTGCCGCAGTCAGCTGTCTGGAAGCACCCGCCTGCCCGAACACCATCGCCTGCGCATTTCTGGAGGCGATCCACATCAAGCCTTTGGCGCGAATAATATCGCCCGGATACCGCTCCAGACACTGCGCAAGCCGCTGCGGGTGAAACGGCTTTTTCCGCTTGTACACGAAGGAAGAGATGCCGTACTCCTCCGTTTCCGGCGTATGCGCTTCCTTTTCCAGCTCTTGAATCCAGCCTGCCGAACCGCTTGCCTCATCGAAATTAAATCTTCCCGTATGCAAAATCTCCTTCGGTTCGATTCGCCCATGGGAAGTACGGATCAGCTTCGCTTTCGGCTGGAGCCCGCGGAGCCCTGCTTCCAGTTTCTCAAGCTCCGTTTCGCTGACGAGATCGCACTTGTTTATAATCAGTACGTCGCAAAATTCAATCTGATTAATGAGCAAATCGACGATGCCCCGGCTGTCATCCTCGCCGGCTTCCTGCCCGCGGTCTTTCAGCTTATCCCGCGACCGGTAGTCGTGCCAAAACTGGGCGGCATCCACGACTGTAACCATGCAGTCGAGCTCGGTCAAAGACGAGAGATTGATGCCGTTCTCATCGTCGATGTAGGTGAATGTTTGCGCGACCGGGATCGGCTCCCCGATTCCCGTCGATTCAATCAGGATGTAATCGAACTTCCGCTCCAAAGCCAACTTTTCAACCTCGCGGAGCAAGTCTTCGCGAAGCGTACAGCAGATGCACCCGTTCGACATCTCCACCAGCTTCTCCTCTGTGCGCGACAGTCCCCCGCCGCCCCGCACAAGCTCGGCATCGATATTCACTTCGCTCAAATCGTTAACGATGACGGCCACTTTCAAACCGTCGCGATTGTTCAACACGTGATTCAGCACCGACGTTTTGCCGGCGCCCAAGTAACCGCTTAATACGGTTACAGGCAGCTTTTTATCCGGCACCCGCTGCGATTCCGCCATTATTCAACACTCTCCTTCGAGCGGCTTGACCCTGCATCCGGAACCAAGCATTTTTGTTTATATGTAATTATTACGATTATTTAGCAAAAAAGAAAAATCCGCCAACGGATTTTAATTGTAATAATTACTAACTGAAATCATACTATCGCATTTACCCTCGTTTGTAAATAGTATTTTTTACGATTAATCGAATCTAATCTTGAATAATAACTTTCGTGCCGACCGGAATATGTTTGAACAACCATTCTACGTCCTTATTCAGCATGCGGATGCAGCCGGAAGAAACGCTCTGGCCGATGGAATAAGGCTTGTTCGTGCCGTGAATTCCGTAACGGAAGCCGCCCGTATTAGGAACGCTGATGCCCAGCCAACGGGTGCCAAGCGGATTTCTCTTGTCTCCTCCCGGGATTTGCTTTCTCATATACCACGGATACTTGATTTTGTTGGCGATGCGAAACTCTCCTTCCGGCGTCAAGTTTCCTTTTCCCGTAGCGACCGAGAACGTAAACGGCGCACTCTCATTCACATAGACAAACAGCAGATGACTCGATTTATCAATTACGATGCATATGTCTTCTTCGATGGGATAAGGTTCGTCGGCATGAGCGGTTTTCGGTGCCGCTGCTCCTGCAATCATGAGTGCAAACGCCGCCAAGCTGAGCATACGTCTTATGGTGAGCATCCTATTCAGCCTACTTTCGCTTAACATTTTGCCGCTGTCCGAAGCTTTGATTAGTATGGTTGTCCGGCGGCAAATTCATTCCGAAAAAAGCCCGCAAATGAAGTTTAAGATAAACTTCCATGAAAATGCGAAGCGCAAAAAGCCCGCCATCCTTAAGGACGACAGGCTTGGGATATCCCTATATGCGCTATGCTTACAGCTTGTTGAAAATATCGGTCAATTGCGGAACGATTTGCGATTTGCGGGATACAACGCCTTTCAAAGTCGCTTTGTTATCGACCAATTTCACGTTATATGCCTGCTCGACGGCTTGCACGGAACGACCCAGGGCCAAACCGATGGAATCGTTCTTCAAAATATCAGTGACGACAAACAGGAATAAGTCCAGGCCTTTTTCCGCGATAATACCGTTCAAAGCGTCTTCAAGCTCCGCTTGGCGGGACAGAACGTCGTTCGTATCCACGGCGTTGACTTGGGCGATTTCCACTTTGTAGCTGCCCATTTGGAACTCTTTGGCGTCGAGCGAAATCAATTGAGCGATCGTTTTGTCGCTCAGGTCCGCTCCGGCTTTCAGCATGTCAAGACCGTAAGCCTCGGCGTTTACACCGGCGATTTCAGCCAGTTCTTTGGCTGCGGCCACGTCTTCTGGCGTGCAAGTCGGCGATTTGAAAAGCAGCGAGTCCGAAATAATCGCGGACAGCATAAGACCGGCGATATTTTTGTCGATGGCGATGCCGTTTTCTTTGTACATTTTATTTAAAATCGTCGCTGTGCATCCTACCGGCTCGGCGCGGTAGTACAGCGGACCGCTTGTTTCGAAGTTGGCGATGCGGTGATGGTCGATAACTTCGGCCACGCGAACTTGATCGATGTCCGAAACGCTTTGCTGCCGCTCATTGTGATCCACCAAAATGACGGTTTTCGTTTCGTTCGCAACCGTTTCCACCAAACGCGGCGCTTCAGCCTTGAACGTATCGAGCGCAAATTGGGTTTCGCCGTTAATGCTGCCCAGGCGCACAGCTTCAACTTGTTGGCCTAATTTCGTTTTCAGATCCGCGTAAGCGATAGCCGAACAAATCGTATCCGTGTCCGGATTTTTGTGGCCGAAAATAAGAATTTTTTCCATTCTAATGCTCCTTAATCGTTTTTGTTTTTAGGGTGAGAATCGTTATCTCTACATAGATTATAGCCGGATCGCATGTTACGTACAAGCTATTCCGTATTTTCCACTCGCTTTTAACGGCATAGGCTTATGAGTTACTGCTGCTTGCCGAGCCTTCTAATCCATATCTTCATACTGTTTTCGCTGTCCACATAAATGCGTTTGAGCTGAAAAGGGTCCTGATCCGGCGTCGTGCGCCCCTGGTTGATCGTAAACGCGTAGCGGTACCCCGAATCTTTCAAAATTTGCAGCGTCTGCTTGTTGAATTCTCCATACGGATAGCAGAACACGACAGGCTTGACCCCGAGGTGCTCCTCAATAAGCCTGCCCGCTTCCACAATCTCTTCTTTTTGCTTTTCGGCGGAAAGCCGCGGCAGATGCGGGTGCGTCATGCTGTGAGGTTGAATGTCCCAGCCTGCGGCCTGCATCGCTTTGGCCTGCTCCCAGTTCAGATAGCCGTCCTGGGAGACGGCGCCAGGCGACATAAACAACGTAGCCGGAAAACCATAACGCTCCAGCACAGGCTTCGCCAGCGTATAGTTATCGGCGTAGCCGTCGTCAAAAGTAAGCAGAACCGGCTTCGCGGGCGCGGCTTTTTTCTTTTCGAGGATGAGCATAAAATCCGCAAGGCTAAGCGGCGTAAAACCGTGCTCATGCAAGTATTCCATTTGCAAAGCCAGCTCCTTCTGGGGAAGCACCAGCGAATTGCCGGGTTCGTCGCCGATGCTGTGATAATTCAGCACGGGAATGGACACAGGGCGTGAATCGCTTTCCGCCCGTTCCGTGGCGGCGGCCGCGCTCTGTACCGCGTACACGCTTGCCACGACGGACGCCGGAGCAGGGCTGGCCGCCGCGAGTACGGCCGGCGTCTCACTCGGCGCCGGCTCGTTCCAGCCCGCCTCAACTATAGTTGAGGCGCTTTCCTGCCGGGGCTGCTCGTCCCCAATCGGAGGTGCCTGCAACTGGGGTGCATCGGCAGCAGTTCCGTCCGTATGCGAGCGTCCGGGCTCAATCAGCCGATAGAGGCCGATCACGGCGATAACGATGATTGCAGCAATTGCTGCCGCGTAGGTTTTCTTCATAGGACTCCTCCGGGATAGTACCATTTGTTATGTTTAATCCTATCCACAGAACTATGAAAATATGTCCCGACCCGCACGCGGCGAACACCAAAACGCAAGCGCCTTGGTTGGCGCGGCGCGCAATTAACTCAAGCGCCCCCGCTGACGCGGCGCAATTAACTCAAGCGCCCCCTCTAACGCGGCGCACAATAACTCAAGCGCCCCCGCTTGACGCGGCGCGCAATAACGCAAGCGCCTCCGCTGACGCGGCGCACAATAACTCATGCACCTCTTTCACGCGGCGCGCAAAAAGCCTGCAATTGTGCAGGCTTTCGCTCCCTTGATGCGCTTGCCGCGAAGTATTCCTGCAAATGTGCAGGCTTTTCCGCGTAAAACCTTGCTCAGACCCGCCGTATGCGGAAATTCCTGCACTTTTGCAGGCTTTCCCCTAAAACGGGGCGCTTACGATGAAAAAGCCTGCACTTTCGCAGGTTTTGCTAGCCGCATGCAGTTCCCCCAGCTGCCAAGCCGTTCCGGCCAGCACGAGCCATCTCCGGCGGCTCGCCCCCAATGTTGTCAGGTTAAGCGGTTATAGCCCCCGCCGCTTGGTCTTCGTGAATTTGTTAGCTTTTGTCTGTTTGTTCCGTTTGAAAGAGCGATCCTTCACT